>CAZRQN010000013.1:0-35720 GCA_964602115.1 uncultured Rhodobacterales bacterium
GGGTGCCGTGGTAAAGGCCGGTCGTGTCGCCCAGGCCCACGGTGTTCGACGTGGCAAAGAGCCGGAAGGACGGGTGGGGGGTGATGATCTCGTTCTGGTCCAGAAGCGTCAGCTTGCCGTCATGTTCCAAGACCCGCTGGATCACGAACATCACATCCGCCCGTCCGGCATCATATTCGTCGAAAACAATGGCCACAGGATTGCGCAGCGCCCAGGGCAGGATGCCTTCGTGGAACTCGGTCACCTGCTTGCCGTCGCGCAGCTTGATCGCGTCCTTGCCGATCAGGTCGATCCGCGAGATGTGGCTGTCGAGGTTCACCCGCACGCAGGGCCAGTTCAGCCGGGCGGCCACCTGCTCGATATGGGTGGACTTCCCGGTGCCATGATAGCCCTGGATCATCACCCGGCGGTTGTAGGCAAAGCCCGCGAGGATCGCGAGCGTGGTGTCGGGATCGAACTTGTAGGTCGGATCGATCTCCGGCACCCGGTCGGAGCGGGTCTCGAAGCCCTTGACCTTCATGTCGGTGTCGATGCCGAAGACCTCGCGCACGGAGATCTCTTCGGTGGGCTTGATCACAGTATCAGGCATCGCAAAACCATCAGGAAAGGGTTGGCGCCGGTGATGGAGCATATCGGTGGGGAGGACAAGGGGAGGCAGGAAAGCGGCACCTCCGCGCAAAGGCGACGTGTTCCGCAGGAGCGGGCGCCCGCGCGGCATTGCGGACCGGAGGCCTCAGACTGCCCTCCCGAGGGGCTCGTGTCGGTGACACGGATTTGTCACTGAGCCCCCCAAGGGCGCCCGGGGAATTGACATCCGCCGGAGTCTGCGCCATCTCTGCAATTGAAACTCATTCGCAGGATTTTTTCGTGGAAGCAGTGCAAGGAGGATGGCGCCGTCAGAGGCATGCGCCGTCGCTGTCGGAGGTCTTCCGCAGCGTTGTGCTTCCGACCGGCAAAGGGCCGATGAAGCGATTCCTGGCCTTTGTCGGGCCGGGCTATCTGGTGGCCGTGGGCTATATGGATCCGGGCAACTGGGCCACCTCGCTCGCCGGCGGGGCGAAATTTGGCTATACGCTGCTCTTCGTAGCCCTTCTGTCCAACATCATGGCGATCCTGCTCCAGTCGCTCTGTGCACGGCTGGCAGTGGCCTCCGGGCGTGACCTCGCCCAGGCCTGCCGCGACGCCTTCCCGAACTGGATCGCCGTGCCGCTCTGGCTTTTCGCCGAGGCGGCGATCATCGCCACCGACCTTGCCGAGGTGATCGGCACCGCGATCGGCCTGAACCTTTTGTTCGGCATCCCGCTGGAGATCGGCATCTTCATCACTGCCGCCGATGTCTTCCTGATCCTCTGGCTGCAGAACCGGGGCTTCCGCTGGGTCGAAGCCTTCGTGATGGCGCTTCTCGGCGTCATCGCCGCCTGTTTCGTCGTCCAGATCGCCATGGCCGATCCGGTCTGGCGGGAGGTGATCGTGGGCTTCGCGCCTTCGGTCGAGATCGCCACCAATCCGGAGATGCTCTACATCGCCCTCGGCATCATCGGTGCCACCGTGATGCCGCACAATCTCTATCTGCATTCAGGGATCGTCCAGACCCGCGCCTTCGGCGTCGAACCTTCGGAAAAGCGCGAGGCCCTGCGGCTGGCGACCTGGGATTCGACCATCGCCCTGATGCTGGCGCTCCTCGTCAACGCCTCGATCCTCATCCTTGCGGCGGCCGCCTTCCACAAGAGCGGCAACACCGAGGTGGTGGAGATCGACAAGGCCCATGCCCTGCTGTCCCCCCTCCTCGGCGGGGCGCTGGCGCCGGTCCTCTTCGGTGTGGCGCTGCTGTGCTGCGGTCTGAACGCCACGGTGACGGCGACCATGGCGGGGCAGATCGTCATGGAGGGCTTCATCAACTTCCGCCTCAGCCCGGTGCTGCGGCGGCTGGTGACACGGCTTCTGGCCATCGTGCCGGCCATGGCGGTGATCCTGCTCTATGGCTCGTCCGAAACCGGAAAGCTCCTGATCCTCAGCCAGGTGGTCCTGTCCTTCCAGTTGCCCTTTGCCATCGTGCCCCTGGTCATGTTCACCGCCAGCCGGGAAAAGATGGGCGAGCTTGTCGCGCCGCGCTGGCTGACCGCGCTTTGCGCCCTGGTCGCGGTGGTCATCATTGCGCTGAACCTGAATCTCCTCGCCACTGTGCTCTTCGGCTGACCGAGCCGCTGCGGTCCGGGTTGCCGGACCGAAGCGGCCGAGGTAACGGGGCGCATGGCTTCCCGCTTCTCGTTCTCGCTCAAGGCCCGTGACGGGCGCGCCCGCACGGGCGTCATCTCCACCCCGCGCGGCGAGATCCGCACCCCCGCCTTCATGCCGGTCGGCACCGCCGGCACCGTCAAGGCGATGCTGCCGGAAAGCGTGCGGGCCACCGGCGCCGACATCCTGCTTGGCAATACCTATCACCTGATGTTGCGGCCCGGGGCCGGGCGGGTGGAGCGACTGGGCGGGCTGCACCGCTTCATGAACTGGGAGCGGCCGATCCTCACCGACTCGGGCGGGTTCCAGGTGATGAGCCTCGCGGCGCTGCGCAAGCTGACCGAGGAAGGCGTGACCTTCCAGAGCCACATCGACGGCTCGCGGCACATGCTCAGCCCCGAGACCAGCATGGCGATCCAGAAGGCGCTGGGCTCGGACATCGTCATGGCCTTCGACGAATGCCCGGCCCTGCCCGCCACCGAGGAAGAGGTCGCCCGGGCCATGCGGCTCTCCATGCGCTGGGCGCAACGCAGCCGGGACGCCTTTGGCGACCGGCCGGGGCATGCGCTGTTCGGGATCATGCAGGGCGGGGTGACGCGGGAGCTGCGCGAGGAATCGGCGGCGGCGCTGCGGGCGATCGGTTTCGACGGCTATGCGATCGGCGGGCTTGCGGTGGGTGAGGGACAGGCGGCGATGTTCGGGGTGCTGGACTATGCGCCGGATCTGCTGCCCGAGGACCGGCCGCGCTATCTGATGGGGGTGGGCAAGCCGGACGACATCGTGGGCGCGGTGGTGCGCGGGGTGGACATGATGGACTGCGTCCTGCCCTCGCGCTCCGGCCGGACCGGGCAGGCCTGGACGCGGCGGGGGCAGGTCAACCTGCGCAACGCCCGCCATGCCGAGGATCCGAGACCGCTGGACGAGGCCTGCTCCTGTCCGGCCTGCCGGGGCTATTCGCGGGCCTATCTCCATCATGTGGTCAAGGCGGGCGAGATGATCGCCGGGATGCTGCTGACCTGGCACAACCTGCACTATTTTCAGGAACTGATGGCCGGGCTTCGCGGCGCGATCGCGGCCGGCGGGCTCGACGATTTCGTCGGGGCTTTCCACGCCGCACGAGACGGCGGCGATCTTCCCCCGCTGTGAGCCCTTCCCGGCCGCCTGCAGGGCGTCACACGGTGGGACATCTTTTTCCTTGAACGATTCCAGCGTCTTGCCCTGAGTCGTTAAGGTTTGGATAGGGAAGGTTAAATGTTTGACGCAGCGTGCGGCGGCGCCTGGCGCAGGCCCGAACACCGGTCCCGGCCCTGAGCCGGGACCTCCGGCGATCCCGGCGCGTGCGGATCGGGGGCGGGGAGAGGCCCCGGGCCGGGCCCGAGCGCCCCGGAGATCCCACCCGGGAGCCGAGGGTCAGCCGAGGCGCGCGAGAGACTGGGCCAGATCCACCGAGTTGCGGGCGCCCATCTTCTGCAGCACCCGGGCACGATGAACCTCGACCGTGCGGATGGCGATGCCCAGCGTATCGGCAATCTGCTTGTTCATCCGCCCGTCGAGGATCAGCCGCATCACCTCCACCTCTCTCGACGACAGCGTGGCGTAGCGGGCGGCGATGGCGGCGCGGCTGTCGGCCTCGGCCGCGCGGCCCTGGTGAAGCTGCATCGCCTTCTGAGCAAGATCGACGATCTGGTTGTCGTTGAAGGGCTTTTCCAGAAAGTCGAAGGCGCCCTGCTTGAGGCTCTGGACCGCCAGCGGCACATCGGCATGCCCGGTGAGGAAGATCACCGGCGGAAGCGCACCGGCGCTGCCTTCGCGCTCGGTCAGGGCATCGACCACCTGCGGGCCGGACAGGCCGGCCATCCGCACGTCCAGGACGATGCAGCCGCAATCGCGATGCGGCCAGCCGGCAAGAAAGGCCTCGCCCGAAGGCCACAGACGGGTGGCGATGCCGCGCGAGGCGAAGAGGAAGGCGAGGCTGTCGCGCAGCACCTCTTCGTCATCGACGATATGGACGGCGATGCCAGGCTCTGGGGTCATGCCGGGGCTCCCTCGGTTTCGCTGGCGCCGGTCTCCGGCCGAATGCGGGCCATGGGCAGAAGCACGGTGAAGACGGTTCCTCCTCCGGGCGCCGGGGCATGGGAGAGGTTCCCGCGAAGAAGCTCGGTGATCGAACGGCAGATGTTCAGCCCCATGCCCATCCCCTGGCTCTTGGTCGAGGTGAAGGGATCGAAAAGCCGGTCGGCGACGCCTGCGGGAATGCCCGGACCCTGGTCGATGACATCGAGCCTGACCTTGCCGTCGCCCGGGGCGATGCGGATGGTGAGCAGGTCGCCCGTGCGCGGGCCTTCCGCCATGGCTTCCATGCCGTTGCGCACCAGATTGACGATCACCTGCTCGATCAGGATCGGGTCGGCCAGAACCGGCTCGGGCGCAAGTTCGGAGGGTTCCAGCGCCAGGCGGACGTTCAGTTCCCGCGCCTGTCCGGCAAGAAGGCCGATGGCGTCCTGTGCCACCTCGGCGAGGTCGAGGGCGACGAGCTGGGGCTCGCGCTTCTTCACGAAGTCCTGGATGCGGCGGATGATCAGTCCGGCGCGGCGGGCCTGGGCGGCGAGTTTTTCCAGCGCCGGCTTCAGCAGCGCCGGATCGGCGCGGCCGGCCTCGATCAGGTTCAGCCCGCCGGCGGCATAGGAGGCGATGGCGCCCAGCGGCTGGTTGAGTTCATGGGCCAACGTGGAGGCCATTTCGCCCAGCGTCACCAGGCGGCCGGTGCGGGCGAGGCTTTCGTCCTGCGCCCGGGCCATCCTTGCGGCGCGGCGCGCCTCGGTGATGTCGATCACCGAGCCCATCCAGCCGTGGTGGCGCCCGGCGGCATCGATCAGCGGCGCCTCGAAGACCTGGACCTCGATCTCGCCGCCATCGGCGCGGCGAAAGCGGCTCTGGAAGCTTTGCGGCTGGGCCGGGCCGGTGGCCAGCTGCTTCTGCCGGGCAATGATCTCCTCCATGCCGGTATCGGACCAGTAGGGCATGGGCGGCAGGCGGCCGATGAGTTCGGAGGCCGGCAGGCCCACGAGTTTGCAGAAGGCGGCATTCACATAGAGGATGCGCCCGTCGTGGTCCTTGGCGCGCAGGCCTACCGTGAGGCTTTCCTCCATCGAGCGGCGGAAGGCCATCTCGGCGCGCAGCCGGTCCTCGGCGCGGCGGCGGTGGCTGGCGTTGCGCTGGACGACCAGAAGCGCGAGGACGGCGAAGGCGGCAAGGGCCACGATGGCGCCAAGGAGCGCGGCATTGCCGATGGCGGCCGGGCGGTCGTAGGCGCTGATCTCCAGCGCCGTCCCTGCGAGCGGCGGATCGAAGCTGATCGTGTGGCGCGGCGCGCCCTCGGCCGCCGGGCGGCGCGCCCGCTCGGCCAGGGCCCGGCTCCCGGCGGTGAGGCGCACCCCGTATTGCTCGGCGATCCACCAGGGGATGTGGCGGTCCAGGACCAGCGGCAGCGAAATCTCCGCCACCACCGCACCGCCCTCGGCCGTGGCCAGGCGCAGCGCCATCGGCACGGTGCCCTGCTCGACCGGGCCATAGACCGGCCGGGCGGTGACGGCGGGGGCGCCGATGACCAGCCGCGCTATGGCGGCGCTGCCCGCGCCGGGGCCTTCCGGCACGGCGGCGGTCAGCCGCCCCTGCGCGTCGTACCAGCGCACCGCCGTCATTTCCGGATTGGCGGAGAGATGCAGCCGGGCGCGGGCCTTCAGCGTCTCGATCGCCACGCCGCTGGCCGCATCCAGCGCCAGACGCACCAGCATGTCCTCGTCCACCGACATCTGGAAGCGCAGGGTCTGCTCCACCCAGAGCGCATCGGTGGCGAGCTTGGCGCGCGCCCTTTCGGCATCGGCGCGGCTGACCACCCAGACCAGCGCGGCCACCAGCACGACCAGGGCGAAGATGGCGACCAGCGGCACAAGCGACAGGAAATCGCGCCGGCGGCCGGTCATCAGGCGGTCAGCCGCCCAGACCTCCGGCCCGCTGCGCGCTGGCCCCGGTGCGGGAGAGACGGTGTCCTGCGTGTGCGGTCCTCCCGATGGATGTCCGGCGGTTTTGGCATCCCGGCAGACATCTGTCTATGCGAGGGCAGCCCCGCTGGCGATTGCGGAAACCCACAATAGCGCGACCGGGCCGATCCGGGGCATGGAGAAGGGGTTCCGCCCGGAGGGGGGCGGCCTTATCGAGGAGGAGAACACGATGCTGACCCGCCGCCGTCTTGCCGCGCTCGCCGGCGCCACCGCGCTCGCCCTGTCCATGGCCACCGTCCCGGCCGCCGCCCAGGACAAGATCGTCATCAAGTTCAGCCATGTCGTCGCGCCCGACACGCCCAAGGGCAAGGCGGCGGCGAAGTTCGAGGAACTGGCCGAGGCCTATACCAATGGCGCGGTCGATGTGGAAGTCTATCCCAACAGCCAGCTCTACAAGGACAAGGAAGAGCTGGAGGCGCTGCAGCTTGGCGCGGTGCAGATGCTCGCCCCGTCGCTGGCCAAGTTCGGCCCGCTGGGGGTGCAGGACTTCGAGGTCTTCGATCTGCCCTTCATCTTCCCCTCCTATGACGCGCTGCATGCCGTGACCCAGGGCGAGGTCGGCAAGGCGCTGCTGGCCAAGCTGGAGGACAAGGGCATCACCGGCCTGGCCTTCTGGGACAACGGGTTCAAGATCATGTCGGCCAACTCGCCGCTGCTGACCCCGGACGACTTCCTCGGCCTGAAGATGCGCATCCAGTCCTCCAAGGTGCTGGAGGCGGAGATGAACGCGCTGGGTGCGGTGCCGCAGGTGATGGCGTTCTCCGAGGTCTATCAGGCACTGCAGACGGGGGTGGTGGACGGCACCGAGAACCCGCCGTCCAACATGTTCACCCAGAAGATGAACGAGGTGCAGACCAACGCCACGGTCTCCAACCACGGCTATCTCGGCTATGCGGTGATCGTGAACAAGCAGTTCTGGGACGGCCTGCCCGAAGACGTGCGCGCCGGGCTGGAGAAGGCGATGGCGGAGGCCACCGACTATGCCAACTCGATCGCCAAGGAGGAAAACGACAAGGCGCTGGAGGCGATGAAGGCCGCCGGCACCACCGAGTTCCACGAGCTGACCGAAGAGGAGCGCGCGGCCTGGATCGAGGCGCTGGCGCCGGTCCATGACGAGATGGCCGAGCGCATCGGCGCCGAGACCATTGCAGCCGTGAAGGCGGCGGTCGGGCAGTAACGCGCCACCCGACGGGCGGCCCGGCGCGACAGGCGCGGGGCCGCCTTCATCCCCTTCCGGAGGTCAAGCCATGATGCGCCTGCTTGACCGGGCCGAAGAGGTGTTGATCGGCACGCTGATCGCGCTGGCCACACTCATCATCTTCGCCTCGGTAACCCACCGCTACGCCCTCGGCCTGACCGCCGATGCCGTGGCCTATTTCAAGTCCCTGGGCTGGGCGGGGCTCTCCGCCGCCGCCAAATCGACCTACTTCGCCCTGCGCGAGATCAATCTCGTCTGGGCGCAGGAGCTGACGATCATCCTCTTCGTCTGGATGGCGAAATTCGGTGCCGCCTATGGCGTGCGCACCGGCATCCATGTGGGCATCGACGTGCTGATCAACCGCATGGGCCCCCCGAAGCGGCGGTTCTTCATCCTCTTCGGCCTCTGCGCCGGGGCGCTGTTCACCGGGACCATCGCCACGCTGGGTGCCAATTTCGTCTGGCACATGGCCCATGCCTCGGCCACCTCGCCCGATCTCGAACTGCCGATGTGGCTGGTCTATCTCGCCATCCCGCTCGGCTCGTCGCTGATGTGCTTCCGCTTCCTGCAGGTGGCCTGGGGCTTCATCCGCACCGGCGATCTGCCGCACCACGACCATGGCCATGTCGATGGTCTGGACGAGGCCGACGGGATCGAAGCCGTCGGCGAGGCGATCCTGCGTTCCGACCTCACCCCGCGCGACCTCGACGAACCCGAGAAGGACAAGTGACATGAGCGCCCTCATCATCTTCGTCCTTCTGATCGCGCTGATGCTCACCGGCATGCCGATCTCGATCGCGCTTGGCCTGACGGTGCTGAGCTTCCTCTTCACCATGACCGAGGTGCCCATCGACACGGTGGCGCTGAAGCTGTTCACCGGCATCGAGAAGTTCGAGATCATGGCGATCCCGTTCTTCATCCTGGCCGGCAATTTCCTGACCCATGGCGGGGTTGCCAAGCGGATGATCAACTTCGCCACCGCCATGGTCGGCCACTGGCATGGCGGCCTGGGCCTGGCCGGCGTGATCGCCTGCGCGCTCTTCGCCGCCGTTTCCGGCTCCTCGCCGGCCACGGTGGTGGCCATCGGCTCGGTGATCCTGCCGGCCATGGTGGCGCAGGGCTTTCCCAAGCAGTTCGGGGCCGGGGTCATCACCACCTCGGGCGCGCTCGGCATCCTGATCCCGCCCTCGATCGTCATGGTGATGTATGCGGTCGCCACCAGCGGCATGCAGGTGCAGGGGCCGAACGGCGAGACGGTCAGTTCGGCCTCGGTGGGCGAGCTGTTCATGGCCGGCGTGGTGCCGGGGCTGTTGCTGGCCGGGTTCCTTGCCTTCACCACCTGGTACCGGGCGCGCAAGTTCGACTATCCGCGCCTGCCGAAGACCGGACTGGCCGGCCGCTGGAAAGCCTTCCGCGAGGCGATGTGGGGCCTGTTGCTGATCGTCGTGGTCATCGGCGGCATCTATACCGGCGTCTTCACCCCCACCGAGGCCGCCGCGATGTCGGCCGTCTATGCCTTCGTGGTCGCGGTCTTCGTGTACAAGGACATGGGGCTGAAGGACGTGCCGCGCGTTCTGCTGCAATCGGCCAACATGTCGGCGATGCTGCTCTACATCATCACCAACGCCGTGCTGTTCAGCTTCCTGATGACGCATGAGAACATTCCCCAGGCACTCGGCGAGTGGATGGTGAATGCCGGGCTGAACTGGTGGATGTTCCTGATCCTGGTGAACATCCTGCTGCTCGCCGCCGGCAACTTCATGGAGCCGTCCTCGATCGTGCTGATCATGGCGCCGATCCTGTTCCCGGTGGCCGTGCGCCTCGGCATCGATCCGGTGCATTTCGGGATCATGATCGTGGTCAACATGGAGGTGGGCATGTGCCACCCGCCGGTGGGGCTGAACCTCTATGTGGCAAGCGGGATCACCAAGATGGGGATCACGGAGCTGACCGTGGCCGTCTGGCCCTGGCTGCTGACGATGCTGATCTTCCTGCTGATCGTCACCTATGTCCCTGCCCTGTCGCTGTTCCTGCCGCATCTCCTCGGCATGTGACCCGCGCGGGACGCTGATCTGACGGACCTTGCGCGCCGCCGGCTTTCCGGCGGCGCGTTTCTGCCCTTGCGGTGCGAAAACGACATCGCCAGCGCCGGTGCGGCTTTCTATGATCCGCCGTGCGGCGGCAGTGGCCGGACGGCCGGAGGCTCAGGTGGCACCCGAGGAGATCGACACGCTGGTGATCGGCGCCGGCCAGGCGGGGATAGCGGCCAGTGCGCATCTTTCGGCGGCCGGCATTCCCCATCTGGTGGTGGAGCGTGCCCGGATTGCCGAAAACTGGCGCTCGCGCCGCTGGGATTCGCTCGTCACCAACGGTCCGGCCTGGCACGACCGCTTTCCCGGGCAGGCTTTCGCAGGCGACCCGGATGCCTTCCCCGGCAAGGAGGAGGTGGCGGACTATTTCGTGCGCTTTGCCGGCAGCATCGAAGCGCCGATCCGCACCGGCGTGGAGGTGCGGGAGGTGCGGCGCAATCCGCAAGGCGCGGGGTTCCGGGTCGCCACATCGCAGGGAGAGCTTCTCGCCGCGCGGGTGATCGTGGCCACCGGCGCCTTCCAGAGGCCGCTGATCCCGCCGATGGTGCCGGAAAGCGCCGGGCTGATGCAGCTTCATTCCGCCGATTACCGCAATCCGGCGCAGTTGCCTCCGGGTGGCGTGCTGGTGGTGGGCGCGGGCTCTTCCGGGGCGCAGATCGCCGAGGAACTGCTTCAGGCGGGCCGCAGGGTCTGGCTGTCGGTCGGGCCGCATGGCCGGCCACCGCGCCGCTACCGCACCCGCGATTTCACCTGGTGGCTGGGGGTCCTGAACCTCTGGGACGCGGAATCCGCGCCGGAGACCGAGCATGTGACCATCGCCGTCAGCGGGGCCTCGGGCGGGCGGACGGTGGATTTCCGCCGCCTGGCCGCCGAAGGCATGGTTCTGGTCGGCCGGACCGCCGGCTTTGCCGATGGGGTGATGCGCTTTGCCGGCGACCTGAAGGCCAATCTCGACCGGGGCGATGCCGACCACCGCGCGGTCCTCGACCGGGCCGATGCCTGGGTGGCGCGCAATGCCTATGCCCTGCCCGAGGACCCTGACGAGCGGCGGGTCCTGCCCGATCCGGCCTGCGTGACCGATCCGGTCCTGTCGCTGGATCTCGTGGCAGAGGGCCTGGGCACGATCCTCTGGGCCACCGGCTTCGGCTTCGATTTCGGCTGGCTGAAGTTCGACATCCTCGATCCCGCAGGCCGCCCGCGCCACCAGCGCGGGGTTTCCGCCGAGCCGGGGATCTATTTCCTCGGCCTGCCCTGGCAGGCACGGCGCGGGTCCTCGTTCATCTGGGGCGTCTGGCATGACGCACGCCATGTGGTGGAGCATATCGTCAAGCTGCGCGGCTATCTGTCCTATCGCGCGCCGGGCGAGGCGCGCTGAACGCCATTCCGGAGGATCCCATGGCCCATCGCAGGCACCGGCCGTTCAACACCCGCGACACCTATCCCGAGCAGAAGCTCGACAACGATCTCGCCCAGGCGGTGGTGGCGCGGGGGACGACGATCTTCCTGCGCGGCCAGTGCCCGCAGGATCTCGACACCGCGAAGAACATCGGCAGCCATGATCCGGTGGAGCAGACCCACAAGGTGATGCAGAACATCCGCCAGCTGATCGAGGAATGCGGCGGGCAGATGGAGCATCTGTGCAAGGTGGTGGTCTATCTCACCGACGTGCGCCACCGCGAGGCGGTCTATCGGACCATGGGCGAATATATCAAGGGCGTGCATCCGGTCTCGACCGGGGTGGTGGTCACCGCGCTCGCCCGGCCGGACTGGCTGGTGGAGATCGACGCCACCGCAGTGATCCCCGACTGAGCGGCACGCGGTGCCCGGGCCCCGGCAGGTGCCGCGCAGCCCGGTTCCTGCCCTTCGTGCCGGCGCCCGGATGCCCGGAGCCGGGTCTGGCGACGCGGCCATGGGGACGGAGGATCCGGTCCCCGGTCGCGCTCAGCGCCAGATCGGGTTCGACCAGGCGCGCTGGCCGGCGGCGTCGATCAGGGTGATCCGCAGGAAGGGCGAGTCCCGCAGCTTTGCGAGCGGCAGGCTCGCGCGGGTCATCGAGGCGCCGTGCCGGACGACGGCCGCCGTGCCGGCGCCCTGGGCGATCACGGTCACGCAGGCGCTGCAGGCGACATGCACCTCCTCGCCCGCCAGTTCGATATCGTGCAGATCCGGGCCCTGGGAGGAATAGAAATCTCCCGCCTTCAATGCGGCGAGCAGGGCCTCGGGTTCGTTCTGCTCGGCCTTGACCATCACCCAGCCGCCGAAATGGTCGGGCTCGGTGAAATGGGCATCATCCGTGGCGATCAGGTTCAGCCTGCGCCCCTCGGCCAGCAACAGATCGGCGATGGCCGCGCCGTCTGCCCGGTCGGCGCCGACCGCGCAGCCGTGGTTGTAGATCTCCACCGCATGGGCGGCCGAGATGCTGCGGGCATCGGCCAGCGTCAGCGCCGACCATTGCGGATGGGCGATGGCGACGAAGGCGCCGGCGGCAACGGCCCGGGCGGCAAGCTCGGGCCCGCTTTCCTGGCCGGCGACGGGGCGGAAGTCGGGTGCATGCGGCGGGCGAAAACCTTCCGGCAGGCCGACCGCGAGGATATGCCACAGCTCCCCGCGCTCCATGGCGCCGGAATGGATCTCGGCGCCGAGGATCGTGGTGAAGCGGTTGGTGCGGAACGGCCGGGTGTCGATGATCGGATAGCCGTAGCGCCCGACGAAATGGTCGGTGAGCGCCAGGAAGTCATAGCCCTCCTCGCGGTAGCGGCGGCAGACCTCCTCGGGGGTCAGGACACCGTCGGACCGGTTGGAATGCGTGTGCAGGTTGCCGCGCCAGAAACGGCCGGGGGCGGTAAAGGCGGAAGGGCGCATGGACGGGTCTCGCTGCGTGACCGGGACTGTCTAGGCGAGCCGCAAGGCCGGAGCCATCGCGGTGCCGACCATTTTTGACGATTATTTCCCACGCCGCCCTGCGGCTGCCGTGGCAGACTTCGCACCGGGCCCGAACCATTTCCGGGCCGATGCATTTGAACAGGAGATTGCCATGAACTACCCGGGCCGTATCGTCAAAGCCGGCGATCCCGACGCCACTACCGTCAAGGCCATCGAGAAGCGCCTGGCGCATCTCGGCTATCAGGTCGGTGCGAAGGACGGCGTCTTCGATGCCGCGCTGCGCAATGCCGTGAAAGCGTTTCAGACCCGCAATGCCGACCGGACCGGCCGGTCGCTGATCGTTGATGGCGAGGTCGGACCGATGACCTGGGGCGCGCTGTTCCCGAGCGAGCCGCTCCCGGCCGCTCCCGCAGGCGGAGGCGGCGCGCTGGCGCGGCGGGCGCTGGCAAAGGCGGTGAGCCAGATCGGGGTACTGGAGGACCCTGCCCGGCCGAACCACGGCCCGATGGTGGACGAGTATCAGCTGACCGCAGGGCTGGGCGGCGGCGGCAATTTCTGGTGCATGGCCTTTGTCTTCTGGTGTTTCCACAAGGCGGCGGAGGAGATGGGCGTGACCAATCCCTTCCCCAAGACCGCGCATTGCCTGACCGCCTGGAACCGCAGCGCCGGGATGCGCATCACCCAGGCCCAGGCCCTGGCCGATCCCGCGCGGGTAACTCCGGGGGCGGTCTTCATCATCGACTACAACGGCAGCAACGGACATACCGGTTTCGTCCGCTCGGTCTCGGACGGCGCTATGGTGACGGTCGAGGGGAACTCCAATCCCGAAGGCAGCAACAACGGCATCGGCGTCTTCGAGGTGCGCCGCCGGAACCTTGCCAATCCCCGGATGAAGGGCTTCATCCTCGTGCCCTGAGCCGGCTCAGGCGACCCTTTCTCCGCCGGCCCAGGTGCCGCGCAGGGCGGCGGCGCCGGCGGACAGGCGGCGCAGCCGGATGACGTCGGCCCGCAGTCCGGGGGCAAGGCGTCCCCGGTCGGTCAGGCCGGCAGCGGCGGCCGGGGCAGCGGTTGCGGTGGCAATGCCGCGCGGCAGGTCATCCCAGAGATCGGCCAAGAGCAGCGCGGCGGAAAGGAGCGCTGCGGGAACATAGTCCGACGACAGGATGTCCAGAAGCCCGGCCTCTGCCAGGGATCCCGCCGAGACATTGCCGGAATGCGAACCGCCCCGAATGAGGTTCGGCGCCCCCATCATCACCGCGATGCCGGCCGAGCGGCAGGCGGCGGCGGCCTCCAGCGTCGTGGGGAATTCGGCAAAGCTGGCGCCGTCGCCGGCGCTTTCGGCGACATCGGCGCCGGTTGTGTCGTCGTGGCTGGCGATCACCGCCCCGATCCGCCGTGCCGCCGCTACCGCCGCCCGCCGGTGGCGCGGCGCATTGGCGGCGCCCAGCGCCTTCTGGCTGGCGATATGCGCCTGGAATTCGGCCTCGTTCATCCCGTGGCGCCCCATGACCCAGGCCCGCAGCTGGGCGGTGTCGCGGAACTGCCGCGCCCCGGGCGTATGGTCCATCAGGCTGACGATGCCGATCCCGTCCTCGGCCGCGAAGGCCGCCAGCTCGGCTTCCAGCGTCTCGGAGCACATTTCGGCGCGCAGATGGATCAGGTGGGAGATCTTCAGCGCTCCGGCAGCGCGCAGCGCCTGAAGCTCGCTGGCAAGGGTGCGGGCATACTGGCCGTAGTTGCCCTTTTCCTTTTGCGGGATCGAACCCACCCGCAGCGCGTCGAAGACGGTGGTGATGCCGCAGCCGGCCAGTTCGGCGTCATGGGCCAGGATCGCCGGCCCGTGCGGCCAGTCCACGCGCGGACGGGGCGAGATATGGCGTTCGAGATTGTCGGTGTGCAGTTCGACCAGACCGGGCAGGACAAGATCGCCGCCGCAGTCCTCGGCGCCGGGCGGGCAGCCCTCGCCTATGGCGGCGATCACGCCGCCCTCCATGACGAGACATCCGCCGGGCAGGACCCGGTCGGGCAGGACGAGCGTGGCATTGCCGAGGATGCTGCGGGTCATGGCTTCCTCCTTGCCCGGATGGGCGAAAGCGGCAAGGGTTCGGAAACCGGAAAGGGGGCAGGATGATCCGTTGGCAACGCTACGCCGTCTATGCGGCCCCCCAGGGCGATCTGGCCGAGGCGGCGCATGCCTGGCTGGGATGGGATGCCTATGCCGGCCAGCCACGCCCGCATCCGCATGTTCCCGGCCTGCCGCGCCCGATTGCCGAAATCACCGAGGCGCCGCGCAAATACGGGTTTCACGGCACGCTGAAGGCGCCGTTCCGCCTGGCCCCGGGAGCGGACGAGGCGGCGCTTCTGTGGGCGGTGGCGGCACTGGCCCAGCGCAGTGCGCCAGCCGTCGCCGCCGGGCTGGTGCTGGCGGAGGTGGAGGGGTTCCTGGCCCTTGTGCCGCAGGGTGATGCGCCGGGCATCACGGCGCTGGCCTCGGCCGTGGTCGAGGCGCTGGACGCCTTCCGCGCCCCGCTTACCCCCGAAGAATTGGCCCGCCGCCGGCCGGAACGGCTGAGCCCGCGCCAGCGGGACCTGCTCGCAAGATGGGGTTATCCCTATGTGATGGAGGAGTTCCGCTTCCACCTGACCCTGACCGGGGCCCTGCCCGAGGGGGAACGCCGCAGGGCGGCGGGGGCGCTGTCGGGCTGGCTGCCCCCCCTGCCCCGGCCCTTCGCGGTCGATGCGCTGGCCGTCTATGGCGAAGCGCCCGACGGGCGCTTTCACCTTCTGGACCGCTACACCCTGTCGGGCTGAAGCGCGGCCAGGAAGTCGGTCACGGCCGCCTCGATCGTGCCGCCGTTCTCCACCAGCTTGACGTCGATCCAGGGCGGGATGTCATAAACGGTACGGGTCAGGCGGCGGGCGATGTCGGCCTTGCCCTCCCGTCCGCGCGCCGCGAGCCTTTCGGCAAGGACCGGGACGGGCGCGGTGACATGGATCACCGTCAGGCCGGGAAAGGCCGCCCAGGCCTCGCCCAGCATGGCGCGCGAGCCGTTGAAGACCACATCGCGCCCCTCGTGCATGGCCCGTTCGGCGCTGATCGGGATGCCGTAGCGCAGGCCATGCGCCTCCCAGGTCAACAGGAAGGCACCGGAAGCGAGCCGGGTGTCGAACTCCGGGTCGGTGACGCCCTCATAGGGCTCGCCGCCGGCAACTTCGGGCCGGGTGATGACCCGGCGGACGATGTGGAGATCGCCGCGCCGGGCGGCGGCGGCGGCGATCAGCGTATCCTTCCCGGCCCCGGAGGGCCCGACCACGGCGAAAACTCGTCCCGGCAAGCGACGCTCCCTAAAGCCACTTCTTCCAGCGGAAGAAGACATAGGTGCCCAGCGCCGCCGCCAGCATCAGGCCAAGCGAAACGGGATAGCCCGCGACGAATTCCAGCTCCGGCATGTGCTTGAAGTTCATGCCGTAGATCGAGGCGATCAGCGTCGGTGGCAGGAATAGCGCCGCCACCACCGAGACGATGCGGATCGTCTGGTTCTGGCTGAGGTTGATCATGCCGAGCGTGGCGTCGGTGGCCAGCGCCACGCGGTTGGAGAGGAAATCCGCATGAACCTCCAGCGCCTGGATGTCGCGGGTCAGTCCCTTGACCAGCGGTGCCAGCAGCGCGCCGCGATGGGCCTCGTGCAGGGTCTGGTTGAAGTAGCTCAGCGCCCGTTCCAGCGTCAGCAGGCCGAGACGCACGCGGCTGATCTGCTCGCCTTCGCGCCCGACCTTCTGCAGAGCGTCGCGCAGGGCTTCGGGCGGCATCGCTTCGGTTTCGGTATAGACCTCATGCGCGACCCCATCCAGCATCCGGCCGCAGCCTTCCAGATGGTCGGCAAGCCGGCCGATGATCTCCTCGATCAGGCTCAGGAACAGCCGGTCCGGATCGCCGCAGCCCGGGCCGACCTTGTCGGCGCGGGCGGGATAGGTCTCGAACGGGCGGGGCGCGTGGTGGCGCACGGTCACCAGCTGCGTGGGCGTCAGGACGAAGACCACCGGCGAGGTGATCTGCTCGCCCGCCGGCGAATGGCCGGGGATGACCACGGTGATGTAGTCGGTCCGGTCCTCGCGATAGAGGCGGTTGGAGATCTCGATCTCCTCCATGTCCTCCAGCGTCGGGACATCCACGCCCAATGCCCGGACGGCGGCTTCCTCGTTCGGATCCGGGCGCAGCAGGTCGATCCAGCCGGCCTCGGCCAGAGGCACGCCCTCGGGCAGTGGTTCAAGCCGCTGACCGGCCACGCGATAGGCGTAGAGCATCCTGCTTCCCCGTCCGGCGCCATCGCCCCCGGCATAGCCCGACGCCGGGGCGGGGTGAAGCGGCCGATGGCGATCGCAGCCCGCGCCACGGAAATTTTCCGCCGGCGGGTGCAATTGGCATCGCCGGCGCCACGGGTCCGTCTATGATGCCCGGCGGCAGCAGGAGGCGGAACGGTCGTGGACGGCGGCGCGCAGGAGGAAGTCTTCGTCCCCGGACCGGAGACGGAACGCGAATTCCGTGACGCGCTCGGACGCTTCGCCACCGGCGTCACGCTGGTGACGGCCGCCGGTCCGCACGGGCCGGTGGGTTTCACCGCCAACAGCTTTGCCGGACTGTCGCTTGATCCGCCGCTGGTGCTCTGGGCGCCGGCGCGCCATGCCCAGCGCCACGGCATCATGACCCGGGCGGAACATTTCTCGATCCATGTCCTGCGCGCCGAGCAGCGGGGGCTGGTGAAACTGTTCCATCGTGGTGGTCCGGGCTTTGCCGGCCTTGGGCACCGGACCTCGCCGGAGGGCGTTCCGGTCCTGTCCGATGCGCTGGCCCGCTTCGACTGCCGGCACCATGCGCTGTTCGACGGTGGCGACCATTCGATCATCGTCGGCCGGGTGCTGCGGGCCGAGTTGCGCGAGGGCGCGCCGCTGGTCTTCAGCGCCGGCCATTACGGCAAGTTCGACCGGCACCTGTGACCGGCGCCGCGACAGGATGACCGCGCTATTCCTCGGCCTTACCGCAGCGCTTGCCTGGGCAATCCATGATCTTCAGGTCCGGCGGCTCGGGCCGGGTGCGGCCCTGCTTCCGATGATGCTGGTGGTGCTGGCCGCAGGCTGCGCCGTTCTTGTCCCCGCAGTTGCGGCCGATGGCGGGCCGAACCTGCCCGGCCGCAGTGCGGCCGGCTTGGCCGTGCTGGCGGGTTGCGGCTATGTCCTTGGCATGGGCGGGCTTTACCGGGCCTTCAGCCTGGCGCCGGCCCGTGTCGTTGCGCCGATCCTCGGGGCCTATCCGATGCTGTCGCTGGCCCTGGCCGCAGCCGAGGGCCGCGCGGTCCGGGCCTCGGAGGCGCTTGCAGTGGCCGCGATCATGGGCGGGATCGCGGTCGTCTCGCGCGCCACCACCGACCAGGGCACGGGGCGTGAAGCGCCGGGACAGGCCTTGGTCTGGGCGGCAGCGGGCGCCCTCGGTTTCGCGGCCACCTTCCATCTGGGACAGGCGGCAAGCCTCCGGTCCGACCCGTTCACCGCGACGCTGATCAGCCGGCTGGCGGCCTTGGCCATCCTGACTCCGCTTTGGCTTCCGGCGCGCCGTCCGTTGCCGCAGGAGCAGCGGAAGACATTGATCCTGATGGGTGCGCTTGATGCTCTGGCGCTGACCTGCATTTCCGCCGCTGCGGGCCTGCCGCATCCCGAATATGCGTCGATCAGCTCCTCGCTTTTCGGCGTCCTGACCATCCTTCTCGCCTGGCGCTTTCTCGGCGAGCGCGTCAACCTGCGGCAGGGCTTCGGCGTCCTGCTGGTTTTCAGCGGCATCGGCATCCTGGCGGCTTCGGGCTGATCCGCATCCGTCGGGGCGGCGCGCCGGTCAGAGATCCTGACCGGCGAGCATCTGCGCCGCCGCCTTGCCAAGATCGTAGGACTGGGCGTTGAACAGGGCATCGAAGCCCGCGAACAGAGCCCCATTCAGCCGTTGCCCCGCCGGCGTTCCGGAAAATGAGACATAGGCCTCCAGCTCGTCATCGCTGAGGCTCGCATAGGCGAGCGCGAGGAAGGGGAAGAGCCAGGCCTGGGTTTCCTTGCGGACCTCGGCCTCCTGCGACCAGACATCGGCAAGCATGTCCTCCTCGGAAAGGTGCGTGACCCCACCGCCGCCCGCCGCGAGTCCGCGATAGAAGGCGAGATTGGCGTTGAGTGCCCCCTGCACGTTCATCTCGATCAGGTCGTTGGCCTCGGCAAAGCGCCGCAGGAGATCGAGCCGGGGATCCCGGGCGGCCGCCATCGCTTCCACCCGGGCCCGCGCCGCATCCTCGACCGCATCGTCCAGCAGCGCCCGCCGCGCCTCGATCTCAAGCGACAGGAGACGCTTTCCGCGCTCGGTGTCGAAGAAGGCGATGGCCGCGCCCACCATCTCCTCGTCTCCCGCAACCGCCTCGGCAAAAGCGCGGTCGAACCGCCGCTGCATCAAGTCTCGGTCGTTCAGCGCCTCGGCCCGGTCGCGCCAGGCCGCCCCGCCGCTGCCGTCGAACAGGTCCTTGTCGAGCGAAAGGGCGTAGTCGATCCCCTCCTCGCGCAGGACGTCGAGCGTCTCGGGGATCAGCATCACCCGCGCCAGCGCGCCAACCTGCGCTTCGGCCGCCTCGGTCACGGCCTCGGCCAGCGCTGCCACCGGCGCCAAGGCCGGGAAAAGCGAGGCGATGACCAGCGCGGCCGTCAGGCGGGAAAGCATTCTTGGAACCTCCGCAGCTAGCGCGACCATATCCGCTCCCGTCAGGATGCCAAGCGCCTGACCGCAGCTTCCTGCACCCGAACCCTTGCAACCCCGCGAGCACCCGGCTACAGACCCCGCCGACGACCCCCGAAGTGCGGAGAGGTGCCGGAGTGGTCGATCGGGGCGGTCTCGAAAACCGTTGTGGGTTTGCGCCCACCGTGGGTTCGAATCCCACCCTCTCCGCCATCACACATCTCATTGATGTTGCGCGCTCTTCCTGAGCGCCTGCGTGGCGTGATTTCCGTGTCTTCTGAAGTCCCCTGCCACCTAGAGACTTGAGACTTCTCGCAATACAGCCGCCTGGACCGGCGCGAGTCTCCGTTTGGCATTCGGCGCTGTCCGTTCTTGGGGCGGGACACCGATCGCTGGACTTGCCTTCGGGTCAATCTGGAATTGACGCGGCGGTCCGAAGGGCTGGGGTTGAGATCGCGCTTCAGCCGTCGGTTCTCGGCTTCGTGATCAATGCCACTCACCTTCGGCGCAGGATTTGCGAACAGCCCAAGCCATTTTCAAGGCGCGTGCGAATTCACCCCCAAGCGCTGCGAAACCTTCCGACCGGATACCCGCGCACCCGGATCCGCTGATCCGCATCAGGCATGAACTCGTCGCCGCAGTTGCTCGTCCCCCTCTCGGCCGCCTGGCCTCAAGGTCAGGGGGCAAGGCGCCTACAAGTCCGGGGGCACCTCAGACAGCCTCAAACGGTCCAGCTTGGCGGGCTTACATCAAGACCGGTTCAGTCCCGACCCGATACAAGGGTCTGATATCGTTCCAGGTCAGCCATCAGGCCAAGGCCGTTTTGGACACCAGAGCGGGCACAGAATTCGTTCCAGACTGATCCGAAAGGCAGATCCTTGACCGTTTCGGTAACAACCAGTCGTTGGGTGAAGTCAAGGTTCGACTCGGCCAGTTTCAACCGGGCCTGCGGCAGGAGGAACGCCCGGAGCAACGCTTTCTGCATATTGCGGACCCCGATGACCCAGGCCGCCGTGCGGCTGATCGTGGCGTCGAAATAGTCGAGCCCGATGCGGGTTTGCGGCAGTAGCCCGGCAAATACCAGCTCCTGTGCCATGGCGAGGATGTCGTCGTTCAGCAAGATCACATGATCGCTGTCCCATCGCATGGGGCGCGAGACATGCAGCAGGATGTCCGAGACCGAAAGGGCCACGGACGACAGCTTGTCGGCCACATTCTCGGTCGGGTGGAAATGCCCCATGTCAAGGCAAAGCGCCGTGCCCCGCTTGGCCGCGTATCCCAAATAGAATTCGTGACTGCCGATGGTGCAGGCCTCGACCCCTATGCCGAACAGCTTGGATTCAACAGCGTCCAGCAGATGCGCGCGGTCGTGCCGGGTGGCCATCATGGCATCCAGCGACTGCCACAGACGCTGACGGGCCGCCATGCGGTCAACCGGTACGTCCTTGTAGCCATCGGGTACCCAGATGTTGTTCACAACCTGCGACCCCAGCGCCTGCCCGATCCGGGCGGCGATGTCGCGCGAACGCCGGCCGTGTTCGATCCAGAAATCGCGGATGCCCTGATCAGGATGGCTGAGGGTCAGGTTGTCGTCGGCCTTGTCATGCGCAAAGAAGGTGGGATTGAAATCCAGCCCCAGCCCGCGATCCAAGGCCCATTCGACCCAAGGCGTGAAGTGGCGGTATTCGATCTGATCGCGCTCAGGCGCCTCGTCGGTATCCAGATAGAAGGCGTGCAGGTTCAGCCGGTGCCGCCCCGGAATCTGCCCAAAGGCAAAGTCGAGGTCGGCACGCAGTTCGTCGGGGTTCCGTGCCTTTCCGGGAAAATTACCCGTGGCCTGAATGCCGCCGCCCGAGGAGCCTGAGCGTTTCTCAAACCCGCCGACATCGTCGCCTTGCCAGCAGTGCACCGAAATGGGCACGGCAGACAGCGCGACCATGGCCGCCTCGGTATCGACACCCCATTCGGCAAACGCTTCACGGGCCAGGTCATAGGTCTTGGTCATCGCTCTCTCCCGGATCCGCAGTCAGCGCGTGAAGGCTTCCTTGTTGCCGGCATCGACATTCAGGATGTTGCCGGTCGATTTGGCCGACAGGTCGCTGGCGAGGAAATAGACGCCCTCGGCGATGTCCTCGGGCAGGACGGAGCGCTTCAGCATCGACCTCTGGCGATACATCTCCTCCAGCCCGTCCTTGTCGGTCTTGTAGGTGGTGGCCCGCTGGTCCAGCCATTCGCCGGACCAGATCTTTGACCCGCGCAGCACGGCGTCTGGGTTGACGACGTTCACCCGAATGCCCGCCTCGGCGCCCTCCAGCGCCAGGCAGCGCGCCAGATGGATTTCGGCGGCCTTGGCGGCGCAATAGGCGCTGGCGTTCGGGCTTGCGGCAAGGCCGTTCTTCGAGGCGACGAAGACGACCGCACCGCCGATCCCCTGCCTGCGGAACAGACGGAACGCCTCGCGGCTGACCAGGAAATAGCCGGTGGACAGGATGTCCATGTTCTTGTTCCACAGGGCGAGGCTGGTGTCCTCGACCGGGGCCGACGAGGCGATTCCGGCGTTCGACACCAGGATGTCGATGCCGCCAAACTCCACCGAGGCCTGGTGGTAGGCGGCGACGACTTCGGCCTCGTCGGTGACATTCATCCGCACCGACCGCACGACATCCGCGCCGAAGGCCTTGGCCATCCCGGCGGCCACATCCTGCGCGGCCTTTCCGTCGATGTCGGCCAGCACAACGCAAGCGCCTTCCTTCAGCAGGCGTTCCGCCGTCGCCGAGCCGATGCCGCCGGCCCCGCCCGTCACCAGCGCCACGCGGCCGGCCAGCGACTTGGGCTTGGGCATGCGCTGCAGCTTGGCCTCTTCCAGAAGCCAGTATTCGATGTCGAAGGCCTCCTGCTCGGGCAGGCCCTGATAAGTCGAAACCGCGCTAGCACCGCGCATGACGTTGATCGCGTTCACATAGAATTCGCCGGAAATCCGCGCGGTTGCCTTGTCCAGCGCGAAGGAGATCATGCCGACGCCGGGCACCAGCCAGATCACCGCATTCGGGTCACGCAGCGCGGGCGAATCCGGCTTCTTGCAGCGGTCGTAATAGGCCGCGTAGCCCGCCCGATAGTCTTCGGCCGCCTGCGGCAGGCTGGCGATCGTCTTGTCCAGATCGGGGTTGGCGGGATCGAAAGCCACGACCAGGGGGCGGATCTTGGTCCGCAAGAAGTGGTCCGGGCAGGAAGTGCCCAGCGGCGCAAGATCGGCAAGGTCGTGCGACCCCACGAACTCCAGCACGGCCTGCTGGTCGTCGAAATGGCCGACCTTGTGACGGTCCTTCGAGATGAGGCCGCGGATGACCGGCATCAGCCGGGCCGCGATGGCGCGCCGCTGGTCGGCGGGCAAGGCCGGCACTTTCGTGCCGCCGAAGGCGGCCTTGCCGGCCGACTTTGCCTGCAGCCAGCCTGCCGCCTTGTTGATGATTTCAAGCGTGGTCAGATAGCAGTCCTTGGCGTCGTCCGCCCAGGTGAAGAGCCCATGGCTTTCCAGGACCGCCCCGCGCATTGTCGGGTTCTCGGTGGCAAGCTTTTCAAGCCAGAGGCCAAGCTCGTATCCCGGCTTCTTCCAGGGCAGCCAGCCGATCTCGCCGCCGAAGATTTCCTGCGTCAGGTCGCGCGAGTTGACCGATGCGGCAATGGCGATGATCGCGTCCGAATGAACGTGATCGACGTGCTTGCGCGGAACATAGGCGTGCAGCGGCGTGTCGATGCTGGCGGCGCGCGGGTTCAGGTTGAAGGTGCAGTGCGGCAGGTAGCCCACCATTTCGTCTTCATGGGCCACGCCGCGGTACATGCCTTTCAGCGCGTGCAGCTTGTCCATGTACAGCGTCGAGAATCCGTCCATCCGGATCGTGCCGATGTCGCCACCCGACCCCTTGACCCACAGGACCTCGACCGGCCTGCCGGTCAGCGGGTCCACCTCCATCGCCTTGGCGCTGGTGTTGCCGCCGCCGTAGTTCGTCACGCGCTTGTCCGACCCAAGCAGGTTCGACCTGTAGAGCAGCTTCTCCGATTCGCTCATGGCCGCCGCCCGGGCGTCATCCCACAGGTTTTTCAAGAAATTGCTCTGCTGTTCCACGACACATCCTCCTCGAGCGGTAGGGACAGGATGCAGATGAAGCGCGCAAAGTCAATCGTTTCCACTCATAATCAGTCACGCTGCATCGCGGAAACGACGAGGCATGATCGAAAATGATTGACACTGATTGATTCGCGTGGAAGATTTTTCCCGGGAGGACGAAATGCACGAGAGCGAACGCCACACGATCATCCTGTCGGCCATCGAGGGGCGTCCCGTCGTAACGGTCGCCGATCTGGTCACACTGACCGGCGCAAGCGAGGCGACGATCCGCCGGGACATTGCCAACCTTCACATCCAGAAGAAGCTGCGCCGCGTCCGTGGCGGGGCGGAATCCCTGGCGCCGCCGCAATATGTCGGCATCAACGCCCGGCCGTTCAGCGTGAACGAAGGCGTGCGCCTGGCCGAAAAGCGGGCCATTGCCCGCGCCGCAGTCGAGATGATCGAGGATGGCGAGGCCATCATCATCAACGGCGGCACGACCACGTTTCAGATGGTGCACCCCCTGTCGGCCAAACGCTGCCAGGTGTTCACCAACAGCTTCCCGATCGCGGAGCACCTGCTCAAGCACTCGCGCAACACGGTGTCACTGCCGGCCGGAGCGATCTACCGCGAGCAGAACATCATCCTGTCGCCCTTTGATGACGACGGCAGCCGCCACTTCTATGCCCGTCGCATGTTCATGGGCTGCCGGGGGCTTGGCCCCCTCGGCCTGATGGAAGGCGATCCTCTACTGGTTCAGGCCGAACAGAAGCTGATCGGCCAGGCCGACGAACTGGTGGTTCTGGCCGACAGTACCAAACTATCCGCACGTTCCAGCCTGCTGCTGTGCCCGCTGGCGCGGATCAACACGGTGGTGACCGACGAGGGCATCACCGACCGTGACGCCTCGATGCTCGAGGCGGCGGACATCAGACTGATCGTGGCACGAATTGGCGCCATGGACAGGGCGACGGACCGCGCAGGCGAGGCCTGACGCGGAAAAGACTGGCTCAATGGGAGGAAAACATGAGCATCTGGAAGAAGGCACTGACGACTGCCGCAATGGCCACCGTGATGATGGCCCAGGCTGCGGCTGCCGAAAACGTCAAGATCGCCATCCTGGTCAAGGCGCTTGGCATCGGCTTCTTCGAGGCCGCCGCCAAGGGCGCTGAAGAAGCGGCCAAGGAGCTGGGCGATGTCGAGATCATCTACACCGGCCCGACGGACACGACCGCAGAAGGCCAGATCGAGGTGATCAACTCCCTCGTCGCGCAGGGTGTGGACGCCATCGCGATTTCGGCGAACGACCCCGACGCCGTCGCCCCGGCCCTCAAGAAGGCCATGGACCGCGGCATCACCGTCATCTCCTGGGACTCGGGCGTGGCCAAGGAAGGCCGGATGATGCACCTGGCCCCGTCATCCAGCGCGCTGATCGGCAACACGATCATCAAGCTGGCCGCCGATCACCTGCCCGATGGCGGTGAAGTTGCCATTCTTTCGGCCACCTCGACCTCGACCAACCAGAACACCTGGATCGAGGAAATGAACAAGGTGATGGGCAACTACCCGGGCATCACCGTGGTCGGCACCGTCTATGGCGACGACCTGGCCGACAAGTCCTACCGCGAAGCGCAGGGCCTGATGCAGACTTACCCGAACCTGAAAGCGATCATCGCGCCGACCTCGGTCGGCATCGTCGCCGCCGCGCAAGCGGTGACCGACGCAGGCAAGATCGGGCAGGTCAACGTGACAGGTCTGGGCCTTCCGTCGGAAATGGCCGGCCATGTGAAGTCGGGCGCGTCGCAATCCTTCGCGATCTGGAACCCGATCGACCTCGGCTATGCCGCCGCCATGATCTCGTACAACCTGGTCAAGGGCAACGCCAAGGCCGAGCCGGGCGCCGAGATTGGCATGGGCCGCATGGGCGCCGCCAAGCTGGACGACAACAACGAAGCGGCGATGGCCGATCCGTTCACCTACGACGCATCGAACATCGACCAGTTCTCGTCGATCTTCTGATCCTGCGATCTGGGCGGGACCAGGTCCCGCCCAGACTTGCATTGCATGAGAGGGAGTGCGGCATGGAACCGATTCTGCGGTTGCGCGGGATTTCCAAATCATTTCCGGGAGTCAAGGCGTTGCGCGGCGTGCAGCTTGACCTCTACCCCGGTCAGGTCACCGCGCTGATCGGTGAAAACGGCGCCGGGAAATCAACCATCGTCAAGGTGCTGACCGGCATCTATGTGCCTGAAGAGGGCACGATCGAGGTTGACGGAAAGCCTATCCGCTTTGCCACCGCGCAGGATGCGGCAGCGGCGGGCGTCACGGCGATCCACCAGGAAACCGTCCTGTTCGACGAGCTTTCTGTCGCCGAAAACGTCTGGCTGGGCCACGCGCCCCGCACGAAATACGGCCTGATTGATCGTGGTGCCATGCGGACAGGGGCCAAGCGCCTGCTGGACGGCATCGGCGCCAATCTCGACCCCGATCTGCGCCTTGGCGACCTCGGCATCGCGTCCAAGCACCTGGTCGCCATCGCCCGCGCGCTGTCGATCGACGCGCGGGTCGTGGTGCTGGACGAACCCACGGCCGCCCTCAGCCACAAGGAAATCCACGAGCTTTACGAGCTTGTTGACAAGCTCAAGGCGCAGGGCAAGGCGATCCTGTTCATCAGCCACAAGTTCGACGAGATCTTCCGCATCGCCGACCGCTACACCGTGTTCCGCGATGGTCAGTATGTGGCCGACGGCAAGATGGCCGATGTGGACCAGGGCCAGTTGGTCAAGATGATGGTGGGCCGCAGCGTCGAGCAGATTTTCCCTGCCCGCGCGCATAACATCGGTGCCCCGGTGCTGACCCTGTCGGGCTACAGCCATCCGACAGAGTTCGCCGAAATCGGCTTTACCCTGCACAAGGGTGAAATCCTGGGCTTTTACGGCCTTGTCGGCGCCGGCCGGTCGGAAGTGATGCAGGCGCTCTTCGGCCTGACCACGCCGTCGAAGGGCGCGATCCGCATCGACGACAAGGTGCGCGTGATCCGCACCACGGGCGATGCGATCGAAGCCGGCATCGTCTATGTGCCCGAAGACCGCGGAAAGCAGGGCGCCGTGCGCGGGCTGCCGATCTTCCAGAACGTCACGCTGCCGTCGCTGGCGGAGACCGGCAGGGCGGGCTTTCTGCGGCTGGCCGAAGAGTTCAAGCTGGCGCGCGAATATACCCAGCGGCTGGACCTGCGGGCGGCTGCACTGGACCAGGAGCTGGGGCTCCTTTCCGGCGGAAACCAGCAGAAGGTCGTGATCGCCAAGTGGCTGGCGACCAAGCCGCGCGTGATCATTCTGGACGAGCCGACCAAGGGAATCGACATCGGTTCCAAGGCGGCGGTGCATGAATTCATGGCGGAACTCGCCTCGGAAGGGTTGGCCGTGATCATGGTCAGTTCGGAAATCCCCGAGGTTCTGGGCATGTCCGACAGGGTGATCGTCATGCGCGAGGGGCGTATCGTCGATGAAGTCACCGGGGCCCGGATGACGCCTGAAACACTGGTCCGCGCAGCGGCCGGAATTGCGGAGGCAGCATGAGAATCCTCAAGAACCGCGAGGCGCTGCTGGCACTGGCGATCCTCTTGCTGATCTGCATCATCGCCTTCCGCTTCCCGGCCTTTGTTGCCCCCGGCAACCTGGTGAACGTGTCCAACGACACCGCACCGCTGATGCTTCTGGCCATCGGCCAGATGATCGTGATCCTGACCAAGGCCATCGACCTCAGCGTGGCGGCGAACCTTGCGCTTTGCGGCATGGTTGCGGCGTTGCTGAACGGAATGGGCGTGCCCTTGGTGCTGATCCTCGTCGTCGCCATCGCCCTTGGTGCGGCCTTGGGGGCGGTGAACGGGCTGCTAGTCTGGAAGGTCGGCATTCCGTCGATCGTGGTGACCCTTGGCACCATGACCATCTTTCGCGGCGCGATCTTTCTGATGACCGACGGGGCCTGGGTCAACGCCCACCAGATGAGCGAAAGCTTCAAGGCCCTGCCACGCGCGGTCATTCTGGGCCTTCCGGTGATGAGCTGGATCGCGATCGTCGCGATCGGTCTCTTTGCCGTCGTCCTGACGCGGACACCTTTGGGCCGCTGCTTCTACGCGGTCGGCGGCAACCCCCATGCGGCCGTCTATACCGGCATCAACGTGGGCAAGACGCAATTCTGGGCCTTTGTCATCTCGGGCGGGCTTGCGGGACTTGTCGGCTATCTGTGGGTCGCCCGCTATGCAGTGGCCTATGTCGATATCGCCGGCGGGTTCGAGCTTGATGTCGTGGCTGCCTGCGTCATCGGCGGGGTGGCGATTGCGGGCGGCGCCGGCACGGTCGGCGGTGCCATTCTCGGGGCGCTTTTCCTTGGCGTGATCAAGAACGCCCTGCCCGTCGTGGGCATCTCGCCCTTCTGGCAGATGGCCATCTCTGGCAGCGCCATCATCCTGGCGATTGCCTTCAATGCGACCCAGAACCGCGCAAAGGGGCGTATCATCCTGAAATCGGCGGAGGCAAGGGCATGACCAGCACAGTTCAAATCGGCCGGGTCATTCCTGACCGCCTGCAATCAGGGATGGCGCGCGGCCTGCGCAGCTGGGAGGCGATCCTCGTCGTCGTCGCGGTGGCGGTGTTCGTCATCAACTCCTTCGCCTCGCCGTACTTCCTGAATGCCTGGAACCTCAGCGACGCGACCTTCAACTTCACGGAAAAGGCGATGATCGCCTTTGCCATGGCCATGCTGATCATCGCCGGCGAGATCGACCTGTCGGTCGCCTCGATCATCGCGCTGGCCTCGACCGCGATGGGAGTGGCGATGCAGGCTGGCGCAGGCACGCCCGTCCTTGTGCTGATCGGGATCGGCACCGGGGTCCTGTGCGGTGCGGTCAACGGCTTTCTGGTAGCCCGGATGGGGCTGGCCTCGATAGTCGTCACCATCGGCACGATGAGCCTGTTTCGCGGCATCGCCTATATCGTGCTGGGGGACGAGGCCTTTACCGGCTACCCCGACAGCTTTGCCTACTTCGGGCAGGGCTATGTCTGGTGGGTGTTCAGCTTCGAACTGGTGCTGTTTGCCGTGCTGGCGGTCGTCTTCTGGGCCCTCCTGCACCGCACCAGCTTTGGCCGGGTGGTCTATGCCATCGGCAACAACCCCACGGCGGCCCAGTTCTCCGGCATCCGCGTGCCGCGGGTCCGTTTCATCCTTTTCCTGCTGACCGGGCTCATGTCCGGCATCGCCGCCGTGTGCCTGACCTCGCGCCTGGGCTCGACGCGGCCGTCCATCGCCACCGGCATGGAGCTGGAGGTGGTCACCATGGTGGTGCTTGGCGGGGTCAACATCCTGGGCGGTGCAGGAACCATCCCGGGCGTCGTGCTGGCCGCGATCATCATGGGCATGGTCACCTTTGGCTTTGGTCTGCTGAACGTGCCGGGGATCGTGATGAGCATCTTCCTGGGCATCCTGCTGATCGGCGTCATCGCGCTGCCGCGTCTGCTGCGGAGAGCGTGATGGAGAAATACGCCTTCAGGATGCGGTTGAACCCCGGAATGGAGGGGGAGTACCGGCGGCGGCACGACGAAATCTGGCCCGAGCTCTCGGCTTTGCTGAAGGAGACAGGGATCTCGGACTATTCGATACATCTGGATCGGGAGACCAACATGCTTGTCGGTGTCCTCTGGCGTCAGGACGATCACCGGATGGCGGAGTTGCCCCGCCATCCGGTCATGCAGCGCTGGTGGGCGCATATGGCGGACATCATGGAAACGGGACCGGACAACGAACCGGTGGCCGTGCCGCTTGCCACGCTTTTCCACATGCCATGAAACATGTGGCCGTCATCGATGTCGGCAAGACCAACGCCAAACTTGCCCTCGTGGAAGAGGGCAGCCTGCGCGAGCTGGCCGTGGTCACACGTCCGAACGCGGTGCTGCCCGGCCCCCCCTGGCCCAGCTTTGATCTGGCCGGGCACTGGGACTTTTTCCTGAAACATCTGGCGGCCTTTCATGCGCAGTCCGGTGTGGATGCCATTTCGGTCACCACCCATGGCGCGGCGGCGGTGCTTCTGGATGCAACCGGAGAGCTTGCCACCCCCATGCTGGACTATGAATATCCCGGTCCTGACGATCTGGCCGCTGCCTACGATGCCATCCGGCCCGAGTTTCACGAGACCGGTTCGGCCCGTCTGCCAGCAGGCCTGAACCTCGGCGCGCAGCTTTACTGGCTTATGGAAACCCAGCCGAGGCTTCGCGACCGGATCGCCCATGTCCTGACCTATCCGCAATACTGGGGTTGGCGGCTGACCGGGCAAATGGCCTGCGACCTGACGTCCCTTGGCTGTCACACCGACCTGTGGAACCCTTGGGAAGGGTGCTATTCCCTGCTCGTGGATCGTCTGGGGTTGGAGGGACGGTTCGCCCCGGCCCGTCGCCCGACCGAAATCCTGGGAACTATCCTGCCCGCCATCGCGGCCGCGACCGGCATACCGGCGGGCACTCCGGTCAGTGTTGGCATCCATGACAGCAATGCCTCCCTCTACCCGCATCTTCTGGCCCGCAAGGGGGCCTTTGCCGTGGTTTCGACCGGGACCTGGGTGGTCAGCATGGCCATCGGCGGACGGAAGGCCGATCTTGACCCTGCGCGAGATGTGCTGGTCAACGTCAACGCCCTGGGGCAGGCCGTGCCCTCGGCCCGGTTCATGGGCGGGCGTGAGTATGAGCTGATCCGGGCCGGCGAAACCGCTGTCGTTTCGGCCGGGGACCGAGCCGATGTGCTGGCGCGCGGTGTCGCCATTCTGCCGGCGGTCGAACCTGGATCGGGGCCTTTCCACGGCAAGGTGATGCGCTGGACGTCTGAACCTGCCAGCACCGGCGCGCGGCTTCTGGCGCTGTCGTGGTACCTGGCGCTGATGACGCGGACCTGTCTTGATCTGGCCGGGGCGGAGGGGCCGGTCATCGTCGAAGGCCCCTTTGCCCGCAACCAGGATTATCTTGACATGCTGGCCACCCTGTCGCCCGGCGGGGTCGAGGTTGCGGCTTCGGCCACCGGCACCTCGATCGGAGCCGCCCTTCTGTGCATTGGCTCGGCCAGACCGCCGGCCACCCATGCCATCGAACGGCCCATTGCGGCCACTGCGCTGGCCGCCTACGGCGCGCGTTGGCGGGCCCTTGTGTGAAAGACCGACATGCGCCTGACCGACTGCCACAACTTCCACGACTTTCGCCGCCTGGCCCAACGCCGCCTGCCGTCGCCAATCTTCAACTACATCGACGGCGGGGCGGATGACGAGGTGACGCTGCGCCGCAACTCGGCGGCCTTCGAGGCGGTCGATCTGGTGCCGAACGTGCTGCGCGGGGTGGGTGATGTGGACCTTTCGGTCACGGTGATGGGGCAGGAACTGGACCTGCCGGTCTATCTCTCGCCCACGGCCCTGCAACGCCTGTTCCACCACCAGGGCGAGCGGGCTACGGCGGCGGCGGCGGAAAAATTCGGGACGATGTTCGGGGTTTCGTCACTGGGCACGGTGCCGATGGCGGAGCTGGCGGCCAGGCATCGCACGCCGCAATGCTATCAGTTCTACTTTCACAAGGACCGGGGCCTGAACCGCGCCATGATGCAGGCGGCCAAGGAGGCGGGCATCAAGGTGATGATGCTGACCGTTGACAGCATCACCGGGGGCAACCGGGAACGCGACCTGCGCACCGGCTTTTCCATCCCCTTCCGGCTGACCCTTGGTGGCATGGCGCAGTTTGCAGTCAAGCCGATGTGGGGCTTCAACTACGTCACGCATGAGAGGTTCAGCCTGCCGCAACTGGACGCCCATATCGACATGAAGGGCGACAGCCTGACCATCGGCCGCTATTTCACCGAGATGCTCGACCCGACGATGACGTGGGATGATGTGGCGCAGATGGTCGCCGACTGGGGCGGGCAATTCTGCCTGAAGGGCATCATGAGCGTCGATGACGCCCGCCATGCCGCCGACATCGGCTGCACAGGCATTGTCCTGTCCAACCATGGCGGGCGGCAGCTCGACGGCTCGTGCACCAGTTTCGAGCAGCTGGATACAGTGGTGCAGGCCGTGGGCGACCGGCTGGACGTGATGATCGACGGCGGCGTGCAGCGCGGCACCCATGTGTTGAAGGCGCTGTCGCTCGGCGCCAAGGCGGTGGGGCTGGGGCGCTACTACCTGTTCCCGCTGGCTGCGGCAGGACAAGCGGGTATCGAACGGGCGCTTGGCCAGATGAAGGCCGAACTAACACGCGACATGCGCCTAATGGGGGCAACCTCGGCAAGGGATTTGTCGCGCGCAAACTTGACCGGCTTTCGACATCCGTGAAAGATCAAATCTTTACCGGCCTTTGGGTCCTGACTCACTGACCTGCCAAGCCAGAACATGACGGTTGCGGCCAGTGCGGCAGCGGACCGGAAGGCCTTGCCGCATCTGTCATAGCAGACTGCGACCCTGGGCAAGTCCTTCGGCCGCCCGAACATGATCTCGATGCGGTCGCGGCGGCGGTCGCGGCGCTTGTCGTAGCGGACAGCTTTGCGACGCGACTTCCGACCGGGGATGCAGGGGCGTATCCCCTTGTCTCTCAATGCATCCCGAAACTAGTCGGCAACCTGGCCCCGGCCCGCGATCATCCGCCCGGCAGCAGGCAGACTGCCCGGCAGGTCAGTCTTGCCCCAAACAAATGAATTTGGATGTGCATAGATATCACTGCTGCTAAGCATTTGACCTTCCGACGCGCAATAATTCTCCTTTGCGACGATTCTCTCGTCCCCAGTTATCTTCGCGACATCCGATCTTTATTCCAGATGAATGCTTTCTCCCGACCCCAAGGGGGAAAGTTTCGCCACCATTGAAGGAAGGAAATCATCGAGCCCAAAGACACTCCCGCCGCCAACATTCAGGTGATCTGACATATCAACATAAATCGTCGCGCCGCCGCCAGCCCGCCATTGGTCCAGGGCTCGATCAGGTGAAATTCCGGAAATTGCTGTAGCTTAAGTCCATCCATTACGCCAGTCGTCTTTCAAACCATCGTTCATTCTATGAACCCCTTGTCGATTGTTTGTTTGTTGCCATACCGATCAAAAGTGACACCAATGCTATATACCCTTCCGGCGATCACAGTTTGGCAAAGGAATATTCTGAAGTCACCAGAATCACTCGTGGGCTCTATCGCGCACCGCCGGGGATCAAACAGCGGCGGCAGTCCATCTCTTTCAAGCTTTGTAGCAAATTCCAAGTAACCCAATGACAAGAACTCGCCCTCACGCAAAGGACGAATCGCAGTCCATAGAAGAAGAATTGCAAATGCTATGTTGCATCCGAGGCAAGCGACTTTCCCAAGTCTGCCCATTGAACTTCTCAAAATACCTCACTGTGGCCGAAATACAATTCGGGTGTGGCGATAGCAAGCCGTAGGGTGGGTGCCAACCCACCCTGACTCTCCCCGCCGCTCCCCGGACTGCGCCCCCGCTCTCCTACATCGCCCATCGCCACCCACCGCCGCCAAAGCCCGACGACCGCCGAACACCTGCCGCCCGATCCTGCGCCCAGCCCGACCCGCCGACCGCACCGGAAACCTGCAGTCGCGGTCAGCGCTCGTCGCCTTGCTGAACCCCGTCCCGGTCTTCGCGCCGTTGCCGCGCGTCACCCCGTCGCCAATGTCGTCATGGCTGTCGGTGATCGCCGCGCCGCTGGCGGAGTTCACCGACCTCATCGCAACGGCGACTGACCCGTCGGGCCATCCGGTCCGCGTCGTGTCGGCGGTGAGGGCGATCTCGGTGATGCCGAGCTCGGCCAGCGTCTTCACCGTGGTGGAGCCGTCGGCATTGGTGACCATCACCTTGAACTTGGCGAAATCGGCATCGGCCGAGGTCAGCTTGCCGTCGCCGTTCTGGTCGAACACCGACCGGATCGCGGCGAGGTCGTCCTTCGCCGTCGGGTCCCATTCGGTGAACACATACTGCCGCTTCTCGGTGATGGCATTGCGCCCGTCGGGGTCGAAGAACAGCACCCCGTCTCCCGCGCCAGCCCAGGCCGTGCGGTGCTGCAGGCCCTTGCCCCCGGCATCGACGAAGACCGTCGAGCGGCTGAGTTCGGTGATCTGGATGCCAGTGCCGTCGAGGTCGAGGAGGATGGGGGTGGACTGGCTCAGGGATTGGCTCGCCGTCCCAGACTTGGGTTGGGCCTGATCGTGGGCGCTCGAGCTCGACGCCACCGTTCCCGCATCCTTCGCCCTCATCAACTCGCTCGTCGATCCCCAATGCGGGTGCCCGTCAGTGTCAACCCAACTGGTTCGATCAGAAGGATCAGGGCTGTGGCCGCCAGGCCCGAAGATGGCCTCGAAGACTGGGTACAATGCGCGGGTTACAAAATGTGCGGCGTCGGCTATCCCGTGGGCAACAGAGACCACTGCACCCAGAACACCCCCAACGACCGAGCCCAAAGCTCTTAGAGCGCCGCCGATATTACCTCCGGCCAACTCTGCCATAGTGAGTTTTTCATTCCAAGTCCCATTCACCTGAACACCCAGGCTGTACTGAATAAAAGTTGCCACAGCCGCCTGAAGGTCCGCTGTATTTTGCGCAGTAAATCTTCCATCTGCTATCGCTCTTTCCATTTCCTCCCATGTACTAAATTTGGCTAGCGAGCCAAGTATCTCAAAGTTAAACCCGGGCGGCAACATTGCATTGTCTTCAAGCTTAAGCGCGAGCTCCTCAAAGGCATATTTGACGGCGATGCCAATTTGATTCCGCGAGTATTGGCCCTGAAGAGCGCTAACTTGCTTCGTTGCGCTGGCAAAAAAAGCCTTGCTCGCCTCAAGGCCAAATTCATTTATCCTATCTGTTTTGTGTCCAACCTCGTGGGCAATACTAGATCCAATGCCGTGCAAAGTTGCATCGATCTGATCAGGTGCTATATTTGCAGAGATGACAAGAGCATTTCCTACTTTTACCCCTGCCCACGTGTAAATCTCTCCATTCGCGCCCTTGGCTACAGTAACGGCCTTAACAACAATTCGTGTAATCCCGGGTTCCAGCAATGACGCCGCCGTTCCGATGCGCGCATCGAAGACCGCTCGAAATGCAGCGTCGGACAATGTAGTTTTTATCGCGGCGCTCAGTGTGGGCGGCACGTTTGCGTCCAACTTGATCAAGTCGAGAATTGACATCTATCTCCCCACGAAAACTTCAATATGGCGCCTAGTTTCAATAACGAGGGCATATCCGCCTTCGGCATCCATGATGAGCGGCTCGCTGTATCTTGCAAGCGTCAGCAGTCGACCCGGTGGCTTGCTTCTCTGATTGCCAAGGCTATACAGCCAAACAATATCATCCGGAGTGAGTCCTGTTGCTGTGGCTCTATGTCCCAGCTTCGGCAATCTGCCGCATTCGCCGTTGCGATTATTGACGGCGAAAGCATCGCAAACACGATTGCCTCGGTCTTGAACGCAGGAATCATTCCTAAGAAACACAGTGTGATACTCGAATCGGATAGCGGCAACGTCCTCTTCTCGCACTTCTGCTAGCCTGCATGCATGCAAGAACTCCACCACTTCCACTTGACTAGCGGTTTCCGCATCTAGGTGAAATATGTCTGAATTCGACGGGGCGGCTAGAAAGACGAAGAATAGAGAGAAAAGAATTCTCGCCATCCGATCCCCTGTGAATCCTACAGCAAGCCGTAGGGTGGGTGCCAACCCACCCCATCTCTCCCCTCCGCGTCCTGGACGGGGCCCCCGTTCTCCCGCATCACCCATCACGACCCTCCGCCGCCAAAGCGCCGACGACCGCCGTACACCTGCCGCCCCGTCCAGCGTCCGGCCCGCGCCACCGCCCGGACCGGAAACCTGCGGTCGGGGCAAACGTTCGTCGCCTTGCTGAACCCCGTCCCGGACTTCGCTCCGTTGCCGCTCGTCGCCAATGTCGTCATGGCTGTCGGTGATCGCCGCGCCGTTGGGGGAGGTCTCCGACCTCATCGCAAAGGCGACCGGGCCGGCGGGCCATCCGGTCCGCGTTCCGCGCCGGACCGGCCAGCGGGCCCTCTCCCCCGCCCGCCGCGCCCCGATGTCAAAGCCCTGCCCCAAATCCCCCCCCGAATTCCGCCCGTTCCGGTGCAATGAACCACCGGCGGCCTCCCCCGACGCTCGCTCTCGGAGGTTGATTCGTCAACGCCTTGTTTCAAGGACTGATTGCAGGCGGCGCACCCCCTGTTTCCCAGACACCCGCGCCGCTCTGTTCTCGCCGGCTCGCTCCAGGGCCTGCGCGTGCCGGCATGCGGCAGTTCGCTGCGCGCGTCTCGGCTTGCGGAGCGGCTCGATGCGCCCGGGCGCGTGCCGGACTTTCCCGGGAAAGGTGG
>CAZRQN010000014.1:0-35586 GCA_964602115.1 uncultured Rhodobacterales bacterium
CAGAATGGCTCAACCTCCCAAATACCCTCAAAAAGCAGGGAGTCGTGTAGCATGATCAAGCCCTTAACGACTCACCGCAAGTCACTGGAATCGCTGCACTTAATAAATGTGCCACCGTGTGACGCTCACCCCCGGGACAGCCGGGCCACCAGTCTGGCCCGCGCCTCGGGCAGGGCGCCGCTCTTCAGATGGGGGGTCAGTTCCCGGGTCAGGAAATGTCCGGTCAGCGCCAGGCCGAGGGCAAGGTCGTCCGGGCCGGGCTCGCCCCCGAGGAGGAAGGCCGGCAGGGGCAGCAGCCGGTCCGCCCAGTCCCCCGCGCCCGCCCGGCTGACCGCCCGCCCGCTGCGGGGGCTGACGAAGGCGAGGTCCTCCCTCGCCCCGGTGACGGCGCAGGAGGCGAGGTCCAGCCCGAAGCCGAGATCCGCCAGCAGCCGCAGCTCCCAGCGCAGGTAAAGCTCCGCCCAGTCCGGCCCCTCCAGCCGGTCCAGCAGCGCCACGCTGTCGGTCCAGAGCGCGGGATGCGGCTCACGCTCGGGCAGGGCGACATGGAGAAGGGCGCAGAGCGACGAGAGCGCCGCGAGACGGCCGGGATCGGCCATCAGCCCGGCCCTCGAGCGCAGGGGCTCGACGGTGAAGCTGCCGATATGGTCGGAAAGCCGGGCGCGCCAGTGCAGCGAAAGCTGGCTGCCCGGCTGCAGCACCGGCGCCATCCGCCGCGACACCCCGCCCCGCACCACCCCGGCATGCCGGCCATGACCGGCGGTGAAGACCTCGACGATCGCCGAGGTCTCGCCATGCGGGCGCGCGGCGAGAAGGAAGCCTTCGTCCTGCCAGTCCATGGCGCGACTATCGGGCCGGGGAGCGGGGCCCGCAAGTCAGGCCAGCGAGGGATCGTCGAGCAGGGTGCGGCCCTTCGGGTCCTCGATCTCGACGATCCACAGGTCCGGGTCCCGCGCCCGCGCCCGCGCCAGCACCGCATCCACCTCGGCCTCGCTGCCCTCGGCCAGGACTTCCCAGACCCGCGTGTCGGTCACAAGGTCGAACCGCCGCTGGAAGGCCCGCGCCTTCCCGTCCATCGTGGCGACGCAGACGACGACCGCCCCCGCCTCGGCATCGCCCTTCGCGCGCAGGACGGCCGGGATCGCCTCCAGCCGCAGGCGGGCGAGATAGGCGCCCACCCAGACATGGGACGCCAGTCGCGGCGTCACGCGGCAAATTCCTTGAAACAAGGAATTTGCAAATTTCTTGCTGCAAGAAATTTGCCGCCCGCGTCAGTCGCCATCGCGGAATTCGAGGCCCATCTCGCTGTAGCGCTCGGCCTCTTCCTGCCAGTTCTCGCGCAGCTTCACCGTCAGGAAGAGATGCACCGGCCGGCCGAGGAAATCGGCGATATCGGCGCGGGACTGCTGGCCGATGATCTTCACCGTCTCGCCCTTGTGGCCGAGCACGATGCCCTTGTGGCCGTCGCGGGCGACATAGATCACCTGGTCGATGCGCACCGAGCCATCCTCGCGTTCGGTCCAGGCCTCGGTCTCGACGGTAAGCTGGTAGGGCAGCTCCTCGTGCAAGCGCAGCGTCAGCTTCTCGCGCGTGGTCTCGGCGGCGATCATGCGCAACGGCAGATCGGCGATCTGGTCCTCGGGATAGAGCCAGGGGCCGGCCGGCACTTCTGCGGCCAGCCAGTCGCGCAGGGCATCCACCCCATAACCGCGCTCGGCCGAGATCATGAAGGTGGCGGCGAAACTGTGGGCGCCGTTCAGCTCGGCCGACAGGCCGAGCAGCGCCTCGGCCTTCACCCGGTCGATCTTGTTGATCGCCAGCGCCACCGGCCGCCCCTGCGGCAGGTCGGACTTGATCCGCTCGATGATCGCCTTGACCCCCTCGGTCAGACCCCGGTGCGCCTCGACCAAAAGGACCACCACATCCGCATCCGCCGCGCCACCCCAGGCGGCGGCAACCATGGCGCGGTCGAGCCGGCGGCGGGGGCGGAACAGGCCCGGCGTATCGACGAAGACGATCTGGCTCTGCCCGGCCATGGCGATGCCGCGGATGCGGGCGCGGGTGGTCTGCACCTTGTGGGTGACGATCGAGACCTTGGCCCCCACCATGCGGTTCAGGAGCGTGGACTTGCCCGCATTGGGCTCGCCGATCAGGGCCACGAAGCCCGCGCGTGTTGCTTGCGAAGAGGTCTCGCTCACGAAGATACCCATCTTGACCCGTCGCGCTGTGCGATGACCGCTTCATCGCGGCGAGTCAACTCATGCGGCCGGCCAGCAACCGCGAGGGCACCGTCGAGGGAAGGCCGCGCATCGCGTCGAGGCAGGGCAGAAGGGGCGCTATCCGCCGGCGGGGGGCTCATCGGGCCGGCTTTCGAGCCGGTCCAGAAGCAGTTTCGCCGCCGCCTGCTCGGCCAGGCGCTTCGACCTGGCCTGCGCCGCTGCGGTCTCGCCGGAGGCGAGGCGCACTTCGACGGTGAAGAGCGGGGCGTGGTCGGGGCCTTCGCGGGCGGTCTCGACATAATCCGGCGGCGGCAGGCCGCGCGCCTGGGCCCATTCCTGCAGGCTGGTCTTGGCGTCGCGCGCATCCTCGGCCACCGCGCCGATGCGCGGGCCCCAGAGGCGCAGCACCAGGGCGCGGGCCACGGCGAAACCGGCGTCGAAGAAGACGGCGGCGATCACCGCTTCCAGCGCATCGCCGAGCAGCGCCTCCTTCTTGCGCCCGCCGGTGAGCATTTCCGACCGGCCGAGCTTCAGCACCTCGCCCAGCCGCAGCCCGCGCGCCACGTCGGCGCAGGTCTCCTTGCGGACAAGCGCGTTGAAGCGCGGGGCGAGCTGGCCTTCGCTGGCCTGCGGAAAGGCCTCCAGCAGGGCGCCGGCGATGGCGAGGCCCAGAACCCGGTCGCCGAGAAACTCCAGCCGCTGGTTGTCGGGCCTTGTGGGCGAGGCGACCGAGCCATGGGTCAGGGCCTGGACGAGCAGGCCGGGGTCGCGGAACGCATGTCCGAGACGGTCGGAAAAGTCCTGGAGGTCGCGGGAGAGCTTCACTCCACCGCCTTGAAGAAGCGGTCGGACCGCCAGGTCCAGATGTAGAGCATCGAGCGGCCGGCGGAGGAGAACATGATCCGGTCGGCGCGGCCGATCAGGTATTCGGCCGGGACGAAGCCCACCCCGCCGTTCGGCTGGCTGAAGCGGCTGTCCATCGAATTGTCGCGGTTGTCGCCCATGAAGAAGTAATGGCCTTCCGGCACGGTGAAGACATCGGTGTTGTCGCCCGGCCCGCCGTCCATGATGTTGAGCACTTCATGCGTCCGTCCGCCCGGCAGGGTCTCGCGGGCGCGGCTGGAGGTGCAGTCCCCGCCTTCGCCCACCGGGGAGTTCTCGCAGCGCGGAAACTCGCCCATCGGGCCCTGCTTCTGGTAGATCTCGCTGAAGATCCCGTCCGGCGTCTGCGGCACTTCCCGGCCGTTGATGAAGAGCAATCCGCCCTTCACCTGCACCGTGTCGCCGGGCAGGCCGATCAGGCGCTTGATGAAGTCCGATCCGTTCACCGGGTGGCGGAAGACGACGACATCGCCGCGTTCCGGCTCGGCAGCCCAGATGCGGCCGGAGAAGGGGCAGAGGCCGAAGGGGCAGGAATAGCGGCTGTAGCCATAGGCCATCTTGTTGACGAAGAGGAAGTCGCCGATCAGCAGCGTGTCCTTCATCGAGCCCGAGGGAATCCAGAAGGGCTGGAAGAACAGGCTGCGGAAAATCCCCGCGATCAGAAGGGCATAGACCAGCGTCTTGATCGTCTCGACGATCCCGCCCTTTGCGCCCGCGCTCGCCGCCATGATCTCGTGCCCCTTCCGGTCCGGCGCGCTACATGCGCGGGGGCATCCGGGGAGTCAAGGCAAGGAACGGTGAGGCGGTCCCCGCCGGCAGCGCCTCGATCACCACGATGGCCTGGGCCCAGGGATGATCGTCGGTCAGCGTGACATGGACGACGGCCTCGTGCCCGGGGGGCGTCATCGCCGCCAGCCGCTCGGCCGCCCAGCCGGTCAGATGCATCACCGGCTGGCCGGAGCGCAGGTTGGCCACCGCCATGTCCTTCCAGGCGATGCCCATGCGCAGCCCTGTGCCCAGCGCCTTGGAACAGGCCTCCTTGGCCGCCCAGCGCTTGGCATAGGTCGCCGCCACCTGCTGGCGCCGCTCGGCGGTGCGCTGCTCCAGCGGCGTGAAGACGCGGTTGCGGAAACGGTCGCCGAAGCGCTCCAGCGTGCCGGCGATGCGGTCGATGTTGGCGAGATCGGTGCCGATGCCCAGAATCATGCGTCGGGCATCCGTCCCGCCGCCGTCCCGCGCGCGTCGGTTCTCCGTCCCGACAGGGCGTTCGCCGCTGGTCGCATCAGGCAACGGGCCCGCGCGCGGCGTCGATGCGGCGGCGCATCTCGTCGATGGCGCCCTCCAGCCCGCGGAACAGCGCCTCTCCCATCAGGAAATGGCCGATGTTCAGCTCGCGCACCTCCGGGAAGGCGACGACATGGGCGGCGGTCTCGTAGTCCAGTCCGTGACCCATATGCACCTCGAGCCCCAGTCCATGGGCCTCGGTCGCCCCATGGCGGAGCGCCGCCAGTTCGGCGGCCGCCTCGATCTCCTGGCCCTCAAGCCACAGCTCGCAGTAACGGCCGGTGTGGAACTCCACCACCGAGGCGCCGACCCGGGCGGCGGCGGCGATCTGCGCCGGCTGGTGGCCGATGAACAGCGACACCCGGCTGCCCGCCTCCCGCAGGGGGGCGATGAAGCGGGTGAGGCGGTCCTGGTCGGCGGCGACGTCGAGCCCGCCCTCGGTCGTGCGCTCCTCGCGCTTCTCGGGGACGAGGCAGACGGCATGCGGCCGGTGGCGCAGGGCGATGGCCTGCATCTCGGCGGTGGCCGCCATCTCGAAGTTCAGCGGCAGCGACATGCCGGCCATCAGCGCCTCGATATCGGCGTCGCGGATGTGGCGGCGGTCCTCGCGCAGATGGGCGGTGATCCCGTCCGCCCCGGCGGCCTCGGCCAGCAGCGCCGCGCGCAGCGGGTCGGGCCGGCTGCCGCCCCGGGCATTCCGCAGCGTGGCCACATGATCGATGTTCACGCCGAGGCGGACGCGGGGCAGGGGCATCATGGCAGCGACCCGTCAGGCAAAGGTTCGCCCGCAGGATAATGCGCCGCGAGGCGGATGCAATCGCGCCCCGCCGCCGTGGTCAGCCCCGGCGCGGCGGCTCGTGATCATCGCCCTTGCCCTTCAGCCGGGCCGCAGCGCCTTGCAGGGCGGAGCGCAGGCGGCCACGTTTTTCCTTGCGTTCCTTGGCCTTGGCGGCGCGGGCCTTCTGGTAGGCTTCGACGATCGGAATGGTGATGTAGTAGAAGATCAGGCTGATCAGGATGCCCGGACCAAGCGCGCCGATGAAATAGGGCAGATAGACCGTGTTCCAGAAACTGGCCAATCCGGTCCAGTCGGCCTTTTCTGTCGTGAACAGAGCGGTGACGTTGTGCCAGAGGTCATAGCCCGCGTGTTCGATCGCGGCGAGGATCGCGGTTCCGGAAAGCGGGGTGTCGATGCCCAGCATCCAGTGCCCAAGGGCCACGGCACCGACGGCGAAGAAGGGCGTGGTCACCGGATTTGAGTTGAACGTGCCGAGCAGTGCGGCGAGGACATTGCCCCGGATCAGCCGGGCGAACAGCCAGGCGGCGACGAATTGCAGTCCCGGCAGCGGCAGGAAGCCGATCACACAGCCGGCAAAGACGCCGCGCGCGATGCGGTGCGGCTGGTCGGGCAGGCGGCGCATCCGGTAGGTGACATAGCGGATGGCGCGGCGGAAGCCGCCGGTCGGATAGACCATCTCGCGGGCCCAGAGGCCCCAGCTCTTCGGATTGCGACGCTTGAATACCATCGGATCAGGGCTTGCGGCCGGGATCGCGAAGGCGGGATATTTCTGCCACGTCGGTGTCCGCCTCCAGCGCGGTCATCACCATGTGCAGGTGCTCCACGTCACGCAGCTCAACATCGGCCCGCAGGCGGTAGAAATCCGGCTTCCGGTCGGTGAACTCGAGGTCGGAGATATTGGCCTTCTGCTCTCCGATCAAGGTGCAGACCCGACCAAGAACGCCGGCGTCGTTGGAAATCGTCAACGAAAGCGTGACCGAGTAGGCGGCGGGGTGCCGTCCGGGCTTCCAGTGCAGGTCGATCCAGCGTTCGGACTGGTCCTCGAACTCGGCCAGCGCCGGGCAGTCGATGGCATGGGCGACCACGCCCTTGCCGCGATAGGTGATGCCGACGATGCGTTCGCCGGGCACCGGCTGGCAGCAGGGCGCGCGACGGAAGCCGGTATCGGCCAGAAGGCCGAGGACCGGCTGGTCGGCATCGACAAGGTCGGTCTGGTTGCGCGTGAGTTCGGGATAGAGCGTCTCCACCACCCGCCGCGCCGGGATCTCGGCCGAGCCCATCCGTGCCAGAAGGTCGGTCTCGTCGGAAAGCCCCATCATCCGCGCTGCCGTGCGCAGCGCCTTGTCGCTGACCTTGCGCCCGACATGGTCGAAGGCGGCGCGGGCCAGTTCCTGGCCCAGCCTGACGAAACGCTCGCGGTCTTCCTCGCGCAGCGAGCGGCGGATCGCCGCCTTGGCGCGGCCCGTCGTCACGATGTCGATCCAGCTCGATTGCGGGCGCTGGCCCTCGGCGGTGATGATCTCCACCGACTGGCCGTTCTTCAGCCGGGTCCACAGGGGCACGCGGATGCCATCGACCTTGGCCGAGACGCAGGAGTTTCCGATCCGCGTATGGATCGCATAGGCATAATCGAGCGGCGTTGCGCCTCGGGGAAGCTGGATCACGTCGCCCTTGGGCGTGAAGCAGAACACCTGATCGGTGTACATTTCGAGCTTCACGTTCTCCATGAAGTCGTCGTCGTCTTCCTCGCCCAGCCGGTCGGTCAGCGCCGCGACCCATTTCGCCGGATCGACGGCCAGCGGGTTCTGCACCCGCACGCCTTCGCGGTAGGACCAGTGCGCCGCTACCCCGGCCTCGGCCACCTCGTGCATCTGGCGGGTGCGGATCTGCACCTCCACCCGCTTGCCGTCGCGGCCCGAGACGGTGGTGTGGATCGAACGGTAGCCGTTCTGCTTGGGCTGGGAGATATAGTCCTTGAAGCGGCCCGGCACCGCCCGCCAGCGCTGATGGATCACCCCGAGGATGCGATAGCAATCGGCCTCCACCCCGCAGATGATGCGGAAGCCGTAGATGTCCGAGAGGCGCGAGAAGGCGAGGTCCTTCTCCTGCATCTTGCGCCAGATCGAATAGGGCTTCTTGGCGCGGCCGAAGACATCGGCCTCGATCTTCGCCTTTTCCAGTTCGTGGCGGATGTCGGCGGTGATCTTGTGGACCACATCGCCCGTCTCGCGCTGCAGCGTCAGGAAACGGCGGATGATCGAGTTGCGCGCCTCGGGATTGAGGACCTTGAAGGACAGATCCTCCAGCTCCTCGCGCATCCACTGCATGCCCATGCGGCCGGCGAGGGGAGCGAAGATCTCCATCGTTTCCCGCGCCTTCTGGGCCTGCTTCTCCACCTTCATCGACTTGATCGTCCGCATGTTGTGCAGACGGTCGGCCAGTTTCACCAGGATCACGCGAAGGTCGCGTGACATGGCCATGAACAGCTTGCGGAAGTTCTCCGCCTGCTGGGTATGCGCCGAGGAAAGCTGGAGATTGGTGAGTTTCGTCACCCCGTCCACCAGATCGGCGATCTCCTCGCCGAAGCGGCGGGCAATTTCCTTCCAGGTGGACTTGGTGTCCTCGATCGTGTCGTGCAGCAGCGCGGTGATGATCGAGGCGTCATCCAGACGCTGCTCGGTCAGGATGGCGGCGACGGCGACGGGATGGGTGAAATAGGGCTCGCCCGACTTGCGGAACTGCCCTTCATGCATTTCTGCGGCATAGGCATAGGCCTGCCGGATCAGCGCCGCATTGGTCTTGGGGTTGTAATTGCGGACAAGCGCGATGAGGTCTTCGACGTCGATCATCGCGCCCCCCGTGGGCGGGGCCCCGGGGTTTACCGGGCCCCCTGGGCTTCCATCAGGGCGCGGAGGAGTTTCTCCTCCGACATGTCGTCGAGCGTCGGGCGGTCCATCTCGGCACCCATCAGGAGCGCCATCTGGTCCTCTTCCGGCTCGTCCACCTCGATCTGGGTCTGGTGGCTCTCGATCATCCGCTCGCGCAGGATTTCCGCCTGCTGCGTTTCGTCGGCGATCTCGCGCAGGGCGACGACCGGGTTCTTGTCGTTGTCGCGGTCGATGGTGATCGGCGCGCCGGCCGCAAGCTCGCGGGCGCGGTGCGAGGCAAGGAGCACGAGCTCGAACCGGTTCGGCACCTTGTCAACGCAATCTTCGACCGTCACGCGGGCCATGGGAGCCTCTTTCACATCGGGGAGGGCAGGAAGCGCCTATCTACGCAGGTCGGGCGCAAATGACAAGCGGCCCCGCTGAGGCGGCCGGCCGGGCTCGCAAGACATTCCCGGACCGAAGCAATTCGACCGGCCCGCCTTTGGGAAACGGAATTTGTCACGCCGGAAGTCCGCTTGGTTCGTCTGGCGCGGAATGCTTGTCTGCGGTGATCACCGGAGACGTGGATGCCCTGCGCTGCGGAGCGGATTTCGGCCGAATCAGCTGCGGGACTGGTCAAGCCCGGCATGTGGCTGGCCCCGGCGCTGTTCTCAGCCAGCCCGAGGCCTTCGACGCGGCACTGGCGGCGCGGCCTGCCGGGATCCCGTCACGGGCTTGTCCCGGGACCTTTCCCCCCCGGCCTGGCGGCCGGCTCGGACACGAGGCCGGATCAGGCCCGGGGCGGGTTTCCGCGTTCCCGCCGGGGTGGCACTCCATCTCTTCTGGCGTCGCTCAACCGGGGGCGGGAGCGCATCATGCCCCGTCCAGAACCCTCACGCTCTCCCGGTCGGCCGCCGGCAGCCGTGCCGCCAGCTCGCGCACGGCCAGCCCAAGCGCCGGATGGCGCCAGTCGGGCGCCACGTCGAGGAGGGGGACGAGGACGAAGGCGCGGTCCTGAAGCCTGGGATGGGGCAGGATCAGACGGTCCGGGGTTTCGCCCACCTGATGCTCCGGTGGCAGATCGCGCCATCGGGTGGCCGTCTCTGCGTCGGGCAGAAGGGTTTCACCCATCGCCAGAAGATCGAGATCGAGTGTCCGCTGGCCCCAGCGGACGTCGCGCGTGCGGCGGAAGCGCGCCTCCACCCGGTGCAATGCCGCCAAGATCTCGCGGGGGGCAAGGTCGGTCGCGGCCTCCAGCCTCGCGGCAGCGTTGACATAGTCCGGCCCGGCCCCGGGCGGGAAACAGGGCGTGGCAAAGAGCCGGCTGGTCGCGGCAACCTCCAGCCCTTCCCCGGGCAGCGCGGCGAGCGCGGCGCGCAGCGTGTCGGCGGGAGCCTGCCCGTCCACCGGCAGGTTCGCGCCCAAAGCGATCAGGATTGGATCGTGATACCGTCGCGTCACTGTCATACTTTCGTATAGTCGCGCTTGAACTCTGCGGCCGGCATCCGATACTTGAATGACTTGTGCGAGGGAATAGATGAACCCGTCGCGCGCCGGACTGGGGAAATATGCCGGCCGCGATGTCCTTGAGGGAATGCTTCGATGTTTTACAAAGACGAACGGCTTGCGCTGTTCATTGACGGATCGAACCTTTACGCGGCGGCCAAGGCGCTCGGGTTCGATATCGACTACAAGCTCCTCCGCCAGGAGTTCATGCGCCGGGGAAAGCTGATCCGGGCCTTCTACTACACCGCGCTTCTGGAGAATGACGATTATTCGCCGATCCGCCCGCTGGTGGACTGGCTGCACTACAACGGCTTCTCGATGGTGACGAAGCCGGCGAAGGAATACACCGACAGCCAGGGGCGGCGGAAGGTGAAGGGCAACATGGACATCGAGCTGACCGTCGATGCCATGGAACTCGCGCCGCGCATGGACCATGCGGTCCTGTTCTCCGGCGACGGCGACTTCCGCCCGCTGGTGGAAAGCCTCCAGCGCCAGGGCGTTCGGGTCTCGGTGGTCTCGACCATCCGCTCGCAGCCGCCGATGATCGCCGACGAACTGCGCCGCCAGGCCGACAATTTCATCGAGCTTGACGACCTGCGCGAAGTGATCGGCCGCCCGCCGCGCGAGCCCCGCTTGGAGCCGCGCCCGGACCCGCGCGCGGCCTATGGCGCGGACCGCGAGGATCAGGGCTCGCCGGTCGGCGCCAAGTAAGAACGTCGTTACGGAAATTCCGGCGGCCGGGGCCGATGGCTCCGGCCGATTGTTTTCCTGCGGGCTTCGCGGCCGGTCCCCCTTGAGTCCGGCCTGATTCTGGCTAGCCTCTGCGTCCCCGGTTGCGGGGCCTGGTTTGGGGGAGTTCGGCGATGAAGATCGGCATCGAGCGCGCGGCGCTGCTCAAGGCGGTGGGACAGGCGCAGTCGGTGGTGGAGCGGCGGAACACCATTCCGATCCTCGCCAATGTCCTGATCGAGGCCGAGGGCGGCCAGGCGAGTTTCCGCGCCACCGATCTTGACATCGAAGTGGTGGACCGCGCCCCGGCCATGGTGGACCGCGCCGGCGCCACCACCGTCTCGGCGGTGATGCTGCACGAGATCGTGCGCAAGCTGCCCGAGGGCGCGCTGGTGACGCTGACCTCCGATGCCGCCGCCGGGCGGCTGACCGTCTCGGCCGGGCGCTCGACCTTTCAGCTGGCGACGCTGCCGAAGGAGGATTTCCCGGTCATGGCCTCGGCCGAATATGCCGTGAGCTTCAAGACCGGCGCGCCGGTGCTGCGGCGGCTGTTCGACAAGGCCAAGTTCGCCATCTCCACCGAAGAGACGCGCTACTACCTCAACGGCGTCTATATGCATGTGGCGCAGGGCGAGGGTGGCAAGGTGCTGCGTTGCGTCGCCACCGACGGCCACCGGCTGGCGCGGATCGACGCGCCGCTGCCTCCCGGGGCCGAAGGCATGCCGGGCGTGATCGTGCCGCGCAAGACGGTGGCCGAGATGCGCAAGCTTCTCGATGACGATGCGGCGGAGATCACCGTCTCGGTCAGCGAGACCAAGGTGCGTTTCGTCACCCCGGCGGTGTCGCTGACCTCCCAGGTAATAGACGGCACCTTCCAGGACAAATACCCGGTGAACACGAAGGGCAATTCGAAGCGGCTGGAGGTGGACGCGCAGGAATTCGCCCGCGCCGTGGACCGGGTGGCGACGGTGTCGTCGGAACGCAGCCGCGCGGTGAAACTGTCGCTGGACGAGGACCGGCTGGTCCTTTCCGTCACCGCGCCCGACAGCGGCAATGCCGAGGAAGAACTGGCGGTCGCCTATGGCGACGAGCGGCTGGAGATCGGCTTCAATGCCAAGTACCTCTTGGAAATCGCCAATCAGGTGGACCGCGAGAACGCCGTCTTCCTGTTCAACTCCTCCGGCGACCCGACGCTGATGCGCGAGGGCAACGATACTTCGGCGATCTATGTCGTGATGCCGATGCGGGTGTGAACACCCGTCCCGGGCCTGACCCGGGACCTCCCTGCTTTCCCGCCGGCGGGACGCGCCCCCCACCCTCTCCCTCCCCACGAGGGGGAGGGAAGCGCCCGATCCCGAACGCCGGCGCCTGAAACGCCGGGCCTCAGCCGCCCCTCACCTGGCTGACCGTCTGCGAGGTGGTCAGCATCTCCGGGTCAAGCCTGACCTCGATCACCGCCACCACCCCCGCCGCCCGCCCCCGGGCGAAGGCGGCCGGGAAGTCCTCGTCCCGCGTCACCGTCTCGCCATGGCCTCCATAGGCGCGGGCGAGTGCGGCGAAGTCGGGGTTGGCGAGGTCGGTGCCGGAGATGCGGCCGGGGTAGTGGCGCTCCTGATGCATGCGGATCGTGCCGTAGCGGCCGTTGTTGGCCACCACCACCACCGGGGCCGCGCCATGCTGCACCGCCGTGGACATTTCGTTCAGCGTCATCTGGAAGCAGCCGTCGCCGGCGAGGCAGACGACCGGGGTGCCGGGTCTTTCCAGACAGGCGGCCACGGCGGCGGGAAAGCCGTAGCCCATCGAGCCGGAGGTGGGGGCGAGTTGGGTGCCGTAGAGTCGGAAGCGGTGGTAGCGGTGCAGGAATGCGGCGTAGTTGCCGGCGCCGTTGGTCAGGATCGCCTCCGGCGGCAGGATGCCGGTGAGGTGACGGATGACGCTCTCCAGCTTGACCGCGCCCGGGGTGGCGACGGGGCGCTGCCAGGCCTCGAACTCGGCCCGCGCGGCGCGGGTCTCGTCGGCCCAGGGGCGGGCCGCCGGGGGCGGCAGGGCGGCGAGCGCGGCCACCATCGCCGGGGCCGGGACGGCGATGCCGGGATCGGGGCGGAAGACCCGGCCCAACTCGCCTGCGTCGGCATGGACATGGATCAGGCGGAACTCCTGCCGCGCCGGATCGGCCAGCTCATAGCCGCCGGTGGCGATGTCGCCGAGCCTTGTGCCGAGGGCGAGGACGACATCGGCCGCGCGGAGCCGGGCGCCGAGTTTCGGGTTCATGCCGACGGCAAGGTCGCCCACATAGTTGGGATGGGCGTTGTCGATCCGGTCCTGGCGGCGGAAGCTGACCGCCACCGGAAGGTCCCAGGCGGCCGCGAAGCGGGCGAGGCCCTCGGCCGCAGCCTGTGACCAATGCGGCCCGCCGGCCACCACCAGCGGCCGCGCCGCGCCGGCCAGCACTGACGCGACCTCGGCCACCTGCGCGGGCGAGGGCTCGGCCGGGGCGATGCGGGCGGGCGGGATGTCGGTCACGTCGATGGGCGCCGAGATCACGTCTTCCGGCAGGCCGATGACCACCGGGCCGGGGCGGCCCGACATGGCGACGGTGAAGGCGCGGGCGAGGTATTCGGGCAGCCGCTCGGGTGTCTCCACCTCCGCCGCCCATTTCGCCACGGTGCCGAAGACGGCGCGCAGGTCGATCTCCTGAAAGGCCTCGCGGTCGCGGTGGCGGCGGTCGATCTGGCCGACGAAGAGGATCATCGGCGTCGAATCCTGCCGGGCAACATGGACCCCCGCAGCGGCGTTGGTGACGCCGGGGCCGCGCGTCACCAGCGCGATGCCGGGCCGGCCGGTCAGCTTGCCGGTGGCCTCGGCCATCATCGCCGCGCCCCCCTCGTGGCGGCAGACGATATTGGCGATGCCGCTGTCCACCAGCCCGTCGAGCACGGCAAGGAAGCTCTCGCCGGGGACCGAGAACACCCGCTCCACCCCCCGCGCCCGGAGGTGATCGACCAGAACCTGCCCGCCGTGCCGCATCATTCGCTCCCCTTGGCGGTGGCGATCCTGCGGAGGTGCCGGGCCGGACGCAAGGGTTGACGCGCGGGCGATTCGGACATTAGTTAGCTGAATGGCTAACTATCAGACGTCCGCCGCCCGGTTCCACGCGCTGGCCGATCCGACCCGGGCGGCGATCGTCGCCCGCCTCGCCTCCGGCCCGGCGCCGGCGGGGGAACTGGCGGCGCCGACCGGGCTGCGGCTGCCGACGGTGCTGCGGCACCTGTCGGTGCTGGAAGGCGCCGGGCTGATCGCCACGGAGAAATCCGGCCGCCAGCGGCTGTGCCGGTTGAACGCCCGCGCCATTGGCGACGCCCGCGACTGGCTGGCCGAACAGGCCGCGCTTTGGGAGGCCCGGCTCGACCGGATGGACCGCCTCGCCCTGACCCTTGACCGCATGGAGACGCTCATGGACCCGCTCGGCCCCCTCGATCTGGAGATCACCCGCACCCTCAAGGCCCGCCGCGCCGCCGTCTGGCGCTGCTGGACCGAGCCTGCGCTGATGGAACACTGGTTCTGCCCCCGGCCCTGGCGCGGCACCGACTTCGTCGTCGATCTGCGGCCCGGCGGCGCCTTCAAGTCCGTCATCCGCGGGCCGGAGGGCGAGGTTTTCGACAACGAGCCCGGGGCCTTCCTGGAGGTGGTGCCGATGGAGCGGCTGGTCTGGACCTCGGCGCTGGGGCCCGGCTACCGCCCCTACATGATCCCTGCCGGCGGCTTCCAGATGACGGTGATCCTCAGCTTTGCCGACGCGCCGGATGGCGGCACGCTCTACCACGCCCGGGTGCTGCATGCCGATGAGAAGGGCCGGGACACCCATGCGGCGATGGGTTTCCACAGCGGCTGGGGGACGGCGGCGGAGCAGCTGGACGAGGTGGCGCAGGGGCTCTGACGCGCTCCGGCTCAGGGCGCCCAGCCCTCGGGCAGATCCGCCCGGCCGGTCAGGGCAAGGTCGGCCATCCGCTCGCCGACCAGCGGCGCGAGGCCGAAGCCGATCTTGAAGCCGCCGTTGGCGACGAAATGCCCCTTCCGCCCCGGCCAGGGGCCGAGCACCGGCAGCCGCCCGGCCGGGCGCGGCCGCAGCCCGGCCCAGCGCTCGATCTCCGGCGCCCCGGCCAGGGCCGGGCAGGCGGCGCGGGCGGCGGCGATCACCGCGTCGAGCAGCGCATCCGGGCCGGGCGCGGTCCAGTCGCGTTCGGAGGTGGAGCCGATGGCGACGGTGCCATCGGCATGGGGCACGACATGGACGCCGCCGGCATAGAGCTGCGGCGCATCCTTGGGCAGCGGCAGGCGCAGCAGCGCCGCCTGTCCCTTCTGCGCCCCGCCGAGGGGCCGGCCGAGGGCGGCGGACAGATCCGCCAGCCCCGCCGCGCCGGTGGCCCAGAGCGTCGGCGTCGCCTCCGGCGCCTCGGCCGCGATCTCTCCGCCCCGGGCTACGACCGCCGCCGCCAGTGCGGCCAGCGCGGCCCGGGGGTTCAGCCGGGCCGAGAGCGTGTCGCGCAGGAGAAGGCCGGTGGCGCTGGCCGGCTCCCAGTCGGTGCCGGTTGCGGGGATCACCTCCCAGGCGAGGCCGGCCGGCCAGTGGCGCGCCGCCGCCCCGGCCCGGGCGCGGGCGGCGGCGACGGCGGCGGCGTCGGGCAGGGGCTGCAGGCGCCCGTTTCGGGCGTAGCCGACGGAGCGGCCGGAAACCGCCTCGACCTCCGCCCACCATTCCGGCGCCATGAGGAGTGCGGCAAGCTGGAATTCCTTGACCTCGCTCCAGCCGTCCGGCGCATGGGGGGAAAGCGCCCCCACCAGCCCGCCCGAGGCCCCGGCGCCGATGCCACCCGGGTCCGCCACCCGCACCCGCGCGCCGCGCTTCGCCGCAGCCCAGGCGGTGGCGAGGCCGAAGACGCCGGCGCCGCGAATGGTGAGGTCCGGGGTTGCCATGCCCGCTCTTGGCGCGCGGCCGGCCATGGGGTCAAGGCCGAGCGCTGCGGTTGCCAATCGCCCGGGGCTTCGCCATAGCTCGCCCGGTCCCCTGCCGCCGAGACCGAGATGCCCGAACCCGCCCGCGCGACGATCGACTGGCGCGACGGGCTGGTGCCGGTCGCCACGGAATTCGGCGATCCCTATTTCAGCCTCGACGGCGGGCTGGCGGAGACGCGGCATGTCTTCCTGGCCGGCAATGGCCTGCCCGGAAGGTTCACGCCCGGCTTTCGCCTTGCCGAACTGGGCTTTGGCACCGGGCTGAACCTCGCCGCCGCCTGGGTGGCATTCCGCGCCTGCGGCTGCGGCGGGCGGCTGGACTATACCGGCTTTGAGGCCTTCCCGATGGTGCCGGACGATCTGGCCCGGGCCCTCTCGGCCTTTCCCGAGATCGAAGGGCTGGCCTGCGACCTGATCACGCTGCTGGCCGAGGGGCGGCTGGAACGCCCCGACCTTTCGGCCCGGCTGATCCTCGGCGACGCGCGCACCACGCTTCCGGCGTGGGAGGAGCGGGCGGATGCCTGGTTCCTCGACGGCTTTGCCCCGGCGAAGAACCCCGAACTGTGGGAGCCGGCGCTGCTCTCGGAGGTCGCGCGCCACAGTGCCCCGGGCGCGACCTTCGCCACCTATACCGCCGCCGGCGCGGTGCGCCGCGCATTGGCCGAGGCGGGCTTTGCCGTCGAGCGCCGGCCGGGTTTCGGCCGCAAGCGCCACATGACCGTCGGGTGGCGCGGATGAAGGTTCAGGACACGCGCAAGGGCATCCTCCTGATGCTCGTCACCTGCGCCATCTTCTCGGTGCAGGACGCTTTCTCGCGGCATCTGGCCGGAAGCTACAACGTCTTCATGGTGGTGATGATCCGCTTCTGGTTCTTCGCCGTCTTCGCCATCGTCCTCGCCGCCCGGCGCGAGGGGCTGCGCGCCGCCTTCCGGACCCGCCATCCGGTGGTTCAGACCGCCCGCGCGCTGCTGCTGATCGCCGAGGTTTCGATCATCGTCCTCGGCTTCATCCATCTGGGGCTGATCGCCACCCATGCGCTGTTCGCCTGCTATCCGCTGCTGGTGGCGGCGCTTTCCGGGCCGGTGCTGGGCGAAAAGGTCGGCTGGCGCCGCTGGGCCGCGATCGCGGTGGGCTTTGCCGGCGTCCTCGTCATCCTGCGCCCCGGCTTCGCGGTCTTTTCGCCCTGGGCGGCGGTGCCGCTGCTGTCGGCGCTGATGTTCGCGCTCTACGGGCTGGCGACGCGCCATGTCTCGCGCCAGGACCCGGCGGGGGTGAGCTTTCTCTGGGCCGGCGCGGTGGGTGCGGTGGCGATCACGCCCCTTGGCCTGATGTTCTGGGAGCCGATGGCGCCGGCGGACCGGGGCTGGATGGCGGCGCTCTGCCTCTGCGCCGTCACCGCCCACTGGCTCTTGATCCGCGCCTATGAAGTGGCGGAGGCCTCGGCCATCCAGCCCTTCGCCTATTCGCAACTGGTCTTCGTCAGCGGCATCGGCATGGTGCTTTTCGACGAGACGCTGAGCTGGAACGTGGCGCTCGGCACCGCGATCGTCGTCTCGGCCGGCATCTTCACCCTGTGGCGCGAGCGGGTGCGGCGACTGGCGGCTACCGCCCGGTAAGCTCGCCGGTCAGGTTGACCGGGCCGGCAACGCCCTTGAGGCGAGCGCGGTAGATCACCAGCGCCTCGGCCACCCGCATCACATAGGTGCGGGTCTCGGTGAAGGGGATGGTCTCCACCCAGTCCACCACATCCACCGAAGGCGAACGCGGGTCGCCGAATTCGCTGATCCAGCGGCGCGGGCGGTTCGGTCCGGCGTTGTAGCCCGAGGCGACCAGCGCCACCGCCGGGCCGAACTCCTCCACCAGACCGGCGAGATAGGCCGAGCCCAGCGTGACATTATAGGCCGGATCGGCGGTCAGCCGGCCCTTGGCGTAGTCGAGGCCGGTCTCGTCGGCCATGCGCTTGGCCGTGGCCGGCATCAGCTGCATCAGTCCCAGCGCCCCGGCCGGGCTCTGCGCCGCCGGGTCGAACTCGCTTTCCCGCCGGGAGATGGCCAGCGCGAAGGCCCGGCTGACGCGCAGCCCCTCGGGCACCATCTCCACCACCGGATAATAGGCGCGCGGCAGGATCGCCCCGCGCTCGGCCGCGGCCTTGGCCAGCACCACCGCGAGATGCGGCTCGCCCATGGTCAGCGCCATGTCGGCCAGCTGGTCGATCTCGGAAGGCGAGAGGCTTTCGGCCAGATGGAGCAGGAAGCGCTTGGCCAGGGTGCGGTCGCCGGCGCGGATCAGCAGCCGCGCCGCTTCCAGCACAGAGGAGCGGGCGAAGGCGGCCTGGCGCCAGTCGGCCGGGCGGCTGTCGTCGAGGAGCTTGGCATCGAGGTTCAACCCCAGCCGCTCGGCGGCCAGCAGGCCGTAGAAGGCGGTCGAATAGCCGGCCGCCGCGCGATAGGCCGCCTGCGCCGCCTCGCTGCGGCCGGCGGCTTCCTCGGCCCGGCCGGTCCAGTATTCCGCCCGCGACAGGCTGATGCCGGTGGTCACCGCCGCCTTCAGGCGCTGGAAATGCGCCTTCGCCGTCTCGGGGTCGCCGAGGTGCCGCAGCGCGATGAAGCCGGCGAGGAATTCGAGGTCGGCGAAGTCCTGCCCCTCGGTGAGGAAGTGCCGGCTGGCGATGCGATAGGCGCGCTGCGGCTCGCCGTTGCGCATCAGCCAGCGGGCAAGCAGCGCGCGGCGCTCGGCCCAGGCCTCCGGCCGGCCGAGGGTTTCGGCACTGTCCGACCGTTCCAGCATCAGCGTCGCGGCCTCGGGCTCGCGGTCCTGGCGCATCCGCCACACCGTGCGGTCCAGGGCGAGGCCGGCATCGGCGGCCAGCGCCGGCGGCACCGCCTCGATCAGGGCATTGACCCCGTCGGTCTGCCCGGCCTGCAGCGCCAGTCGTGCCCGGGCCAGGGCAGCCTGCCCGGCGCCGACACGCGCCAGCATCCGCTTGGCCTGCACCGGCGCCCCGTCCCAGAGCAGGCGGTCGAGCCGTGCCCAGTGCAGATCGTCCACCGCAGCGCCGGCGGCGTCGAGAAAGGCCGTCTCCTCGGCGATGTCGAAATCCAGCGCCACCCAGGCCCGCCGCGCCTCGGCCCGGGCGGAGCCCTCGTCGCCCTTGGCACGAAGGGCGCCGATCAGGGCCAGCGAACCGGCAACAGTGGCCGGCTCGCGGCCGCCGAACCAGGCCAGCACCCGCTCGGGATTGCTGGAACGCGCCACCGCCACCTCGCCCTTGGCCTTTAGCAGGGCGAGGCCCGGCCAGTCCGGCCTGCGGGACAGGAAGTTTTCGTAGTCGGTCAGCGTGCCTTCGCCGGCGCGCAGGCGCAGCCATTCCACCAGATCGGCGGCCACGGGACCGGCCTCTGCCGCCCGCGACGCCGCTTCCGGCCAGTGGTTCGCCCCGGCGTCGAGCAACGCCAGCCGCAGGCTTTCCGCCTCGTCCGCCGCTGCGGGAGAGGCAAGGGCAAGGCTCAGGGCAAGGGCGATCCGGCGCAACATGCGCCTTGGCCTATCCGGCGCGACTCCCGGGCGCAACTCACAAGGGCGCGGGGCCGCAGCGCTTGGCAAGCCTTGGCCGCCCCTGTAGGAAGCGCTCGGTCACAGGGGCGGCAACCGGCCGTCCGGGGAGGGCAAGATGCGTGCGACGTTCCGGGGCTCGATGCCTGCGCTGGTCACGCCGTTCAAGAACGGCGCCGTGGACTTCGACACGCTCAAATCGCTGGTCGAATGGCACATCGCCGAGGGCTCGCACGGGCTCGTCCCGGTCGGAACGACGGGGGAAAGCCCGACGCTGTCCCACGAGGAGCACGAGGCGGTGATCGAGGCGGTGGTGAAGACCGCCGCAGGCCGGGTGCCGGTGATCGCCGGCGCCGGGTCCAACGCCACCTCCGAAGGCATCCGCCTGATCCGCTTTGCCCAGAAGGTCGGTGCCGATGCGGCGCTGGTGGTGACGCCCTATTACAACCGGCCGACGCAGGCGGGGCTGATCGCGCATTTCACCGCGCTGCACGACGCCTCGGACATCCCGATCATCATCTACAACATCCCGGCACGCTCGGTGGTGGACATGCTGCCCGCCACGATGGGCGAGCTGGCGAAGCTGCCGCGCATCGTCGGGGTCAAGGACGCCACCGCCAACCTCGCCCGCCCCTCGCAGCAGCGCATCACCTGCGGGGCGGATTTCGTCCAGCTCTCGGGTGAGGACGGCACGGCGCTGGGCTTCAACGCCCATGGCGGGGTGGGCTGCATCTCGGTCACCGCCAACGTGGCGCCGCGCCTCTGCGCCGAGTTCCAGGAGGCGACGCTGGCCGGGGACTACCGCAAGGCGCTGGGGCTTCAGGACCGGCTGATGCCGCTGCACGAGGCGATCTTCCTCGAACCCGGGCTCTGCGGGGCGAAATACGCCCTGTCGCGGCTGGGGCTCTGTGCCGACGAGGTGCGCCTGCCGCTGGTGCCGGTCAGCCAGGGCGTGCGCGAACGGATCGACGCGGCGATGCGGCACGCGGGGCTGATGAACTGACGTCCCTCAGGCGGGGCGGTGGCGGTGGCCGCCGCCCTGCTGCGGCCAGACTTCCAGCACGCCGGCCAGCAGCACGAGCGCGCCGCCGGCCAGTTCCACCGTCGAGACCTTCTCGCCGGACAGCACCGCTGCGGAGACGGTGCCGATCAGCACCTCGGCCATCAGCAGGATGCCGACGCGGGCGGGCTCCAGCCGGGCCGCAGCCCACATCAGGGCGGAAATGGACAGGCCCCACCACAGCGTGCCCGCCGCCAATGCCCAGCCAAGGGCCGCGCCCGGCGCCGCCAGCGCTGCCGGGACAGGTTCGAGGACCGGCGCGATGACAAGGGCGCCGGCCAGGGCGCCGAAGGCGAAGACAAAGGCCGTCTCTCCCGGCCGGGTGTCGGACCTCGCGCGGATGCCGGTGGTGGCGACGGACCAGACAAGACCCGAGACCAGCCCCAGCCAGTCGCCGAGGCCCTGCGGCCAGGGCAGTTCGCCGCCCGCGCCAAGCACGAGCAGCAGACCCGCAAGGCCGGTCGCCAGCGCGGCCTGACGCAGGCCGGTGACCGGCCATCCCATGACAAGGCGCCCGATCAGCGTGCTCCACACCGGCGTGAGGAAGAACAGGATGACGACAATCGCCACGCGGCCATAAAGGAGGCCTGCGGAATAGAGCACGAAGGCCACCCCTCCGAGAGCCACCGAGGCGAGGCCCAGTCGGTCGGCCCGGCGCAGCCGCGCCCGGGCCCGCCAGGCGAAGGGCAGGAGCGTCAGCATGGCCAAGGCAACGATCGCCGCCGTGCCCCAGGCGCCGCCGAGCCCGAGCGCGCCCAGCTTGCGTACGGGCAACCAGTAGAAACCCCAGAGTACGCCGGTGGCGATGACAAACAGGGTTGCGAGGGCGGAAGTGCGGGCGGGCAGCATGGCCGGAAGTCTTAGATCGGACGGCTGACCCGGCACAATCGGCAGGCTGCGAGTTTGGCGGGAAGGTCGCGCTTTGCAAGCTCACCTCTTTACAAAACTAGAAACATGGTTGTAATGGGCGGATGACCACCGCAACCCCCGAATCCCGTGCCCTTGCCGCCCTTGGCCATGATGCCAGGCTGTCGATCTTCCGCCTTCTGGTGCGGGCGGGGGAGAACGGGCTGAACGTCGGCCAGATCGGGGCGCATCTCGGCCTGCCGGCCTCGACCCTCGCCCATCATCTCGGCGCTTTGGTGGAGGCCGGGCTGGTGATGCAGGAGCGTCTGGGGCGCGAGGTGGTCAACCGCGCCGACTTTGTCGCCATCCGCCGCCTCGCCGGCTTCCTGATGGCCGAGTGCTGCGCCGGGCTCCCCGCGCTCGCCGCAGAGGAGGAGGCGTCGTGACGGGCGCGGCCTTTTTTCGATCCGATGAAACCATGTTCCTAGGGAAATGAAGATATGTACCGCACGGCCGCCGCAGCTGTTCCATTCACTGCCCTGCTGCGCCCCTGGCGCGTCGGGCTGGCCGGATTGCTCCTTGCCGGCGCGGTCGCGGCGGCCGATCCGGGGCAGGCGGCGGCTCTCCTGCGCTTCACCGCCGCCTCGCTCGCCACTGTCGGGCCCTTTCTGCTGATGTCGGTGGCGCTGGCCGCCTGGGCGCAGGCCTCGGGCGCCGATGCGGTGATCGCCCGCGCCTTCACCGGCCGGCCGGCACGGATGATCCTGCTCGCCGCGCTGCTCGGAGCGCTGTCGCCCTTCTGCTCCTGCGGGGTGATCCCGGTGATCGCCGCCCTGCTCGCCATGGGCGTGCCGCTGGCGCCGGTCATGGCCTTCTGGCTCGCCTCGCCGATCATGGACCCGGAAATGTTCGTGATGACCTGGGGCATCCTCGGCCTCGGCTTCGCCATCGCCAAGGCGCTGGCGGCCATCGGCCTCGGCCTCTTCGGCGGCACGGTGACGCATCTGCTTGCCCCGAAACTCGGCACGGACATTCTGCGCCAAGGCGCCGGTCCCAGCTGTTCGGCGCGCGGCAAGGTGCGGGGAGACAGGCCGGTGGCCTGGGCCTTCTGGCGCGAGCCGGCGCGGCGCACGGCCTTCGCCGGCGCGCTTTGGCGCAACCTGCGCTTCCTCGCCCAATGGCTGGTGCTGGCCTTCATGCTGGAGAGCCTGATGCTCACCCACCTGCCCGCCGACGCGATCGCCACCCATCTGGGCGGCGAGGGCATCGGGCCGATCCTGCTGGCGACACTGGTTGGCATCCCGGCCTATCTCAACGGCTATGCCGCCCTGCCGCTGGTCGGCGGGCTGCTGGATCAGGGGCTGCAGCCCGGGGCTGCGATGGCCTTCCTGATCGGCGGCGGCGTCACCTCGATCCCCGCCGCCATGGCGGTCTGGGCGCTGGTGCGGCCGCGCGTCTTCGCGCTTTACCTCGGCCTTGCCCTTTCCGGCGCCTTCCTCTGCGGAACGGCCTTCAGCCTGGTCTGAGCGACCTTGCCAATCCCCGGCCGCCCGGCCACCGTGCCGGAAACGCCTGGGAGCCCATGCCCTGCCGCAGGATCCTCCATCGCGGCCCGGACCTTGCCGGCCGGGCCCGGCCGTGACCCGCTCCGCCCCCGGAGCGCGGACCATGGCGCTGGTGGTGGCGACGGCCCTGTTCATGGAACACATGGACAGCACCGTGCTGACCACCGCCCTGCCGGTGCTTTCGGACGATCTGGGTGTCGATCCCCTGTCGCTGAAACTGGCGCTGACGAGCTATCTGGTCAGCCTGGCGATCTTCATCCCGCCCTCCGGCTGGATCGCCGACCGCTTCGGCGCCCGGCGGGTGTTCGTGGCGGCGATGGCGGTGTTCCTTGCCGGCTCGCTCGCCTGCGCCGCTGCCGGCGGGCTTGCCTGGCTGGTGGCGGCGCGGATCGTCCAGGGGATGGGCGGGGCGATGATGGTACCGGTCGGGCGCCTCATCCTCGCCCGGGCGACGCCCAAGTCCGGTCTGGTCGGCGCCATGGCCTGGCTGACGATGCCGGCGCTGCTTGGTCCGGTCAGCGGACCGCTGGTCGGCGGCTGGATCGTCACCGTCGCCGACTGGCGGTGGATCTTCCTCATCAACCTGCCGGTCGGGCTGCTGGGCATCGCGCTGGCGCTGCGGATCCTGCCCGCCTGGCCCCCGGGCGACCCCGGCCGTTTCGACGGGCGCGGCTTCGCCATGGCGGCGCTGGCGCTCACCTGCCTGATGCTCGGCTCGATGGAGGTCACGGCCAGCGAGGGCCTGTCCTCCGGCTCGCTGGCACTGGTCGCCGCCGGGGTGGTCACTGCCATGTTCGCCGTGCGCCACAGCCTGAAGACACCGGTACCGCTGCTCGACTTCCGCCTGCTGGCGCTTCCGAGCTATCGCGCCTCGGTCCTCGGCGGCTCGATGTTCCGCATCGGCGTGGGTGCGGTGCCCTTCCTCTTGCCTCTGATGCTGCAACTGGGCTTCGGCCTGACGCCGCTGCAGTCCGGCGCGCTGACCTTCGTCGCTGCCTTCGGGGCGCTGCTGGCCAAGCCGTTCAACGCCTGGCTGCTGGCAAGGATCAGCTTCCGCAGCGTGCTGGTGGCCAATGCCATCCTCGCCGCGCTGTCGATCGCCGGCATGGGTCTCTTCACCGCCGCGACCCCGCATGCGGTGATCTATGCCGTGCTCTTCATCGGCGGCGTCTTCCGCTCGCTGCAGTTCACCGGCGTCAACGCCATCGCCTACGCCGATCTGACACAGGCGCAGATGTCGCGTGCGACCTCCCTTGCGGCGGCGGCGCAGCAGGTGTCTCTGGGCCTCGGCGTGACCCTGGGGGCGGCGGTGCTGGCGGCGACGATGCGGTGGAACGGGGCGGCGGACCTGGCGGGTGCGGGCTGGAGCATCGCCTTCGTGCTTGTGGCGCTGGTGTCGCTCCTGTCGGTGCCGGTGTTCCTGCGCCTGCCGCGCGAGGCCGGTGCGGCCCTGGCCCGGCGGTGACGCTCCTGTCCGGCCTCGGCCCCGACCGTCGTGGCGCGGTGTTCATGACCGTGTCCATGGCGCTTTTCGCCATCGAGGACATGTTCCTCAAGGCCGCCGCGCGCGAGGTGCCGGTGGGCCAGGTCGTTCTCAGCGCCGGCCTGATCGGCATCCTCGCCTTCCGCCTGCTCGCCCGCCGGCAGGGTGCGGCGCCCTTTCCGCCCGCCTTCCTGTCGCGTGGCATGCTGGTCCGCTCGGGGTTCGAGGTCGCGGGGCGGCTGTTCTATGCGCTGGCCATCGCGCTGACCCCGCTCGCCACCGCCTCCGCGATTCTGCAGGCGACCCCGCTCGTGGTGGTCGCCGGCGCGGCTGTCCTCTTCGGCGAGAAGGTGGGGCCGCTGCGCTGGGCGGCAGTGGGGATCGGCTTTGCCGGGGTGCTGGCGGTCCTGGCCCCGGGGATGGAGGGGTTCTCGGCCCTGTCCTTCCTTGCGCTGGCCGGGATGCTCGGCTTTGCCGGGCGCGACCTTGCCACCCGCGCGGCCCCGCCAAGCCTGAGCAACGCCCAGCTCGGCGTCGCCGGCTTCCTGATGCTGGCGCTGTCCGGCGCGGTGATCCTCGCCTTCGAGGGCGGACCGGTGGAGATGAGCCTGCGTGCAGCGGGCCTGACACTGGCCTGCGCCACCTTTGCGGTCGGCGGCTACCATGCGCTGACGCTCGCCATGCGCACCGGCGAGATCGGGGCGGTGGCCCCGTTCCGCTATACCCGGCTCGTCTTCGCCATGGCCCTCGGCCTGCTTGTCTTCGGCGAAAGGCCGGAGGGCTCGACGCTCCTGGGCGCGGCGGTGATCGTCGGTGCCGGGCTCATGGCCCTGCGGCGTCGCAGCTGAGACAGGACGGGAGCGGACGGAACCGCCCCTCCCCCTCGCGGGGAGGGATTGGAGGTGGAAGGCACCCGGTGGAAGCGTGGCGCCCCCCACCCTCTCCCTCCCCACGAGGGGGAGGGAAGCGCCAATGTCCGCCCGTGTTGCATGAGGTTCGGCGCCCCGGTTTGCCCTAGGGCAGGCGCCGCAAGGCCTCTGCCCGGTAGCCGTTGAAGTCGAAGATTTCCGCCGCCGCGCGCAGCCGGTCTTCCGGCAGGGCGCCGTCGCGGTTCAGGACCAGACCCCAGCTGCCGTCCGGCGTGGCGACCGCCAGCGTGCGATAGCCGCTGTCCACCCAGATCACCCACCAGTCGCCGCTGCCCGGCAGGGTGAAGCGCCCGGGGCCGGAAGGGGTGAGCCGGCCGGAGACCGCCTGCCGGCGCCCACCGAGGCAGAGCGTGCCGGAGACGGACAGATCCGCTCCGACCGTGATCCCCCCGCCGCCGCAGCCTTCGCCGCCGAACGCGGCCGCCTCGTCCCACTCCCCCGGCAGGCGCGCCGGGTCGAGGAGTGCAGCGGAGAACATCGGCACGCCCGTGTCGCGGTAAAGACCCGAAGGCGGCGCGGCACAGGCAGCCAGCAGAAGAAGGGCCGCTCGGATCAGTCGAGACACAGCGTCACCCGCAGGCCATCGTTCTGGAAGATCTCGTTGCAGCCGAAGACCGGGGTGATCGGGGCGCAGGTGCCGGACCGGGCGAGGCACAGGCTCTCGCACTGGCTTTCCCGGGTACAGGACTTGCCGCCGTCGCGGGTCGGCCGGATGCAGACCTCGCCGCCCGAAGGCGCCTTGGCCCAGGTGCCCTTGCGCCGCATGCAGGCCTGAGCCTCGGGCGACAGGGGCGGCGGAGGCGGCACGGCTGCCTCTTCCCCGGCTGCCGCCTCTGACTCGGGCGCGGCGGCGCTTTTGGCCTCAGGGTCCGGAGCCGCCTCGGATGCGCCCTCCGCCCCGGCATCCGCCGGCGCCTCGGCAGCGGACGGCGCGTCGGCTGCTGCCGCCGCCACGCTGTCCGCAGGTGCCTCGTCCGTAGGGGCTTCCGCCGCCGCGCCCGGCGGGGCCAGCGGGGTGACGCTGATTTCCTCGGTTGCCACCGGCGCAGCCTCGCCGCCACCGCCCGGTGCGGACAGGGTGCAGGCGGACAGGGCGAGGACCAGCAGCAGGGGAAGGCGGCGCATGGCGGTCAGGTAGGGGGATTTGCGCGGTGCAAGGCAAGCCCTGATCAATAGGGATAGGGCTGGCTGCGGTGCGCCGCGTCGATCTCGGCCCGAACCTCGGCGGAAAGCCGCAGGCCGGCGCCGGCCAGCTGGCCCTGAAGCTGGGCCAGCGTCGTGGCGCCGAGGATCGGGATGCAGGGAAAGGGCCGCGAGCGGCAGAAGGCGATGGCCATCTGCGCCGGATCGAGCCCGTGGCGGCGGGCGATGTCCAGATAGGCCTCCACCGCCGCAAAGACGCGCGGCCTGATGCGCCCGCCCAGCATCGGCGTCCGCGACCGGCGCGACTCCGGCGGCGTCACGTCGCCCTGGTATTTCCCGGTCAGCAGCCCGGTCGCCAGGATGGAGAAGGCCAGGAGCGGCATGTCCTCCATCGCCGACAGTTCGGCAAAGTCGGTGTCGAAGTTGCGGCAAAGGAGCGAGTATTCGTTCTGGATCGACGCCATGCGCGGCAGGCCCCGCGCCTCGGCCAGCCGCAGCCACTGCGCCGTGCCCCAGACCGTCTCGTTCGACAGGCCCACCGCCCGCAGCTTGCCCTCGGCGATCAGCGCCGCCAGTTCCTCCAGCACCTCTTCGGCATGGGCGAGGAAGCCGGCGCGGTCGTTGTCCGGCGCATAGTCCCACATCTGGCGGAAGTGGTAGGAGCCACGGTTGGGCCAGTGGATCTGGTAGAGGTCGATGTAGTCGGTCCGCAGCCGTTGCAGCGAGGCGTCCACCGCCGTCCGCACGACCGCTCCGGTGATCGGCGCCCCGCCGCGCACCGCGCTCTGCCCCTCGCCCGTGACCTTGGTGGCCACCACCACCCTGTCCCGCCCGCCCTCGCGCGCCAGCCAGTTGCCGAGGATGCGCTCGGTATTGCCGATGCGCTCGGCCGTCACCGGGTTGGTGGGGTACATCTCCGCCGTGTCCCAGAAGGTCACGCCATGGTCGCGGGCCAGCGCGATCTGGGCATGGGCCTCGGCCTCCCCGGTCTGGGTACCGAAGGTCATGGTGCCGAGGCAGTATTCGCTGACCGTCAGGCCGGATTTGCCGAGCGGGATCTGGCGCATGGTGGGTCCTGTCAGGCGAGGTGGTCGATGCGCGCCATGGACTGGGCGAGGTGGCCGACCTCGTCCAGCCAGCGGGTGACAAGGCGGGTGTCGTGCGGGGCGGGATGGACACCGGCGGCGATCTCGCGGTTCAGCACCGCCTCCACCGCCAGCGAAACCGGCACCGAGACCAGCCGCCCCATGGCGGTGCCGCGCACGTCGCCCCAGGCGTCGAGCGCCCAGGTGCGGTGGAAGACCGGCTTTCCGTCGCGCTCGGCCTTCAGCGCCACGAAGAGGATCACCCGGTCGGGATCATCCGGCCCTTCGTAGGCGTTCTTCGCCCAGAACTCAGCCGCCATCGCGGCGAGCCGCGCCTCGCCTTCCGGCCCGTGCAGGGTCTCGATCTCGGCAAAGACCGGCGCCCAGGCCTCGGCCCAGCCGTTCAGCCGGATGGTGCCACGGACGAAGTCCTTGATCTTCCAGGCCGGATCGAAGTGGTAATCGGCTATGAAGGGCAGGCTGTCGCGGTTGGGATAGACCTCGAAGCTCTCAGGGCTGGGCAGCGGCGCGTCGTAGCGGCTGATCGCATCCCAGGGCCGCGCCACCTTGAGTTCGGTGAAGTGCCGGATCGAGCGCGAGGGCGAGCGCAGCGCCTTCAGCACGCCGAGCGGCGACCAGGAGAACTTGTAGCGGAAGGCATTCGCCACCTTGGGCACCCCGCCGCAATAGGAGGTGAAGGAGAGCACATTCTCGACGTGATAGGCGGGCGAGGCGCGATAGGCGGCCACCAGATCATGCGCCATCAGATGGTCGATGCCGGGATCGAGCCCGACCTCGTTGACCGAGACCAGGCCCTTGTCGCGGAAGGCCTCGTCCAGCGCCTTCATCTCCGGCGCGATATAGCTCGACGAGACGAAATGCGCCCCCTTGACCAGGCAGGTGCGGGCGATGGCCGGGTGCTGGTCGGCCGGCAGCATCGAGACGACCACATCGCCCGCATGCATCGCCTCGGTCAGGGCCGAGGGCGTATAGGCCCGCACCTCGGCCGAAAGGCCGGCCACGGCCTCGCGCGCCTTGTCGAGGGTCCGGTTCCAGACCGTGACCTTGTGGCCGCGTTCGATCAGGCGGCGAAGGCCTGGTCCGGACGAAAGGCCGGTGCCGCACCAGTGGATGGTCATGGCGTTTTCCTCACAGACGGGCGGAGTGGATGTCGAAAAGCGCCTTAGCGCGGCCCCAGACGCCGGCATCAAGGTCCGGCAGGGTCATCAGCGAAGGCAGGAGCTGGGCGGCGAAATCGGCGGAGGATTCCAGCGGCAGCAGCGAGGGCAGGTTGTCGATGGCGGTGACATCGAGCGGCGGGGCGTCATGGACGCGCAGCGCCGGCTCGGCCCAGCTCGTCACCCGGTCATAGACCTTGACCGGCGAGAAATCCGAGGTCGGGTCGCAGGCGATGTCGCCGATCACCCGCAGCTTGCGCGGCGCGGTCCTGGCCGAGGCTGGCACGAAGACCGGACAGCCCGGCCGGGCGAGGATGCAGTTGAGGAAGACGGCATGGGCCAGAACTTCCGGGAAGGGCCCGCCCGAGGCGGTCTCGGCCATGTCCCAGCGCGTCACCGCCACGCCCATGGCGGTGCAGAAATCCGAGGCGCCGGTGCCGACGCGGCCGAGGGCACCGATCACGATCGCGTCCGGTCTGGCGAGGCCATCCATCTCCGCCGCCACCGCCGCCCGCAGCGCCGCCTGGTCGGCGAAGCGGCCGACCGGGCCGGCGATGCCGCCGCGCGCCTGGGCCGCCCAGCACAGGAGCGCCACCGCCGCCCCGGCATAGCCCGCCCAGTAGCCGAAGGCCGCCACCCGACGGCCGCTCTCGTCCAGCAGATATTCGAGGTCGTAGAGTGTCCCGCCCCCGGCCCGGAAACGCTTCAGCAACACCTGACCGGCAGGCTGCCCCTTGTAGGCATGGCCGAAGAGGATGTGGCGGTGGGTCAGGGGCGTGCCGTCCTCGGGCAGTTCCTTCACCCCGAAGATGATCGCCTCGGCCGGGGCCTGCGGCCAGGAATTCTCCGCCGCGATCGCGCAGCCGGCGTCGATATAGCCCTGCAGCGGCACGGCGCGGACCGAGGACCGCTCCACCGTCACCCTGATGCCGGCCCGGATCAGCGCCGCCGCGCCCTCGGGCATCAGCGCCACGCGTTCCTCGTTCAGGCGCTGCTCCGCCCGCACCCAGAGATGCACCATCGCCGCCGCTCCTCCGCTCCCGCGACAGGGGTAGCAGAACCGGCGGCGGCGAACAGGGGGGCAGGCGGCTTGCGTGCAACCCGGGCCTGTGCTTTTCCCAAGACCAGTTGTGTGAGGTGCCATGAAGATCGAGACGACCCGCCTTCCCGGCGTGCTGATCCTGACGCCGCAGCGCTTCGGCGATGACAGGGGCTGGTTCATGGAAACCTGGAACGCCCCCAGGGCCTCGGCGGCCGGTCTGGCGCTGGACTTCGTGCAGGACAACCACTCGCTGTCAGCCGCCCCCGGCACGCTGCGCGGGCTGCACTACCAGCGCCCGCCGCATGCCCAGGACAAGCTGGTGCGCTGCACCGCCGGCGCGATCCTCGACGTGGCGGTGGATGTGCGCCGGGGCTCGCCGAGCTTCGGCCAGTGGGTGGCCGAGGAACTGACGCCGCAGAACGGCCGCCAGCTTCTGGTGCCGAAGGGATTCCTCCACGGCTTCGTCACCCGCCTGCCGGGGACCGAAGTGCAGTACAAGTGCTCCGACATCTATGCGCCGGACTGCGACGGGGCGGTGGCCTGGGACGATCCCGATCTCGCCATCGACTGGGGGGTGAGCGGTCCGGTCCTGTCGGCCAAGGACCGCGCCGCGCCGCGCCTGGCGGACTGGCAGAGCCCCTTCGTCTGGGAGGGCGCATGACGCGCGGGGCAAATTTCTTGCAGCAAGAAATTTGCAAATTCCTTGTTTCAAGGAATTTGCCCGGCCGGAGGGCGGCGCAGTGAAACTCCTGGTCACCGGCGGCGCGGGGTTCATCGGCTCGGCCGTGGTGCGGCTGGCGGTGGCGCGCGGGCATGAGGTGGTCAACCTCGATGCGCTGACCTATGCCGCCAACCTCGCCAATGTCGCCTCCGTCTCGGGCTCGAACCTCTATTCCTTCGAGGAAGCCGACCTGCGCGACCGGGCGCGGCTGGAGGAGGTCATGGCGCTGCACCGGCCCGATGCGGTGATGCATCTGGCGGCGGAAAGCCATGTGGACCGCTCCATCGACGGGCCGGGCGATTTCATCTCCACCAATGTGACCGGCACCTTCAACCTGCTGGAGGCGGCGCGCGGCCAGTGGCTGCGGGCCGGCCGGCCGGAGGGCTTCCGCTTCCACCATATCTCCACCGACGAGGTCTTCGGCTCGCTGGGGGCTGCGGGCAAGTTCACCGAGGCCAGCGCCTACGACCCGCGCAGCCCCTATTCGGCCTCGAAGGCGGCCTCGGACCATCTGGTCCGCGCCTGGCACGAGACCTATGGCCTGCCGGTCGTGCTGACCAACTGTTCCAACAACTACGGCCCCTTCCACTTCCCCGAGAAGCTGGTGCCGGTGGTCATCCTCAACGCGCTGACGGGCAAGCCGATCCCGGTCTATGGCGCGGGCGAGAACGTGCGCGACTGGCTTTATGTCGAGGATCACGCCGACGCGCTGCTGACGGTGATGGAGCGTGGCCGTGCGGGGCGCAGCTACAACATCGGCGGCGAGAACGAGGCGAGGAACATCGACCTCGTGCGCATGATCTGCGCCCTGATGGACGAGATGCACCCCCAGGGCGCCCCGCATGACCGGCTGATCACCTTCGTCGCCGACCGGCCGGGGCATGACGCGCGCTATGCCATCGATCCGGCGCGCATCCGCACCGAGCTGGGCTGGCGCCCCTCGGTGACGCTGGAGGAGGGGCTGCGGCGCACCGTGCGCTGGTATCTCGACAACGAGGCCTGGTGGCGGCCGCTCCTCGCCCGCAAGGGCGTGGGCCAGCGGCTGGGGACGGTCGGATGAAGCTCCTCGTCTTCGGCAGGACAGGACAGGTGGCGACCGAGCTTGCCCGCCGCCTGTCGAAGGGCACGAGCGCCACCTTCCTGTCGCGGGCGGAGGCCGATCTCGCCGATCCTGCCGCCTGCGAGGCGGCGGTCCGGGCGGTGCGGGCCGATGCGGTGATCAACGCCGCCGCCTGGACGGCGGTGGACCGGGCGGAGGCCGAGGAAGAGGCCGCCACCGTCGCCAATGGCGAGGCGCCGGCGGCCATCGCCCGGGCCTGCGCTTCGCGCGGGGTGCCGCTGCTGCACCTCTCGACCGACTATGTCTTCGACGGCAGCGGCGAGGCGCCCTTCCGCCCCGACGATCCGACCGCCCCGCTGAATGCCTACGGACGGTCCAAGCTGGCCGGAGAGGTCGGTGTGCGCGCCGCCGGGGGGCGGCATCTCATCCTGCGCACCTCCTGGGTCGTCTCCGCCCATGGCGCGAACTTCGTCAAGACCATGCTGCGTCTGGGCCGAGAGCGCGAAAGCCTGCGCGTCGTGGCCGACCAGACCGGCGGGCCGACCCCGGCCGCCGCCATCGCCGAGGCGGTGCTTGCGGCAGCGGCGGCCCTGCACGAGGGCGCCTCCGGCGGCACGCATCACTTTGCCGGCGCGCCGGACACGACCTGGGCCGATCTTGCCCGGGCGGTCATGGCGGGCGCCGGCCTCGCCTGCCGGATCGAGGACATCGCCACCGAGGACTACCCGACCCCGGCCCGCCGACCGCGCAATTCGCGGCTCGACTGCGAAAGCTTTACCTCCGCCTTCGGCCTCCCCCGGCCGGACTGGCGCGCCGGACTGGCCGGGATCCTCGCGGAACTGCGCCGCCGCTGAGCGCGGTCCGGTCCATGCGGCAGTTTGCCGGGTCTGCCCCGGGATTGCACCGATCCCGCCCGGTTTTCGCCACATTCCCCGCACAGGTTGGACACGTCCTGTTCGGTACGAGTGCTCTGGTCCCATGCCCGCCCTGATCCTTCTTCTCGGAATTTCCTCCGGTCTGTCCGCCGTTGCTGCGGGTCTGGCAGCCGGGCTCCCCGTTCTGGCCCTCGCCGCACTCTATCTCTGCGTCGGGAGCCTGTCGGTTCTGACCGCTGGCGGTGCTGCGCTGCTGACGGCGCGGCACAAGCGCTGATTCGCGCGCTTTCCCGCGCCGCCGCGCCGCATTTGCGAATGCGGCACAAGCCCTTCAACCTGACGTTGAAATCGTTCCGTCAAATTGGGCGACAATTTGTCATCAATGACGGCCGCCGCCCCAATTCCGCCATCAAACCAACGCCAACAAGTCTTTTTTGTCGCAGGCACCCGCTGATTGGCCTACCATCCTGACCAGGGTGTGAGCCGAGAGTGAGTGTCATGTGTCATCGTGTTCGCGGCAGGCTCGCCGCGTTTGGTCAAATTGAGTTTGGTGTCCTTGCCGGAGACGAAGCGCGGTCCTGCGCCTTCGCCCTCTCGTGCGTTCAGGGGAAGGGTGGCCGGGCATGACCGTCAGCTTTCCCGAATTCCTTCCCAAGGCCTCGTCCGGTTCTGCCCGGGCCAAGCAGGGCCCGCGCCGCTACGCTGCCCGGACCGGCATCTACCGCAACGGGCTGAAGCGGGTCTTTGATCTTGCGGCGGTGATTCTGACCGCGCCGCTGGTCCTGCCGCTGATCCTGATGCTGGTCCTTCTGGTGCGCCGCGACGGCGGTCCCGGGCTCTACGCACAGGATCGGGTGGGCCGCAACGGCCGCACCTTCCGCATCTGGAAGCTGCGCACCATGGTCCATGGCGCCGAGGAGCGGCTGGCCGAGCTTCTGGCCCGCGACCCCGCCGCGCGCGAGGAGTGGGAAGCGACGCAGAAGCTGAAATGCGATCCGCGCATCACCCGCTTCGGCATGATGCTGCGCCGCTCGTCGCTCGACGAACTGCCGCAGCTGTGGAACGTCTTTGTCGGCGACATGAGCCTTGTCGGCCCGCGCCCGATGATGACCTGCCAGCGCGTGCTTTACCCCGGCCTTGCCTATTACGCCCTGCGGCCGGGCATCACCGGCCTGTGGCAGACCGCCGGGCGGAACGAGACCACCTTCCGCGCCCGCGCCGACTACGATGCGGCCTATGAGGAGCGGCTGTCCTTCGGCACCGACCTCGGCATCCTGATGCGCACCGTGGGCGTGGTGCTCAGCGGCACCGGCTACTGATCCTGACGAACATGGCTGGGCCTGCGCGGAATTCCGCGCGGGCCTTCGCACGCGAAGCGGTGATCTGACAGCAGCACTCGCAGGATGCTAGTCTGCCGGAAAACGGGCAGGAGGCAGGAATGCGGCTTGGACTTGCGATGCTTTTCGCGGTGCTGGCGGGAACGGCACTGGCGGAAGACCGGGCGCTGGTCATCGGCAACCAGAACTATGCCGATGCCGAGGATGTCGAAGGCGCCGCCGCGATCGTCGCCGCCGCGCCCTATCTTTCCGCCGCCGGCTTCGTCACCGTCACCGGCAGCGACCTGGCCAGCCGCGACCTGCGTGCCCGGCTGTCGTCCCTCCTGCAGACCCTCGATCCGCGCGACCGGGTGGTGATCCTGCTTTCCGGGCATTTCGCCCAGTCCGACAGCGAGACCTGGTTCCTCGGTACCGAGGCGGCGGTGCCGGATCTCGCCACGGTCAGCGGCGTCGGCGTCAGCCTTGCCTCGGTGCTGGAGATCGCCGGAAGGGCTCCCGGCGGAGCGGTCGTCATCCTCGGCACCGAAGAGGGGGACCTGCTGCTCGGCAAGCTCCTGCGCCCGGGAATCGGCAAGCTCGAAGTGCCGCAGGGCGTGGCGCTCCTGCAGGGCGATGCCGAGACCATCGCCGAGTTCGTCACCACCACGCTCCCCGGGCGCGGGGCCAGCATCGGCCAGATGATGGACCTCATCCCCGGCGTCATGGGCAGCGGCTTCCTGCCGGCGGAGATTCCCTTCCGTCCGGCCACCGTGGCGGCGCCGGCGCCGGTGGAGCCCGCGCAGACCGAGGCCGAGAAGGCCGAGGAGGAGCGCATCTGGACCGAGGCCAAGCGCCGCGCCCTGCCGCAGGCCTTCGACGACTATCTCCTGCGCTATCCCAAGGGCCGCTACGCCGCGCTGGCCCGCGCCGAGGCCGCGCGGCTGCGCGCCGATCCGGCGGTGCAGGCGCGGATGGCCGAGGAGGCGCTGTCGCTCAACCGCGACCAGCGCCGCGCGATCCAGCGCCAGCTGCGGCTGATCGACTTCGATCCCAAGGGCATCGACGGGCTTTTCGGCCCCGGCTCGCGCGCCGCCATCGCCGCCTGGCAGGGCAAGAACGGCGAGACGGTGACCGGCTATCTCAACCGCGACCAGATCCTGCGGCTGGCGGCCCAGGCCGACCGCCGCGCGGCCGAACTGGAGGCCGAGGCGGCCGCCAAGCGCGCCGAGCAGGAACGGCAGGACCGGCTCTACTGGGACCAGACCGGCGCCGCCGGTGACGAGGCGGGGCTGCGCGCCTATCTCAAGCGCTATCCCGACGGGCTCTTCGCCGAACTGGCCGGCGAGCGCCTGGCCGTGATCGAGGCCGAGCGCCGGGCGGCAGCGGCGGCGGTGGACCGCGCCGCCTGGGACCGGGCAAAGGCGGCGGACAGGGTGGAGGCCTATCGCGAATATCTCGCCGCCCAGCCGGCCGGCGCCTTCATCGCCGAGGCCCGGGCCCGGATCGAAGCGCTGAGCGTCGAGGCCGAGGGTGCCGACGACCGCGAGGCCGCCAAGGCGCGGGAGAAGGCGCTGGCGCTCTCCGACCTCGCCAAGACCCTGATCGAGCAGCGGCTGGCGGCGCTGGAACTCGATCCCGGCAAGGTGGACGGCGATTTCGACGACGACACCCGCCGTGCCATCCGCCGCTTCCAGGAAAGCCGCGAGATGCCGCAGACCGGCTTTCTCGACGAGGAGGCGATGGTGGCCCTGCTCGCCGGCGGTGTCCTGAAAATGGGCGAATAGCCCATCTCCTGCCGCGCAGGCCAAGGCAGCGTCCGGCCACGCCCCAAGGACGGGCCCTGCCGGGGGGCAAAGGGCGGGAGGCCCCGCACCCTCCGCCGGGGCCCCCCCGCCCCCAACCCCTCCCCAAGAGGGGGAGGGGAGGCACTGTCAGCTTTGCGTTCCTGCCTGGTCCGGCCCCGGTCCTTTGCCGCCGGCGCCCCGGGCCGCCGGCCGTCTCGTTTGCCGGGTGATGTGCCCGCGAGGCGCAGGGCGGGAATTCAGCGCCCGCGCTGCGGAAGCTGGACAGGGATCGCCACTGGGGAAGGGAACGCGCCCGAGAACAGGATCCCGTTCCCCGGCAGACGACATCGCCGCGTGATCAGCCCGGCCGAAACCGGCACTTTGGCGCCTTGGGGAAGTGAGGTCGTTGACGGGACGCCCAGGCCCGACTTTCTTTCTTCCTCCCCGCGAGGGAGCAGGAAGTGCTTCCTCGCCCAGGCGACGCGCATTGCGGCAGCCCCGCCCCGTGGGACATAGCCCCCCATCACCCCGTGCCGGTGGGCCGCCCTCTCTCGCACGCGCCGTCGCCGGGGCGCGCAGCAGGGGCGCGCGACGCCCTTCGCCATCCGCTCGCGGGAGGGGAAGAACAGCGAGGAGCCCCGCCCCGCC
>CAZRQN010000015.1:0-35247 GCA_964602115.1 uncultured Rhodobacterales bacterium
CCCCATGAAAACCCATACCTGCGTTCTGGTCATCGGCGGCGGCGTCGTCGGCTGTTCGGTCCTCTACCACCTGACCAAGCTCGGCTGGTCCGATGTCATGCTGGTGGAACGCTCGGAACTCACCTCCGGCTCCACCTGGCACGCCGCGGGCGGGTTCCACACCATCAACGGCGATACCAACATGGCCGCCCTGCAGGGCTACACCATCCGCCTCTACAAGGAACTGGAAGCCATTACCGGCATGTCCTGCGGCCTGCACCACGTCGGCGGCATCACTCTGGCCGACAACATGCCGCGCTTCGAGCAGCTGAAGGCCGAACGCGCCAAGCACCGCTATATGGGCCTCGACACCGAAATCCTGACCCCCGCCGAGATCGCCGCGAAAACCGACGGGCTGATCAACGTGCAGGGCATCGTCGGCGGCCTCTACGACCCGCTGGACGGCCACCTCGACCCCTCGGGCACCACCCACGCCTATGCGAAGGCCGCTCGCCTCGGCGGAGCGGAAATCGTGCTGCACAACCGGGTGCTGGAGACCAATCCGCGCCCGGACGGCTCCTGGGAGGTCGTCACCGAGAAGGGCACGATCATTGCCGAGCATGTGGTCAACGCCGGCGGCCTCTGGGCGCGCGAGGTCGGGGCCATGGCGGGGGTCTATCTGCCGCTCCTGCCGATGGCGCACCAGTATCTTGTCACCGACGATATCCCCGAGATCATGTCCATCCTCGGCCAGGGCCGCGAGTTCCCCCATGTCATGGACCCGGGCGGCGAGTTCTATCTGCGCCAGGAAGGCCGGGGCCTGTGCATCGGTTTCTACGAGAAGCCCTGCGAGCCCTGGTCGGTGGACGGCACGCCGTGGAACTTCGGGCATGAGCTTCTCAACGAACAGTTCGACAAGATCGAGGATTCGGTGAACTTCGCCTATCGCCGCATCCCGGTGCTGGAACGCTCGGGGGTCAAGCGGGTGATCCACGGCCCCTTCACCTTCGCGCCCGACGGCAACCCGCTGATCGGTCCGGTGCCGGGCCTGCGCAACTACTGGTCGGCCTGCGCGGTGATGGCCGGCTTCTCCCAGGGCGGCGGCATGGGCCTGGCGCTGGCGCAATGGATGATCCTCGGCGAGGTCGAGCGCGACCCGCGCGGCTTCGACGTGTCGCGCTTCGGCAACTGGACTTCGCCGGGCTATACCGTGCCCAAGGTGATCGAGAACTACCAGATGCGGTTCTCGGTCTCCTATCCGAACGAGGAGCGCCCCGCCGCCCGCCCCTTCCGCACCACGCCGATGTACGAGGTCTTCGACGGAATGAACGCCGTCTGGGGCCAGCAATACGGGCTGGAGGTGGTGAACTACCACGCCCTGCCCGGCGAACCGCGCCATGAGGAGCCGACGTTCAAGCGCTCCAACGCCTGGGAGGCGACGCGGCAGGAGGTGCTGGCGGTGCGCGAGGCTGTCGGCATCAACGAGGTGCAGAACTTCGGCAAGTACAAGGTCACCGGGCCGAATGCCCGTGCCTGGCTCGACCACATCATGGCCGGGACGATCCCCAAGCCCGGGCGCCTGTCGCTGACCCCGATGCTGGCCCATTCCGGCAAGATTTTCGGCGACTTCACCGTGTCCTGCCTCAGCGAGACCGAATTCCAGCTCACCGCCAGCTACGGCGCCCAGGGCTGGCACTACCGCTGGTTCGAGCAGAACGCCTGGGAGGGCGTGAAGGTCAAGAACGTCTCCGACAGCCGCTCCGGCTTCCAGATCGCCGGACCCAGGGCGCGCGAGCTTCTCGCCCGCGTCACCCGCGCGGATGTCTCGGCCGAGGCCTTCCGCTTCATGGATGTCCGGCGGATGACGGTGGGCATGGCCAACTGCATCGTCCAGCGCGTCAGCTACACCGCCGATCTCGGCTTCGAGATCTTCACCGACCACATGTCCGTCCGCCACCTGTGGGACAGGCTCTGGGCGGCGGGGCAGGACCTCGGCCTGCGGCCCTTCGGGATGCGGGCGATGATGTCGCTGCGGCTCGACAAGTGGTTCGGCAGCTGGGGCCGCGAATTCTCGCCGGATTACACCCCGATGGAGACCGGGCTCGACCGCTTCATCCGCTGGAACAAGCCAGCCGACTGGATCGGCAAGGCCGCCGCCATGGCCGAGAAGTCCGCCGGACCCAGGCGCCGCCTGGTGCCCTTCGTCGTCGAGGCTGCAGATGCCGATGTCGTGGCCTGGGAGCCGATCTGGCTTGATGGCAAGGTGGTGGGCTGGTGCACCTCCGGCGGCTACAGCCACTGGACCGGCAAGTCGGTGGCCCAGGGCTTCATCCCCGCCGACCGGGTGGAGGACGGCCTGGCGGTGGAGATCGAAATCCTCGGCGAGCGCCGCCCGGCAAAGGTGCATCTGGCACCGCTGTGGGATGACGGCGGGCGGATGCGCGCCTGATCGGGGCGGTGGCGGCGGGCGGCAAATTCCTTGCAACAAGGAATTTGCAATTTCCTTTCTGAAAGGAAATTGCTTGGCTCGCGCCATGGTTCCGATCCTCATCCTCGCTGCCGGCGCCTCCGCGCGCATGGGCGGGCGCGACAAGCTTCTGAAGCGGGTCGGGGGCGAGGCGCTGCTGCGCCGCACCGCGCGCGAGGCTCTGTCCTGCGGCGCGCCGGTTTTCTGCACCCTGCCGCCCGACCGGCCGCTGCGCCGGGCGGAGCTCGCGGACCTGGCGCTTCGGATCGTCGAGGTTGCCGACGCAGCGGCGGGCATGTCCGCCTCGCTGCGTGCCGGGATCGCCGCCCTTCCGGAAGCCGCGCAGGGCGTGATGATCCTGCCCGCCGACATGCCGCTTCTGACCGGCCAGGATCTGTCGCGCTGTCTGCAGAGCTTTGACGCGGAGCCGTCGCAGATCCTGCGCGCAACTGCCGCCGATGGAACCCCGGGCCACCCCGCAGTCTTCCCTTCCGACCTGTTCGCCGAGCTTGCCGCGATCGCCGGCGACGAGGGCGGGCGCTCCGTCCTTGCCCGTCACCCAGACCGGGTCCGGACCATCGCGCTGCCGGCCCGACATGCGGTCCTTGATCTCGATACACCGGACGACTGGGCTGCGTTCAGGGCAAGGGGGCCCGGCTGACGGATCGTCCCCGGCTCAGCGCGGACCATTCCGGAGCGCTTCCGTCGCGCTCAGCGTCCGCCGCGCCTCGGCAAAGGCGCCAGCACCGGCATTGCCGGTGAGCTCCGGGAAAAGCTCGAGGATTTCCATCCGCTGGGCATTGCCGACGCCCTTCAGCGAGCGGTCGGTCGGCTGAAAGCTTTCCGTCCAGGCGCCGTTCGCCAGCACCACTTCGTGACGGTCGCAGAGGAAATGCACATAGATCACGCCGGCGATGTCGATCCCGACCACCGACTTGCCGCTGATCAGATGCTTGGCCGCGACCAGAACTTCCCTTTCGGCGAAGTAGAGCGCCGTCCGGTCCCGCGCGACAAGCATCCTGTGGTTCGGGCTGACCATCATGTCGCGCTCGGGAAGGTTCTCGCCGAGGCTGCCCTTGCGGAAGAGGATCGGGCGCAGATGCGGATTGGCATTGATTGCGGCCCAGCCGAGGGTGCGCCGGCCGATCCAGCGGATCGCCTGGGCACCATTGTCGCGGGTGACGACGCGGTCCCCGATCTTCAGGTCTTCGACCGCGACCTCGCCCTGAGGGGTGGCGATCCGCGTTCCGGGCGTAAAGCACGGCGTGACCGACGGTGCGACGGCCGGCTGGGACGCAAGGGCTTCCGCCTGCGCCGCCGTGCCGGCAATCTCGCACCACGTCTTCATCGTTCAGGCCCCCACCCCGGCGCGAGCTATCAGAAACCCGATGCCGCGCCCGGCGCCCTTCGATCGCACGCGCGCGCTCCGGCGCGCGGGTCCGGAACCCATGCCGCGGGTCCGGACTTTCGACCGTACCGGGGCAACAACACACCCCGACCTGTCGAAAGAAATCCGCGGGAACATCCGCGGCACACAACCAATCCGTACCAACAACTGCACTTCCTTGACCACACGCGCCAGAGCGCGCCTCACTGCACTTGGCTGCCCCCCGGCCGCACAACACCCAGCGACAATGGGAATGCCAGAATTCGCGCAGTCGGAAAAGCCTCGCTCCCGGAAACGACCCCGCCAGACCTTGCCGGACAGCCGTTTCGGGCCGTCGTTTCGACCGACCTGTTAACCTCTGCGTTTCCTGCGGCGCGACGGTCGGAGGGGCCAAACCTGCGCTACAGCCAATGGAAACACGTCCTGCCGGCAGGGGGCGAAAATGGCCGTCTCGCGATTGCAGAATTTTGGGAAACCGCACCTGTTTTCCGAGACATGTCGAAAAAGACAGGTCAGTTTTTCGTCGATTTTTCCCGGCTGCGGGCCGTGGTATTGCCTGCCGAGATACAATCGCACAACAATCGCGAGATCGACCCGGATTCCGCAACCGGGCTTCGGCGCAGACGACCGAATCGCGTCCCGCTGCCGACAAAAAAAGAGGGTACCGCCGATAGCGATGCTGCGGGGATGGTGCCCGAGGCGAGATTCGAACTCGCACACCCGCTAGGGCGGAGGATTTTGAATCCCCTGCGTCTACCGTTCCGCCACTCGGGCCCGGCGCCGGGATAGCTTCCGGTCCGGCCGCCGTCAACGCGGGATCAGAGCCGGTCAGCGCTGAACGTGTCGCAGTCCTCGATCATGCCGCTCTGGTAGCCGGTGGTGAACCAGCGCGACCTCTGGGCGGCCGAACCATGCGTGAAGAGATGCGGCTGCGGCGTCTGGCCCGCGCGACGCATCAGCACATCGTCGCCGATCTTTCGGGCGGCGTTGACCGCCTCATCGACATCGCCTGGCTCAAGCACCCCGAAGCGGCCTTCCATCGCCTTGGCCCAGATCCCCGAAAGACAGTCGGCCTGCAATTCGATCCGTACCGACAGGCCGTTGGAGACCTCTTCGCTGCTGCGCTGACGCATGGCATTGATCTTGCCGAGAATGCCGAGCTGTTCCTGGATGTGGTGCGACACCTCATGGGCGACGACATAGGCGGCGGCGAAATCACCGCCGGCGCCCAGTTCCTGTTCGAGCGTGGCGAAGAAATCCGGGTCGATGTAGATCTTGCGGTCCCCGGGGCAGTAGAAAGGTCCCGTGGCCGCGTTGGCCACGCCGCAGGCGCTCATCGTCTGGCCGTAGAAGCCCTGGACCTGGACCACTTGATAGGCGCGCCCTGCCTGCCGCTGGAAGATCGGCTTCCAGGCATCCTCGGTGAAGGCGACGATGGTGCGGACGAAGGCCTCGGCCTCGCGCTCCTCGGCAGTGGGCTCGCGGCTTTCCGACGCGACCGGACCGCCGGAATCGGCGCCTTGCAGGAAGGGCGTGACATCGACACCGAAGAACAGGCCGAGGAACAGCACGACCACCAGGCCGAGCCCGCCGACCTGGGCACCGCCGCGTCGCGGACGCCCGCCGCTGCTGCCGCCCCGTTCGAAATCGACGTTCTCACTCTGCCGTGCGCCGCGCCACTTCATCCTGATCCCCTGCACCCTTGCCGGGCGGAGGGTATGGCGAGGGCATCGTCAGGCTCAAGCTTTCGTTTTCCGGAGCGGCTTGACGGCGCAGGCGCCGCATGTTCGGTGGCGACATGTCGCCGACACCGCGCCAGTCTGTCCTTCTCGCCGCCGGGGGTTCGGCCGCGCTTCTGCTCGGCGCCTTCGCTTTCCAGTACCTGGGCGGCCTGGCGCCTTGCCAGCTCTGCCTGTGGCAGCGCTGGCCGCATGCAGCGGCGGTCCTCATCGGCGCACTGGCGCTGGCCATGGCGGCACCCGGGCGGCTTCTGCCTCTGCTCGGCGCGCTGGCGGCGCTGACGACCGCCGGGCTTGGCCTCTTCCACACCGGCGTGGAGCGCAAGTGGTGGGAAGGCCTGACGACCTGCTCGGGTTCGGTCTCCGGCGATGTCAGCACCGAGGATCTGCTTCAGCAGATCCTCGACGCGCCGCTCGTCCGCTGTGACGAGGTCGCCTGGTCCATGGCCGGCCTGTCGATGGCTTCCTGGAATGCCATCCTGTCCCTGGCGCTGGCGGGGCTCTGGCTTTACGCCGCGCGCCGCGCCGTTCAGTAGAGCCCGCCGGAACTCAGGGTTCCGAAGTCCGCCTTCTTGGGAATTTCCTTGGTCTGGCCGTCCGAGGTGGTGACGGTGACGGCGCCGTCCTCCGTCTCGCCATAGGCGAAGAGCGGCAGGTTCTCGCCCATGGCGAAACCGCCATCGACCAGCACGCCAAGCGCCGCCATCGGATCCTCGCCCTCGCGGAAATATTCCGAGACCACGTTCGGCCCCTCGGCCTCCGGCGGCAGGACGATGCCGGTGAAGCGGTCAACCTTCTGGAAATAGCCCCCCGGCGGCACCGGGAAACGGGTGCCGCCATAGCGTTCCACCGCCACTTTCATGAACTGTTCGAAGACCGGGGCGCAGGTATGGCCGCCTGACGCGCCGCCAAGCGAGCGCGGCTGGTCATAGCCGATGTAGCAGCCGGCGACGATGTTGGAGGAAAAGCCGATGAACCAGACATCGCGGGCATCGTTGGTGGTCCCGGTCTTGCCGGCGATCGGCACCGGAAGGTTGATCCCGCGTGCCGTGCCGCGTTCGACCACACCCTGCATCATCGAGGTGAGCTGATAGGCGGTGATCGCGTCCATCACCCGGTCGCGCTTGGACACGACGACCGGCAGTTCCCCGGGCGCGAGGCTCGCAAGCTCGCAATCCTCGCAGATGCGCTGGTCGTGGCGATAGACCGTCTTGCCGTGGCGGTCCTGCACCCGGTCCACCAGCGTCGGCTCGACGCGTTCGCCGCCGTTGGCGAACATCGCATAGGCGGCAACCATGCGAAACAGCGTGGTCTCCTGCGCCCCGAGCGCATTGGCCAGAAAGGGCTCCAGCTCGTCATAGACGCCGAAGCGCTCCGCATAGGAGGCCACGGTCTCCATCGAGATTTCCTCGGCGATCCGCACCGTCACCAGGTTCCGGCTCTGCTCCAGCGCGTTGCGGATCGTGGTCGGCCCGTAGAACTTGTTGGACGCGTTCTTGGGTGTCCACAGGCCCTGCGGCGTGTTCACCGTGATCGGGGCATCGACGACGATCGTATTGGGCTGGAAGCCTGAATCGAGCGCCGCCGCATAGACGAAGGGCTTGAACGACGAACCCGGCTGGCGCAGCGCCTGGGTGGCACGGTTGAAGACCGAGTCCTGGTAGGAGAAGCCGCCCTGCATCGCGAGCACCCGGCCGGAATGGACATCCATCGCCATGAAGCCGCCCTGGACCTCCGGCACCTGCCGCAGCGACCAGCGCTTGAACGTCCCGTCCTCGTTGGTGACCGCGCGGACCAGCACGACGTCGCCCACCGCGACAAGATCGGCGGCGACCTTGGCCCGGCGTCCCAGGCTGCCATCGCTGTGACGCTTGCGGGCCCAGGTCACATCCTCGGCGGGGATGAAATGTCCATCCTCGTCATCGGCCACCGCCTCGATGCCGATGCGGGCGCCACTGTCGCCCAGTTCCAGAACCACCGCCGGAAACCAGCCCGGCACGTCGCGCGGCAGCGGCAGATCGGCCAGCGCCTTGCGCCAGGCCTCCTCGCTGCCGAGCTGTTCCGGCGGGATGGTCTTGCCGGTCCCGCGCCAGACGCCGAGATCGCGGTCATAGCCTTCCAGCCCCCGCCGCAGGGCCGCCGCCGCCGCCGCCTGCAGATCCGGCTCCACTGTCGCCCGGATGGTAAGGCCGCCACCGTAGAATTCCGCCTCGCCAAAGGTGCCGGAAAGCTGGCGGGCGATTTCCTCGGTGAAATAGTCACGCGGCGGCAGGCTGTCGCGGAAGGAGGGGTAGTCGCCGTTCTGCACCGTCAGCAGCGGCTTCTCGGCCTCGGACTTGAAAGTGGCCTCGTCGATATAGCCGTTCTGCCACATCTCGCGCAGGACGTAGTTCCGCCGCTCCACCGCGCGGTCATAGTCGCGCACCGGATGCAGGCCCTTGCCGGGCGACTTCGGCAGCGCCGCCAGATAGGCCGCCTCGCCCGGGCTGAGATCGGCCAGCGTCTTGCCGAAATAGGCCTGGGCCGCCGCCACCACCCCATAGCTGCGCTGACCGAGGTCGATCTCGTTGAGATAGATCTCCAGGATCTTGTCCTTGCTCAGCACTTCCTCGAAGCGGCTGGCCAGGATGATCTCCTTCACCTTGCGCTCGACATTGCGGTCGCCGGAAAGGAGGAAGTTCTTCATCACCTGTTGGGTGATCGTGGAGGCGCCCCGCACGTTATGGCCGCGGGTCTTGATCCCCTCGATGATCGCGGCGGCGATGCCGCGGGTGTCATAGCCCTTGTGGGTCCAGAAGTTCTTGTCCTCGGCAGAGACGAAGGCGTTCTGCACCAGCGGCGGGATCTCCTCGATCGGCACGAAGACCCGGCGCTCCCCTTCCTTGGAGAACTCGTCCATCAGCGCGCCTTCGCCCGAATAGATGCGGCTGATCGTCGGCGGGGTGTAGTTGGCGAGGCTTTCCGGCGAAGGCAGCTCGCGCGAATAGATGTAGAAGACCGCGCCCAGGGTCAGGGCGATGAAAAGCATCCCCAGCGTCACCGCCGTGAACAACGCGCCGAAGAAGGATGTGACGAAACGCAGCACCTGTGCCCCCGGGGAAAACCCGAAGTTTCCGCTATAGCGAAACCGCGCCCCGGATGCAAAAGCCTGCGCCTCGCGGCGGCGTGATCCGGCCGGTGCCGCCTATCGCGGCAGGCTGGACAGGATCGCGTCCTCGCCCGCCCAGTTGCGCAGGCCGACAGCCAGCGCCCGGGCCATGCGTCCGCGCCAGACCGGGTCGGTCAGCCGGGCGAAATCGCGCTCCGAGGACAGGAAGCCAAGCTCCAGCAGGATCGAGGGGATGTCCGGCGATTTCAGGACCGAAAAGGCCGCCGCCTGGCGCGGATGGCGATGCATGGCCAGCCCCTCTGCGCGGATTGCCGCCTCGATCTGCGTCGCCAGCCGGTCGATGCGCGGCGCGGTCTCGGTGCGGGCCATGTCCATCAGCACCTGCGCCACCAGATCGTCCTGCCCTGCGAGATCCACCCCGGCCAGGATGTCGGAGCGGTCGTGCCGCTCGGCCAGCGTCGCCCCTGCTGCATCGCTGGCCTCGTCGGCCAGGGTGTAGATCGTCGCCCCGGTCGCCTCGCCCTCGGCCAGGGCATCGGCATGCAGCGACAGGAGCACATGCGCGCCGGACCCGTGAGCAAGCGAGATCCGCGTCTCCAGAGGCACGAATTCGTCGCTCTCCCGGGTCAGGACCACCCGCACCCTTCCGCCCCCGCGCAGGATCTCGTCCTTCAACTCGCGGGCGAAGGTGAGCATCAGCGCCGCCTCGGTCAGGCCGCCATGCTCCGCGCCGGGGTCGATGCCGCCATGGCCGGGATCGAGAACGATCACCAGCGCGTTGCGCTGCGCCTCGTCCGGGGGCAGCAGCGCCGGTTCGGGCAGGGTCCAGCCGGGCGGGTCGGGCTGGGCGGCGGCCCGGGCGAAATCCTCCGCCGAGGTCGGGGTCAGGCGCAGCGCGATTTCGGCGCCGTCCTCGGTGGTCATCCCGGCAAGGGCGATGCGATAGGGGCCGTCGAGATCGACCACCAGCCGCGACCATCCCTGCCGCAGCGCCCCGGCGCGCAGGCCGATGACCTCTCCGCCGTCATGCGCCGCCTGCGGCAGGAGGGACCAGTCGATTTCGCGCGCATCGAGGATCAGGCGCGGCGGGGCATCGAGCAGGCGGACACGCCAGGGCACCGGGCGGTCCAGGCGCAGGCGGAGGGTGATCTCCGCCCCGTCGCGGGCGATCTGCGAGGCTGCCGGGTCGAACCGGGCCAGCGCGGAAAGGTCCTGCGCCGCCGAGGAGGTGGCGGCGAGGAGCCAGAGCAAGAGGGAGACCAGGCGCAGCATCGCGCCCTTCCTATCCGTCGCCCGGGCGGAATGGCAATTTCCGCCGCTCACGATGGGGTGAGCGAAAGGGCTGCGGCTTGCGTCCGCAGGGCGCTGGCCGCTAGTTACGGGCCAGATCACCTCCGCGAGGAAATTCATGTCACTGTCCCGAACCGCCCTGGCGCTGGTCCTCGCCACCCTGCCGGGCATGGCTGCGGCCGAAATGACCGAGGCCGAGCGGGAAGCGTTCCGGCAGGAGGTCAGGGCCTATCTTCTGGAGAACCCGGAAGTGCTGATGGAAGCCATCTCGGTTCTGGAAGACCGGCAGGCGGCCGCCGAGATCACCCAGGACTCGGCCATGGTGAGCCAGAACGGCCCGGCCATCTTTGCCGACGACCATTCCTGGGTGGGTGGCAATCCGGAAGGCGACATCACGGTGGTCGAGTTCATGGACTACCGCTGCGGCTTCTGCCGCAAGGCGAACCCGGAGGTGGACGAGCTGCTGCGCTCGGACGGGCGGATCCGCTACATCGTCAAGGAGTTCCCGATCCTCGGACCGGAGAGCGACCTGTCCTCGCGCTTTGCAATCGCCGTGCTCCAGCTTCATGGGCCGGAGATCTACGAGCAGGTCCATGCGGCGCTGATCTCGCTGCGGGCCGAGGCCAGCCAGCCGACGCTTGACCGGCTGGCCGTCTCGATGGACCTCGACCCGGCAGCGATCACCGCGAAGATGGGCTCGCCCGAGGTGGAGGAGGTCATCAAGACCAACCATGCCCTGGCCCAGCAACTGGCGATCAGCGGCACGCCCACCTTCATCATCGGCGACCGGATGCTGCGCGGCTATGTCCCGCTGGACGAGATGAAGAAGATCGTCGCCGAAGAGCGCGGCTGACCCCGCCGAGGCGGGGCGTCACACGGTGGGACATATTTTTCCTGCCGTGTTTCCAATGGCTTGCAGCGAGTCGTTAAGGTCTTGGCAGGGAGTGTGGCGAGGTTGACGGTGCGGGCGGCGCGTTAACCGTCGGCGCCCGTCGCCCGGCCATTCGGCGGCGGGGTGAACCCCGCCCTACACCGTAAACGCCACCAGCGCGATGCGGCGGGCCTCGCCCAGGAGCACGTTGTAGCTGCGCAGCGCGGCGGGCGTGCCCATGGGCTCGAGCCCGATCCCCGCCGCCTCGACCGCCGCACGGAACCCCGCCGGCGGATGCGACATTTCCGGCCCTGTGCCGATCAGCAGCACGTCGATCCGGCCGGCAAGGCTCAGCGGCGTGGCGCTGTCGTCCCAGCCGCCCCAGGAGCCAGCCCCCCAGGGCGAGACCATCACCGGCCCGCGCAGCACCTGACCCGCGACGCGCAGGAACCCCGGACCATAGCCTTCAATCGGTTGCGCGCTGCCGAAGCTGAGCTCGGTCAGCTGCATCAGGCGTCAACCTTGGCAAACTCCTCGGGGGTCGCGTCCTTCTTCTTTTTCTCCGAGCGGTCGAGCCCGATGAACAGGACAAGGTTCTTGGCGACATAGACCGAGGAATAGGTGCCCAGCACCACGCCGATGAAGATCGCCAGCGAGAAGCCGCGGATCACGTCGCCGCCGAAGCCCAGCATGGCGACCAGCGCGATCAGCGTCGTCACCGAGGTCATCAGCGTGCGGCTCAGCGTTTCGTTCACCGAGAGGTTCATCACGTCGCGCAGCGGCATGGTCTTGTATTTCATCAGGTTCTCGCGCAGCCGGTCAAAGACCACGACGGTATCGTTGATGGAATAGCCGAGAATGGTGAGCAGCGCCGCGACGATCGAAAGATCGAACTTGAGCTGGAACAGGGCCCAGATGCCGATGGTGATGAAGATGTCGTGCAGCAGCGCCAGCACCCCGCCGAGCGCATACTGCCATTCGAAGCGCAGCCAGATGTAGAGCAGGATCCCCGCCGAGGCCGAGACCATGGCCAGGATCGCCGACCAGATCAGTTCGGACGAGACCTTGGGCCCGACCGATTCCACCGAAGCGAAGATCAGGTTCTGGTCCATCGCCTTCAGCGCCGCCTCGGCCGTGGCGACGACCTCGGGCGTGACCGCCTCGCTGCCCTCCTGGGGCGCGATGCGGATCATCGCCACATGCTGGTCCGCGCCGAAGGACGGATCGAAGACCTCGGTGATGCCGACATCGCCAAGTTCCAGCGCCGAAAGCGCCGCGCGATAGGCGCCGACATCCACCGGCGTGGAGGATTCGGTGCGGATCGTGGTGCCGCCCTTGAAGTCGATGCCGAAGTTCAGCCCCATCACCGCCCAGAGGACCATGGCGATGACGGTCAGCGCCATCGAGCCGCCGAAGGTGATCCACTGCCAGCGGAAGAAGTCGATGCTGGTCTTTTCCGGGGCCAGTCGCAGACGCCAGGGCATCGCGCTCTCCTAAACGTAAACGGTCTTGGGCCGCCGCGCGTTGAACCAGACCTCGATGATCTGGCGCGTGACATAGACGGCGGTGAAGACCGAGGTGACGATGCCGATGCCGAGGACGATGGCGAAGCCGCGCACGGGACCTGCGCCGACGAAGAACAGCACCAGCGCGGTGATGAAGGTGGTCAGGTTGGCGTCGATGATGGCCGACAGCGCCCGCTCGTAGCCGATCTCGATGGCGCGCGCCGGGTGCATGTGCTGGCGCAGTTCCTCGCGGATGCGCTCGAAGACCAGCACGTTGGCGTCCACGGCCATGCCGATGGTCAGGACGATGCCGGCAATGCCCGGCAAGGTCATCGTGCCGCCCACAACCGAGAGGCAGGCGAAGATCATCGACATGTTGAAGACGAGGGCGATATTGGCGAACAGCCCGAAGAGCCCGTAGCTCGCCCACATGAAGGCGGTGACAGCGACCATCGCCACCACGGCGGCGACCTTGCCGGCATCGATCGAGTCCTGTCCCAGTTCGGGACCGACCGTACGCTCTTCCAGGAAGTTCATCTCCGCCGGCAGGGCGCCGGCGCGCAGAAGCACGGCGAGATTGGTGGATTCCTCCACCGAGAAGTTGCCGGTGATGATCCCCGAACCGCCGGGGATATGGCTCTGGATCACCGGGGCAGAGATCACCTCGTCGTCGAGCACGATGGCGAAGGGCTTGCCGATGTTCTCGGCGGTATAGTCGCCGAACTTGCGCGCCCCGGTGGTATCGAAGCGGAAATTCACCGCCGGGCGGCCGTTCTGGTCGAAGGACGGCTGGGCATCGACCAGATCCTCGCCGGTGACCACCGGGCTTTCCTCGACGATGTAGAAGCGTCCCTTGTCCTCCACCGAAGGCAGCAGGAGGTTGCGCGGGCCGGGATCGGCGCCGGCATCCTCGGTGATGCGGACCACAGAGTTGAAGGTCAGCTTCGCCGTGGTGCCGATCAGCGCCTTGAGTTCCGCCGCCGAACCGATGCCCGGCACCTGGATCAGGATCCGGTCCTCGCCCTGGCGCTGGATCGTCGGCTCGCGGGTGCCGACCTCGTCCACCCGCCGGCGGATGATCTCCAGCGACTGGAGCATGGTGCGGTCGTCGGTGGCGGTCTGCTCGGCCTGGGAAAGCTGGACGACGATCTCGCCCTGATCGACGCTGACCTCGATGTCCTTGGCGCCGAGATTGGTCAGGCTGACCACGGTGCTGGCCAGGCCGTTGACGGCCTCCACCGCCTTGGCCAGGCCCTCGGGCTTGGAGATGGCCACCCGCAGAGTGCCATCGGGCGAGGGTTGGCGGCGCACGGTGCCGATGTCGTCGCGCAGGCCGCGCAACGTGTCGCGGACCTCGGGCCAGAGCGCATCCATCCGCGCCTTGTACACGTCCTTGACCTGCACTTCGGCCAGGAGATGCGCCCCGCCGCGCAGGTCCAGCCCGAGATTGACCAGGCCCGAAGGCAGGAAGGAGGGCCAGAGCGCCATGTCGGCCGTCTGGCCCTCGGTGGCAAAGCCGGCCTTCTCCGCCGCTTCGACCGCGTCGTTGTGGCGCTCGACCCGGGAATAGAAGGCGTTGGGCAGCGACAGGACCAGACCGAGGACCACGGCCCCCCAGATCAGGAGACGCTTCCAGAATGGGGTGTTCAGCATCGGCTTGTCCGTCCGTCCGTCAGACCGCAGGTTCGGTCTTGGCCATCACCTGGGTGATCGTGCTGCGCGGAATGCGCACCCGCACGCCCTCGGCGATCTCGACTTCGAGGATGCCATCGTCATGGACCTTGTGGACCTTGCCGAGGATCCCGCCGCCGGTGAGCACCTGGTCGCCGCGCCGCAGCGCCTCGACCATGGCGCGGTGTTCCTTCAGCTTCTTCTGCTGGGGGCGGATCAGCAGGAAGTACATGATCAGGAAGATCAGGACGAGCGGCATGAAGGTGGAAAGCGCCGCAGCGGCGCCGCCGGGGGCGCCGGCAGTCTGGGCGAAGGCGGGAGTGACGAACATGGCTGTCGCGTCCTTTCGGGCGTGGCGCGGCCGGGAGGCGGCCCGGGATTTGCAGCGCTACCTATGTCAGCCGGCCGGATGGCGCAAGGCGGGGCGCGTCAGGCCACCGGCGCAAAGCCCGTCATCGGGTGGCGCGCCACCTCGGCGGCGAGCCGCAGGAAGCCCTCGGCCTGGTGCGACGCGGTGGCCCTGCCCTTCGCCGCCGTCGCCAGATGGGCCTCGCCCACCACGCCGGCCGGGTTGAGGTCGGAAGAGATCCAGCCATAGGAGACCGGCCCGGTGGGCGGGATCGCCGCGCCCTCGGCCGAGGAACGGAAATCGCGCGCGGCACCCATGTCCACCGTCGCGGGCCGGAAGGCCAGCATCAGCGAGGTCTCGACATCGCCGCCATGGATGCCGAACTGCAGCTCCTGCGGACCATACATCCCTTCGGGCAGGCCGAAGCCCATCCACTGGCATTTCACCGCCAGCATCCCCGCCCGCAGCCGCAGTTCCCGCGCCACGATGCCGATGAGGTCGAGATTGCCGCCATGCGAATTGACCAGGATCAGCCGCCGCACCCCGGCCCGGGCGACCGAAAGGCCGATCTCCACCCAGGCCTTCAGCGCCGCCTCGGCGCCGAGCGTCAACGTGCCGGGCGCCCAGAGATGCTCGTTGGACTTGCCCACCGCCTGCACCGGCAACAGGAGGAGCGGCAGATCCGCCGGGCAGCGGGCGCGCACCTCGGCCAGCATCCCCTCGGCGATCAGCGTGTCGGTGCCGACCGGCAGATGCGGGCCGTGCTGCTCGATCGCCGCCGTGGGCAGGATGGCGACTGTCCCCTCCGGCGGGGGAAAGTCGGGCGCCCGCAGGTCGGCCCAGTCGCGCAGGCTCATGGCGCCACCGGCATGGGCACGGGGACGGGCCGGCCGATCAGCCGGTCCATCCGCTCGGCCACCTTGCGCAGATGGACGGCGCGGCTTTCGGGGGTGGAGCTGTCCATCAGGTAATGTGCGGCAAAGACGGTCCGCTTGCGCAGGCTGAGCAGCATGCCGAGGCCACGCGTCAGGGTCCGCCGGCCGGGGCTGCCGACGAACATCGTCACCCAGCGCGAGGCGCCGCAGGTGGTGAAGACCCCAAGGCGGGTGATATGGGTCAGTCCGGGGAGGATGGTGCCGCCAGCTTCGGCGGGCATCCGGAAGGCGATGCCCGGCACCATCGCCCGGTCGAGCCAGCCCTTGAGGATCGCGGGCAGGCCGTACCACCAGGTCGGATAGACGAAGACCAGCGTGTCGCACCACAGGAGATCGTCCACATCGGCCTGCACCGGGCCGGTGTCGGCGGCGAAGGCCTGATAGGCCCGCCATTCCGCGCAGGACAGGACGGGCGCGAAGCTGCGGGCATAGAGGTCGGTCAACCGCAGCTCGGCCCCGGCCGCCCGCAGCTTGGACAGGACGAGATCGCGCACGGCGGAATTGAACGAACCCTCGCTCGGATGACAATAGATCACCAGCGCCCGCATCTGAGCCGCTCCATCGCCCTGCCGGCGGGCGCGGGGAATGCCGCGCGCACCGGCGTTGCCGCTCCGGTTTCTGGCGCAATGCGTCCGGCCGCGCAAGCGCCCTGCCCTCCCGCCGGGAACGCGCACCGGCCTTCGTGCCCCACCCGTTTCATCCTCGCCGGTTTCATCCTTGCCGAAATACCTCGGGGGGTGCGGGGGGCGGAGCCCTCCGCCGGCGCGACCGCGCCAGCGGGCGCAACATCATCGCATCCCCGCATATCGGTACATGGTCGCATAGTCCCAGTCGGGCCGGTCCCAGGCGATCATCTTGCCGGGGTTCAACAGGCCCTTGGGATCGGCCTCGCGCTTGAAGGCGAGCTGGGTCGCATCGGTGGATTGCCGCCCGCCTTCCTCCAGCGTCATGCGATGGGGGTTGAAGACATGGACCCCGGCCGCCTCATGCGCGGCGATGATCGCGTCCAGCCGCGCCTCGGTGGTGAACCGCACCAGCGTCAGCCCGGCATAGAGGGGCGCGGAACGGTCGCGCATGAATTCCAGATGCTGGATCAGCTCGCCCGGAAAGGCGGCGCGGATCGCCGCGATCTTCGCCAGCGCCTCGGGGCCGGCATAGAGCGCCTGGAGATAGGTGATCGACGGATCGACCTTCAGCGCCCGCAAGGTGGTGTGGTTCCAGCCGTATTCATAGACCGGCCCCGGCTCCTTCGGCCAACGGGTCTCGTCGGAGCGGTAGATGACCTTCGCGCCGGGATGGCGGGCGGCGAAGGTCAGGAAGGCGTCCATCGACTGGGGCGCGATTATCAGGCAAAGGAGCGTGTCACCCTCCTCGACATGCGGGGCGATGCGGGGGAACCAGGCCTTGGTGGAAGGAGGTTCGCAGACAGTGATGAGCTTCTTGAGGATCCCGTCCTCGCAGCCGAGCGCCAGGCCGAAGGCGGCGGCCTCGGCGAAATCCGGCAGGGTGACGAGAAGCTCCACCCAGTCATAGGAAGGGGCCAGCGGCATCTCGATCCCGGTGATGACGCCATTGGTGCCATAGGCATGCGAGACGCGGTGCAGCTCCTCCCCCCGGAACTCCAGCACCCGGGGGCTGGCCTCGCAGGTGACGACGCGCAGGCGGATGATGTTGCCGAGATCGCGCAAGGTTCCCCAGGTGCAGGAGCCCACCCCGCCCGAACCGCCGGCGATGAAGCCGCCGATCGTGGCGGTGGCGTGGGTCGAGGGATGCATGCGCAGCTCCTGGCCGGAGGTTTCGCGCAGCTGGTGGTCGAGGTCCTTGATCAGGCAACCCGGCTCCACCTCCACCCGGCCGGGGTGGACGGCACGGATCGCGTTCAGGTGGCGCATGTGCAGCACGGCGCCGCCGGCCAGCGGCATGGCCTGGCCGTAGTTGCCGGTCCCCGCGCCGCGCACCGTGACCGGCACCTCGTGGGCATAGGCGGCGGCAAGGGTCTCAATCACCTCGGCCTCGCTGCGGGGCGAGATGACGAGATCGGCGGAAAGGTGGTCCATCCGCGCCTTGAGCACCGGCGAGTACCAGAAGAAATCGCGGCTCTTGGCCCGGACCGAGACCGGGTTGTCGTCGATCTCCAGATGCGCCAGCGCGGCGCGGAAGGCCTCGAGGTTCATCATGGCTCCATCAGCGGATCGAGGTCGGAGTAGTCGGGCAGCCGGCGGTCGATGACCCGGCCGGCGCGGATGACGATGCGGTCGCTTTCGGGGCGGGAAAGCACCTCCGACCAGTCGCGCCCCTGAAGGATCACCAGATCATCGCCATAGGCCGGTACCGCGAAGCCGCAGGCGCGGGCGGGGCGGGTGAACACGGACTGCACCCAGTCGGGCGCCGAATGGTCCAGATGGCCGATGCGGATCGCCTCGCGCAGCACCTCCAGCATGTCCATGTCGCCATAGGCATAGAAGGGATCGCGGCTGTTGTCGGAGGCGAAGCTGACGCTGATCCCGCGCGCCGCCATCTCGTGGACCAGCGTGATCCCGCGCCGGCGCGGGGTGCGGCCGGGCCGGCGGTCCTGCAGATAGAGGTTGCACAGCGGCAGGCTGACGACATGCAGCCCGGCCTTGGCCACCAGATCGAGCGTCGCCAGCGCCCCCGCTTCGTCCATGGCCGAGACCGAGCAGCAGTGGCCGACGACGACCGGAGCGGAAAATCCCGTGGAAATAACCTCTTCGGCGACGATCTTCAGCGAATTGACCGCCGGATCCATCGTCTCGTCCACATGGAGATCGACGGCCAGGCCCCGTTCCTCGGCCATGCGCAGCAGAAGCCGGATGCGGCTGCGGATGTCGGGCATGGGATAGGGCACCATGCCCAGCACCCCGCCCGAGGCCGCCACCAGATCGGCGGTGGCACGGAAGGGGCCCTCGGCCGAGACGCCCTCGGCACCAACCAGGCAGACGGCCTGAAGCGCGATCCGCCCCTTCCAGTCGGCCCGGACCTCGCGGAAGACGGCGAAGGAGATCGCATCCTGCGGCGGGATGGCATCGAGATGGGTGCGCATCGCGGCGGTGCCATGGGCGAAGGCGCAGGCGAGGGAAAACTCCATCCGGGCCCGCACATCCTCCGCCTGCCAGCGCGCCACCCGGTCGGCCCCCGCCGCCGCCAGCGCCCCGGCGAAGGTGCCGTCCGGGTTGGGCCGGCGCGGCCAGATATGGCCCTTGTCGAGATGGGTATGCATGTCGATGAAGGCGGGCAGGACCATCCGGCCCCGGAGATCCACCTCCGTCCCCCCGCCGAAGTCGTGGCGGACAAGATCGCCCTGCCGGCCGATCAGGCAGGCCGGCACGGTGGCGTTGAGAAAGCGCCAGGGGCCGGGAGGAAGGATCAGCGCCGGGGTCATTCGCGCTTGACCGCGCTGTCGTGCCAGCGCCGCAACAACAGGTGGCTCACCAGCGACAGGATGGCGAAGATCGCCACGCCCAGCACCGCGATCAGCAGCAGCGCGGCAAACATGCGGGGGATGTTGAGCCGGTAGCCGGCTTCGAGGATGCGATAGGCAAGGCCCGAGCCGATGCCGGCGGTGCCCGCCACATATTCCGCCACGATCGCCCCGATCAGCGCCAGCCCCCCGGCGATGCGGAGCCCGCCGAGGAAATAGGGCAATGCGGACGGCAGCTGCAGGATGCGCAGCCGCTGCCAGCGGCTGGCACCATAGATGTGGAAGAGGTCGCGCAGGTTGTGGTCGGTCGAGTTGAGCCCCAGCGTGGTGTTGGACAGGATCGGGAAGAAGGCGACGATCCAGGCGCAGAGCAGGAGCCCCACGGTACGGTTCTCGATATAGATGAAGATCAGCGGCGCGATGGAGACCACCGGTGTCACCTGAAGGATCACCGCATAGGGATAGAAGGACATTTCGGCAAAGCGGCTCTGGTTGAACAGCACCGCCAGCCCGACCCCGCCGGCCACCGCCACCGCGAGCGCCATCAGGGTGATGCGCAGCGTCACCAGCATGGCCTGCGACAGGATCGTCCAGTCCTTGGCCAGGGTTTCCGCCACCCGGATCGGGCCGGGAAGAATGTAGTGCGGAATGGCGTAGAAATAGATCAGCCCCTGCCAGAGGCCGAGGATGGCAATCAGCACCACGCCCGGCATGACCCAACGGGCGATCCGGTCCACCCGCCGCGCCCTTGCCCGCCGCGCCTCGGCAGGATCGACCTCGACCGGCGGCGGCGGCGCGATCATCGCGCGCCCTCCCGCCCGGCGCAAATTCCTTGCAGCAAGGAATTTGCAAATTTCTTCCTTGAAGAAATTTGGCCTCGGCTCATAGGGTGTCTCCCATCGCGGCATGCAGCGCCCGGGAGACCACATGGGTCCAGGCCGCATAACCGGTGGAGGTACGGAAATCCCCGCCGCGCGGATAGGGCGCGTCGATGGCCAGTTCTTCGGCCACGCGACCGGGACGCGGGGCCATGACGACGATCCTGTCGGAGAGGAAGACCGACTCGAACACCGAATGGGTGACGAAGATCACCGTGCAGCCGATCTTGTCGCGCAGGGCCAGCAGGTCGGTGTTCAGCCTGTGGCGGGTGATTTCGTCCAGTGCCGCGAAAGGCTCGTCCATCAGGATCAGGCTTGGATTGGTCACCAGGGCCCGGGCGATGGCGACACGCATCTTCATGCCCCCCGACAGCTCGCGCGGATAGCTGTCGGCGAAGGCGGCGAGGCCGACGAGGTCGAGCGCCTGCATCACCTCCTCGCGCACCGAGGCGAAGCTCATCCCCCGCAGGCGGAAAGGCAGCCAGACATTGCGCGCCACGCTGGTCCAGGGCATCAGCGTCGGTTCCTGGAAGACAACGCCGATCTCGCCCCGTCCCTGAGCCCAGACGATCGCGCCGGTCGTGGTTGGCAGAAGCCCGGCGATCAGGCGCAGGGCGGTGGACTTGCCGCAGCCGGAAGGCCCGAGCAGCGAGACGAAATCGCCCTCGTTGACCACCAGGTTCATGTCCTGCAGCGCCTGGACCCCTCCCGAGAAGGTCTTGGCGACATGGCGCATCTCCAGCACCGGCGGGCGCTGGCCTGGGGGAACGATCTTGCGGCGGAGGAGGTCGGACATGGCGGCTGGCGGAGCCCCGGAGGGCTCCGCCGGTAGGGATCATTGGGCCGGTTTCAGGTCCATGCCGACACCCTTGCCGGCAAAGGTGAAATTCACCGTCGAACGCCAATCGACATCCTCTGCCACCACGCCGGCCACGACCATCTTGTTGAAGAAGTCCTCCACCCGGATCTCGGTAATCACCCCGATCCCCTGGGTCAGCGCATCGCCGGAATCGACGATGCCCTGCGACTTCATCGCCTCGACCGCATAGGCGATGGCCTCGTCGGTGATGTCGGGATTGTCCTTCTTGATCATCGCGTTGGCGGCGGAATTGTCGCCGTAGAGATAGGTGTACCAGCCCCTGATCGAACCATCGACGAAGCATTTCACCACATCCGGCCGCTCGGCGACGGTCGGAGCCATGGTTTCGATCAGGGTCGAATAGGTGGAATAGCCGGCATCGGCGAGCAGGAAGACATCGGGTTTCCAGCCGGTCTCGCGCTCGACCATATAGGGCTCGGAGGAGAGATAGCCCTGCATCCCCCAGTTTTCGTTGGCGATGAACGGCGCGGGGTTGAAGGTATAGACCTCGCGCTGGGCGTCGGTGAAGCCATAGGCGTTCATCATCCACTGGTAGAAGCTGGCATAGCCCTGGTCGCCGACGAGGATCTTGTCGAGCTTGGCGAGGTCGCCAAAGGTCTTGGCCTTGCCGGGATGGGCGATGATGACCTGCGGTTCCTTCTGGAAGGCGGCGGCGACGGCGACGATCGGCACGCCCTCGGCGGCGGCGGAGAAGGCCTCCAGGAGGTTGCCGCCCATGTGGAAATCGACCTTGCCGGCCAGCATCAGGGCGCGGTTGTTCACCTGGGGCCCGCCGGGCTGGATGGTAACGTCGAGGCCGCAGGCGGCATAGGTGCCATCGGCGACCGCCTGGTAGAAACCTCCATGCTCCGCCTGGGCCAGCCAGTTGGTGCCGAAGACGACCTTGGTGTTCTCGGCCTGGGCGGGAAGAGCGGCGGCAAGCGCGATCGCGGCGGCAAGCACGCGGTGGGACGTGGTCATGCGGGGCTCCCTGTCGGTTTGATTCTTCTTGCCCGAGCCTAGGCCAGATCCGGGCCGGTTGAACGGGGTGATTTCCGGCGCGCGGGGCACGGTGCCCGAAAATGCCGCGCCGGCAGGGTGTGGCCTGGCCGGTGTGCCCGTTTCCGGGGCAGAAAAGGCGCAGTGCGGACTTTCCGCCGCGCCACTGCTTGGCGCCGCAAGCGTCTGTGGCAGGATCGTCCGGCCAAGCGGGAGGGCCGTGAGATGCGCATGCTGACGCCGGACACCATCGCCCCGCCCTTTGCCGCCTATGCCCATGGGGTGGAGGTGCCGGCAGGGCTGCGGCTGGTGGTGACCTCCGGCCAGCTGGCCATCGACCGGGCGGGCCTGGTGCCGCAGGGGGCCGAGGCGCAGGCGCGCCTGTGCTTCGCCAATTGTGCGGCGATCCTGGCCGAAGCCGGCATGGGCCCGGCAGATGTGATCAGGATCAACGCCTTCCTCACCGACCGGGCCCATATGGCCGGCTATATGGCGGCGCGCGACGCCTGGCTGGCGGGGGTTTCCCGCCGCCCGGCCTCCACCCTGGTGATCGTCGCGGGCTTCACCCGGGCGGAATTCCTGGTGGAAGTCGAGGTCACTGCCGCCGGACGCTGAAGCCCGTCAGGCGGCCAGCGCCCGCCGCGCCTCGGCCACCAGTCCCGCCGCCTGTTTCTGCAGCGCCTTGCGGCCGGCGGGATCGGGCGCCTTGCCGATCGCTTCCAGCACCGGGGCGAGCCGGACGCCGATCTCGGCCAGGGCCGAGGCCGCCGGACCCTTGGCGCCGGCACTGGCGGCGGCCCACAGCCCCTTGAGCCGGGCCGGATCGGCGGGCGGCGCTTCCTTCAGCAGGCCGATGATCCCCGGAAGCGCCGCCAGCGCCCGTGGCCAGTCGCCCACCTCCGCCAGCCCGACCGCGAGTTTCCAGCGGCTTCGCAGCGCCGGCGCGGCGCCGGCGGAGACCGCACGCTCCACCTTCGGCGCCAGCTTGCGCGAGGTCTTGACCCATTTCGCCTTTGCCGCCGCCAGGGCCGCCACCCGCGACTGGATTTCACGCAGGGCCTTCATGACCGCGTCGGCCTCGCCGAGGTCGATCTGCGGCGCCAGCATCTCCAGATCGCCGAGGATCATCTCCGCGCCGTCGCCGAGCAGCGCCTCGGCGCGGTCCTCAAGCTTGACCAGCGCCTCGCGCAGCTTGGGCAGGCGGCTGTCGCGTGCCGGTGCCGCAACGGCGGGCGCGGGCGCCGCGCCGGCGGGGCCCTTGCCGATCTTGGCGAAGGTCGTCTCCAGCGAGGCGATGGCCGCAGCGCCTTCCTTGAGCTTGCCCTCGCGCACCTGGGCCACGGCGGTCTTGAACAGGGTGCCGAGCTTCTGCGCCACCGGCGGCGGGGCAGAGAGGACCTTGGGCTGCAGGGCCTTCAGCCGGTCGCTGAGCGCGGCGGCGGCGGCCACCGCCGGGTCGATGCTGCGCGCCCGCTGCGGCGCCGCCCTGGTGGCAGGTGCGGCGGCCGGAGGCGGCGCGGCGGCTTCGGCCTCGTCCTCGACGGTTTCGGCCTCGTCGTCGTCCAGGCCGAAGACCTCCTTCAGATCCTCGATGTCGCTGTCGATGGTGATGCCGTTCTCGTCCATCACCACGACATTGAGCTGGATCTTCGCCGCCTTGAGGTAGCGCTTGAAGCGCTTGGCAAGCTGGGGAACGACGCGGAAACAGGTGAGATGCAGCTCGCTGTCGGAAAGCGCGAAGGTGCCGAAGGCGGATTTGGTGCCCTCACCCTCGCTGAGCGCCAGCTTGCCCAGCATTTCCGGCGCCTTGCGCGGATGGGCGGCAAGGTATTCGTCGTTGTCCTCGGACAGCCCGGGGTTGAAGCCGAACGGGATCGGCATGCGCAGCGACTGCTTGATCAGCTTCTTCAGCTTGTCGGCCGGAACCGGAAAATCGCTGGACATGCCAACTCCTTCACGCGAATGCGCCGCCGATCATCCGGCCGGGAGGGTCTCCGGGTCAAGCCCGCTCAGAGGTTCAGGCGCACCCAGGCGGCGTTCCGGGCTGAAGATCGCACGCAGGCATCGACGAATGCCACGCCCTCCAGCCCTTCGCGGAGGCCGGGGAAGGTCACTTCGGGGTCGAGCGGGGTGCCGTCGCGGCGGGCGAGGATGGCGCGGGCGGCCTCGGCATAGATATTGGCGAAGCCTTCGAGATAGCCCTCCGGGTGGCCCGGCGGTACCCGCGTCACCCGGGCCGCCGCCGGACCCGCCCCGCCGCCGCCGCGCGTCAGACGGGTCGCCGGGCCACCGAGCGGCGCCACGTCAAGATAGTTCGGATCCTCCTGCGCCCATTCGATCCCGGCCCTGGTGCCGAAGACACGCAGGCGCAGGGCGTTTTCCTTGCCGGCCGCGACCTGGGAGCACCACAGCATCCCCCGCGCCCCGCCCTTGAAGCGCAGCATCACATGGCCGTTGTCATCCACCCGTCGCCCGGGCACGAAGCTTTGCAGATCGGCCGCCAGCGCCTCGACTTCCAGCCCGGTGACAAAGCCGGCGAGGTTGAAGGCATGGGTGCCGATGTCCCCGGTGGAGCCCCCTGCCCCGGTCTGCTTCGGGTCGGTGCGCCAGGCGGCCTGCTTCTGGCCGCTTTCCTCCAGCGGCGTGGCCAGCCAGTCCTGGGCATATTCGACCTGCACCACCCGGATCTCGCCCAGTTCCCCCGCCTGCACCATCGCCCGGGCGTGGCGGATCATCGGATAGCCGGTGTAGTTGTGGGTGAGCGCGAAGATGCAGCCCGAGGCCTCCGCCGCTTTGGCGAGCCTCTTCGCCTCCGGCAGCGTCGCGGTCAGCGGCTTGTCGCAGATGACATGGATGCCGCGCCGCAGGAACTGCAGCGCCACCGGCGCATGCATGTGGTTGGGGGTGACGATCGCCACCGCCTCGATCCCGTCCTTGCGCCGGGCCTCCCGCGCCGCCATCTCGGCGAAAGAGCCATAGCAGCGCTTCGGATCGAGACCGAGATCGGCGCCGGAGGCGGCCGATTTCTCCGCGTCGGCCGAGAAACAGCCGGCCACCAGCTCGTACTGGTCGTCGAGCCTTGCGGCGATGCGGTGGACCGCGCCGATGAAGGCCCCGCGCCCGCCCCCCACCATGCCCAGCCGAATGCGCGGCGCCCGCGCCACATGTGTCCCGGTGATCGCCATGCCCCGTCCCTCCCCCTCTCAGACCAGCCCCAGCATCCGCCGGTTCGCCGCCCGGTCGGCGCCCGAGCCGGCGAAATCGTCGAAGGCCTTTTCCGTCACGCGGATGATATGCGCCGCGACGAAAGCTGCCCCCTCCCGCGCCCCGTCTTCGGGATGCTTGAGGCAGCATTCCCATTCCACCACCGCCCAGCCCTTGTAGCCATGGGCGGTCAGCCGGGAAAAGATGCCGCCGAAATCCACCTGACCGTCGCCCGGAGAGCGGAATCGCCCGGCACGGTTCACCCAAGACTGGAATCCGCCATAGACCCCCTGCCGCCCGGTGGGGTTCAGTTCCGCGTCCTTGACGTGGAACATGCGGATGCGGTCGTGGTAGATGTCGATATGTTGCAGATAATCAAGGTGTTGCAGCACATAGTGGCTGGGGTCGTAGAGCATGCAGGCCCGGCCATGCCCGCCCACCGCATCGAGGAACATCTCGTAGCTCGCCCCGTCGTGCAGGTCCTCGCCGGGATGGATCTCGTAGCAGACATCGACGCCGCAGCTTTCGGCATGGTCGAGGATCGGGCGCCAGCGGGAAGCAAGTTCGCCGAAGGCCTCCTCGATCAGCCCCGCCGGCCGCTGCGGCCAGGGATAGACGAAGGGCCAGGCCAGCGCGCCGGAGAAGGTGGCATGGGCGTCGAGCCCGAGGTTTCGCGAGGCGCTGAGCGCCTTCTTGACCTGGTCCACCGCCCATTCCTGCCGCGCCCTGGGGTTGCCGCGCACCTGCGGGGCGGCGAAACCGTCGAAGGCGGCGTCATAGGCCGGATGGACGGCAACCAGCTGGCCCTGGAGATGGGTGGAGAGTTCGGTGACGGCGATCCCGGCCTCGGCGGCCACGCCCTTGAACTCGTCGCAATAGGTCTTCGAGGCCGCCGCCTTGTCGAGATCGAAAAGCCGCCCGTCCCAGCTCGGCACCTGCACGCCGATATAGCCGCAATCGGCGGCCCAGCGGGTGATCGCCGGCCAGGAATTGAACGGCGCCGCATCGCCGGCAAATTGCGCCAGAAACAGCGCCGGTCCCTTGATCGTCTGCATGAAAGGCCTCCCCTCCCTTCGCGGCAGACTTCACTTGTGTGAAGACAGGCCGCTATCCCTTTGCCAAATCCTCGAAAAGCCGCGCCACGCCCTCGGCGCCCGGATCGTTGTGGCCCGAAAGCTTGTCGGCCGAAAGGTAGGAGGCCCGTCCCGCCTTGGCCCGCACCATTCCCGCCGTCGCATCCGCCCCGGCCCGCGCCGCCGAAGCCGCCGCCGCCACGCCCTGCGGCAGGGCCGCCAACGCTGGCGCCAGCGCGTCGATCATCGTCCGGTGGCCGGGCGCCGCGCCGCCCACCTGCATCACCCGGTCGAGCCCGGCCGACAGCGCCCCGATCCACGACTTGCCGGAAGCGCTGGCATCCCCGGCGGCGGCGAAGAAGATCGCCAGCAGCACCCCGGAGGAGCCGCCCATCGTCTGGCTGAGTTCCATGCCGATGGCGCGGTAAAGCTGCGTCGGGTCCGACAGCGGCAGGCGGTCGAGCGCCGCGACCAGCGCCCGGGCCGCCGTGGCCAGGGTGGAGCCGGTGTCCCCGTCCCCGGACTTGGCGTCGAGCGCATTGAGATCGCGCTCCGCCGCGATCAGGGCGGCGCAGCAGCGCGCGACCAGCGCCCGGCGGGCCGGATGCGGCGAGGCCATGGGCGCGATCGGGGCCAGCCCGTCCGGCAGCGGGCGCAGGGCCACCGTCCCGAAACCCTGCAGCCCCGGCCAGGCCGGTGGCGCCACCGGCGCCTGCAATGCCGCAACCTGAGCGGCATCGACCGGCAGGAGCGAGACCGAGAAGCCGTGCATGTCGAGCGAGGTCATCAGACCGGCCGGGCCGATCATCCAGCCGACCCGCGCCCCGAGTTCGGAGCGCGCCAGTTCCTCGGCCAGAACCGACATTTCCAGCGGCGTGGTCGAGCCGAGGTTGTTCAGCAGCGCCACATGCTCGCCCGGACCGACATGCGGGGCAAGCTTCTCCACCACCATGCCCATGGCCGCCCGCGCACCGCTGAAATCCACCTGGCTGACCCCGGCCTCGCCGTGGATGCCGAGGCCGAGCTCGGCCTTGCCGGCCGGGATGCGGTCCTCCTTGGGCGAGCCGGGGACGGTGCAGGTGTCGAGGCTCATGCCGATGGAGATGGCGCCGGAAATGACCTTCTTGGCTGCGGTCTCCACCGTGTCGAGATCGGCGCCCTGCTCGGCAAGGGCCCCGGCGACCTTGTGGACGAAGAGCGTGCCGGCCACCCCGCGCGCCTGCGGCAGGTCGGGCAGCGCCACGTCGTCATCGACGATGACCATCGCCACCTTGAGCCCGAAGGCCCGGGCGCGTTCCGCCGCCAGCCCGAAGTTCAGCCGGTCGCCGGTGTAGTTCTTGACGATCAGCAGGCAGCCGGCCTTGCCGGTCACCGCAAGGATGCCGGCGAGGACCGCATCTACCGATGGGCTGGCAAAGACCTCGCCGCAGACCGCCGCCGTCAGCATCCCCTGGCCGACGAAGCCCGCATGCGAAGGTTCGTGCCCCGAGCCGCCGCCGGAGACCAGCGCCACCCTGGAACGGTCCCAGTCGGCGCGGACCACGACCTTGATATGCGGATAGCCGTCCAGCCGCGCCAGGCGCCCGCCCGAGGCGCGCACCAGCCCGTCGATCGCTTCGGTCACGAGCGAGTCCCTGGCATTGATGAACTGGCGCATGACAGGCTCCTTTCAGGTGATACGGGCGCCCTGGGCATCGAACCAGAGCGGGTTTCTGGGGTGGATGCGGACGGTGCCGGAAACGGCGCTACCATCCGAAAGCGTAATCAGGTCATGGCCTTGCAGGCTGAGATGCAGACGGGTCTGGTCGCCGAGATGTTCGGTGCGCCGCACCTCTGCCTCCTGCCCCTCGCCCAGCGCCACATGCTCCGGCCTGAGCCCGATCAGTGCCGCGCCCGCCGGCCTGCCGCCGAACAGCGCCGCCGGCAGAAGATTGATGCGCGGCTGGCCGAGACGGGTGGCGACATAGGTGGAAACCGGGCTCTCATAGATGTCGCGCGGGCTTCCGAACTGTACCAGCCGGCCCTGATCGAGCACGCCGACATGGGTGGCCATGGTCATGGCCTCGATCTGGTCATGGGTGACATAGAGGAAAGTGGCACCCAGATCGGCATGGATGCGCTTCAGCTCCACCCGGAGATCGGCGCGCAACTTGGCGTCGAGCGAGGAGAGCGGTTCGTCCATCAGGTAGATGCGGGGATTGCGCACCAGCGCCCGGCCGATGGATACCCGCTGCATCTCGCCGCCCGAAAGCTGCGTCGCCTTGTTGCCGAGCTTGTGGGGGATGCGAAGAACCTCCGCCACCTCGTTGATGCGGCGCGTTATTTCATCTTCTGGCGTATTCAGGACCGGAGAGCGCAGCGGGAAGGCGAGGTTGTCGCGCACCGTCATATGCGGGTAGAGCGAATACTGCTGGAAGACCATCGCCACGTCGCGCTGCGCGGGCGTGTCGCCCACCACGGACGCGCCGGCGATGGCGATATCGCCCCGGTCCGGACGTTCCAGCCCGGCGATCAGGCGCAGGAGCGTGGTCTTTCCCGCCCCGGTCGGGCCGAGAAGCACGACAAAGGCGCCGTCGGGCACGGTCATCGTCACATCACGGGTCGCCTCGGTCTTTCCGAAGCTTTTCCAGAGGCCAGAGAGCCGAACCTCAGCCATGGACGACCCCCCGGTTGGCGGCCGTCGCCAGGGCGCGGCCGGTGGCGGCATCGAAGAGGCTCAGGCGCTCGGAGCGGAAGTCGAGCGCCACCGTCTCGCCGACCCGGGCCGGCGTGGCCGAGGAGATCCGTGCCTTCAGCATGCCATGCGGGGCGGTGATGGTGACGATCTGGGTCGTGCCGAGGTATTCCGCCGCCTCCACCCGGCCGCGATAGGCGCCGTCGTCGGCGAGCGAGACATGCTCCGGCCGCACGCCCAGCACCAGCTTGCCCCTGGCGGATTCCTGAACCTCGGGCAGCGCGACCGGGGTGCCGAGATCCACCACGCGTTGACCGGCGGCCACGGCCCCTTCGAAGGGCAGGAAGTTCATCGAGGGCGAGCCGATGAAATCGGCGACGAACATGGTGGCGGGGTGGTCGTAGATGTCCTGCGGCGTGCCGAACTGTTCGACGACCCCGTGATTCATCACCACGATCTTGTCGCCCATCTGCATCGCTTCCAGCTGGTCATGGGTGACATAGACGGTGGTCGCCCCCATCCGGTCGTGCAGCGCCCGCAACTCTTCGGCCATGGTCTCGCGGAACTCGGCATCGAGCGCGCCCAGGGGTTCGTCCATCATGAAGGCCTTGGGATTGCGCACGATGGCGCGGCCCAGGGCCACGCGCTGGCGATCACCGCCCGACAGGCCGCCGACGCTGCGGTCCAGCAGGGACTCGATGCGCAGGATGCGGGCGACCTCGGCCACTTTCGCGGCGACCTGCGCCCTGGGAACGCCTTGGGAGACAAGCGGATAGGCGATGTTCTTGCGAACGTTTAGATGCGGGTAGAGCGCGAACATCTGGAACACCATGGCGATGTCGCGCTGGCTGGCGGGTTTCTGGCTGACATCCTCGCCGTCGATGAGGATCTCGCCCGAGGTCGGCAGCTCCAGCCCGGCGATCATCCTGAGCGTGGTGGTCTTGCCGCAGCCCGAGGGCCCGAGCAGCATGAAGAACTCGCCATGGCCGATGGTGAAGGACGAGCCTTTCACCGCAGTGAAATTCCCGAACTCTTTCCGCAGGTTGCGGATCACGATCTCGGCCATCTACCGGCCCTCGGGGCGGGGGAGACCCCCGGTCAAGCCGGGGGTGACAGCCGGGGTTGCAGGTGACGCGGCGCGCATGGCGGTCATTCCGGGAAATGGCTGGTGATGATGAACATCACCGTGCCGACAAGGGTGACGAGGAAGGACCAGGTGAAGGCCCAGAGGGCGAAGGGCTGCATCAGCATCACCACGCCGAGCCCGATCAGGATCGAGGCCAGCAACTCCCAGGCGCCGCGGCGCAGGTGGAGGAGGCCGGAAACGAAACCCCTCATCGCCCTTCCTCCGTCCGGCAGGGGGTTGGCCTGCACAGGCCTTCGGGACCGACGGCCCATGCGCTTGCTTCAGCTCTCATTTGCGCACCGCTCCGAAAGTGATCCCGCGCAGCAGGTGCTTGCGGAGCAGGATGGTGAAGATCATCACCGGCAGGAGGAACAACGTCGCCGCCGCCGCCACCGCCGGCCAGTCCTGGCCGCCGACGCCGATGATCGTGGGGATGAAGGGCGGCGCCGTCTGGGCGGTGCCGGAAGTCAGAAGGACCGCAAAGGCATATTCGTTCCAGGCGAAGATCAGGCAGAAGATGGCGGTCGAGGCGATGCCGGTCGCAGCCTGCGGCAGCACCACTTTGCGGAAGGCCTGGAAGCGGGTGTAGCCGTCGATCAGCGCCGCTTCCTCGTATTCGCGCGGGATCTCGTCGATGAAGCCCTTCAGCAGCCAGACCGCCAGCGAGACGTTCACGCAGGTATAGAGCAGGATCATGCCCAGATGCGTGTCCGAGAGCCCGAGGCTGCGGTACATCAGGAAGATCGGGATGGCGACGGCGATGGGCGGCATCATCCGTGTCGAAAGGATGAAGAACAGCAGGTCATCCTTCAGCGGCACCCTGAACCGCGAGAAGCCATAGGCCGCCAGCGTGCCGAGGAAGATCGACAAGGCCGTCGAGCCGAAGCCGATGATGACCGAGTTCAGGAAGCGTTCGCCGTAGCGTGAGGGGCCGGCGATGACCATGCCCTGCTCGCGGACGATGGCGTCGTACCAGGTTTCGGGCGGCGGCAGGTTCTGGAAGGCGTCGGAGGCGATGCGGGTCCGGGTGGTGAAGAGATTGACATAGCCTTCAAGCGACGGGGCGAAGATCACCTTCGGTGGATAGGAGATCGAATCCGGCCCCGACTTGAAGCTGGTCGAGATGATCCACAACAGCGGCAGCAGGGTGATGACCGTGTAGAGGACGACCAGCAGCCCGGCGACCCACTTCGCGCGCCGGCTGGGTTCGGTGACGGACCAGGCGCTCATCTTTCCTTCACCTTGTTCAGGGCCTTCACATAGATCGAGGCCAGGCCGAAGACGGTGACGAAGAGGATGATCGCATAGGCCGAGGAATAGCCGGTGCGCCATTTCTCGAAAGCCTCGCGCTTGAGGTCGATCGAGGCCAGCAGCGTGTCGTTGCCCGGGCCACCGCCGGTCAGAAGCACCACCATGTCGAACATCTTGAAGTTCTCGATGCCCCGGAACAGCACCGCCAGCATCAGGAAGGGCAGGACCATCGGCACGGTGATGGTCCAGAACTGCCGCCACTTCGAGGCGCGGTCGATCTCGGCGGCCTCGTAGATGTAGTCGGGGATCGAGCGCAGTCCGGCGAGGCAGATCAGCATGACGAAGGGCGTCCACATCCAGGTATCGACGATGACGATCGACCAGGGCGCGAGGCCGCCGGGACCGAGCATGGAGAAGGAAGAGGAGGGCGTGCCGGTGAACAGCTCCACCGTGTAATTCACCAGCCCGATCTGCGGCTGGTAGAGAAAGGTCCAGAAATTGCCCACCACCGCCGGCGACAGCATCATCGGGATGACGATCAGCGTCGTCAGCAGGTCGTTGCCGCGGAACTTGCGGTTGATGAGCCAGGCCAGAGTGAAGCCGATCAGCACCTGGAAGAACAGCGTCCAGACGAGGAAATGCGCCGTGGTCTGCATGTTGGCCCAGGTGCCGTCGTCGGTCAGGATGCGCGTGTAGTTGCGCAGACCCACCCATTTCACCTCGGCATTGGGCTTGTTGGCGGCATAGTTGGTGAACGAGAGCCGCACCGTCCAGATCAGCGGAAAGATGTTGATCGCCAGCAAGAGCGCGATGGTCGGGGCGATGAACAGCCAGGCGATCGCCCGGTCGGAAAGTCCCCGGATCCGGCGGGCCACCGAAGGCGGCGTGGCGCGGGCGAGGCGGTCGGCTGGCGTGTCTCGCATGGGATCAGGCTCCGGGCGGCGCGCGACGGCACAAGCATGGGGCGGCGCGCAGAGTCGGGGGCAGCCCCCCCCAACGGGGGGGGGTGGCCCGGGGGGGGCCCCCCCGCCGCGGTGGGCGGGCCCCGACCTACGGGAGGGTTAGGCCGGGGCTTGCCCCGACGGCGGCGGTGCAGGGCAAGGGCACGGCGCCCCTGCCCCGCGAGCCGTCAGAGTTTGCCTTCGTCTTCGAAGACTTCGGTCCAGTCGGCGATCAGGCCATCGAGCGCTTCCTGCGCCGTGCCGTTGCCGGCGACGACGTAGTTGTGCAGGCGCTCCTGCATCGCCAGCAGCAACGAGGCATAGGCCGGTTCCTGCCAGAAGTCCTGCACCCCGCCCATGGCCTTGAGGAAGTCGGCGGCGAAGGGCGCGGTATTGGGGAAGTTCGGGTCGTCGAGCACCGCCTTGTGGCAGGAATAGCCGCCCATCGACCACCACTTCTTCTGCACTTCCGGATCGGCGAACCACTTGATGTATTCAAGCGCCGCGTCCTGCTTCTCGGAATAGGACACCACCGAGATGCCCTGCCCGCCGAGCGTCGAGGCCGCGACGTTCTGGCCGGGGTTGACGAAGAAGCCGATATGGTCGCCGCCGGTGTTGGGATCGGCGTAGAGGCCGGGGAAGAAGGCGAACCAGTTCATCGCCATCGCCACCTGCCCGGATTTGAAGGCGTCCAGCGACTGTTCCATATAGGCGTTGTCATAGCCCGGAGGCGTGCAGCAGTCGTAGATGGCCTTGTACATCTCCAGACCCGCCACGGCATCGGCGGAGTTCACCGCGCCTTCCATGTCGTACTTGCCGGGGGTGTTCTCGTACTTGAACCCGTAGGAATAGAGCGCAGAGGTCGCGCCCATGGTGATCCCTTCCGAGCCACGCTCGGTGAAGATCGACACGCCATAGACTTCCTTGCCGTCGATCTGGCGCTTCTGGAAGAACTCGGCGACCTCCTTCATCTCCACCCAGGTCGTCGGCGGGGCGAGGTCGCGCCCGTATTTGGCCTTGAACTCTTCCTGAAGCTCCGGACGCGCGAACCAGTCCTTGCGGTAGAACCAGCCGTTCGCGTCGCCCATGGCCGGCAGCGCGTAGTAGTTGGGCGAGCCCTTGGGCCAGGTGGAATAGGCATAGACGGTCGCCGGGGCGAAATCGTCCATCGAGATGGCGTTGGCGTCGAAGAAGTCGTTCAGCTTGACGTAATGGCCGTTCTCGGCGCCCGAGCCGATCCACTGGCTGTCGCCGATCAGCAGGTCGCAGAGCTTGCCGCCCGAGTTCAGCTCGTTCAGCATCCGGTCGGCGAAGTTCGGCCAGGGCACGAATTCGAATTTCATCGTATGGCCGGACTTGGCCTCGAAATCCTTGCTGAGTTCGACCAGCGCGTTCGCCGGATCCCAGGCGGCCCAGCAGAGCGTCAGCTCATCGGCCCGGCCGGCCGTCGCCGTCAGGGCGAGCGCAACCGCTGCGGACGCGGCAAGAGTACGTTTGGTCATGCGATCTTCCTCCCGAGAAGGGTTGAGATGGGCCGGGCCTGACCGCCCGGTCTTCTTGACTGGCCCGACGATAGACGACTGCGGCGGCCGCTGTCCACGATTCTTTGAGGTACGTTCCTCATTCCACCCTGCGCCCCGGATATGGCTGGGGCGAGCCCTCAGAGGCCGGGAAGATTCTCGCGCAGCACGATCTCGATGCGGATGCGTTCCTGGGCCGCCTGGATCGGCTGTCCGTCCGCCTTGGCCCGCAGGATGCGCAATGTGCTGCGGGCGATATGGCCGGGGTCCTGGGCGATCACCGCATCGATGGCGCCACTCTCGAGTGCGCTGCGGGTATGGGGCGTCAGTTCATGGGCCACAACCACGGGCGGTTCGGCTGGACCGGCGCTGGACAGGGCCGCCGTGACCCCCCGCGTTCCCGCCGCCGCCGCATAGACACCGATGACATCCCGATTCTCGGCGAGGCAGGCGGCGGTCACTGCGGCGGTCAGCTCGGCATCGTCATGCCCCTCGACCGAGGCCAGGGTCTCCAGCCCGGGGAAACGCTCGGCCATGACGGCGTCGAAACCCAGGCGCCGCTCGACCATGTCGCGCGCCAGCATCGAGGAGACGACCACCGCGATCTTGCCCCGCCGCCCGCCAAGGAACCGCCCCATCAACACGGCGGCGGTGCGGCCGGCGGAAATGTTGTCCACCCCGACGAAATGGTCGCGCGGGGCATGCGGCTGGTCGGCCACCAGAGCCACCACCGCAACCCCCCTCTCCTTCAGCCGGGCGATGAGATCGCGGACCTCCGGCGTTTCCGGCGCCATCACCGCCACCCCGTCGAGCGGATGCGTGTCGAGATCCTGGAACATCGCCACCAGCGCATGGGGGTCGCGCAAGGGAAAGGTGAGGATGCGAAGGTCGCTGCGCTCGCCCAATGGCCCGGCGGCCGCCGCCTCCAGTTCCTCGCGCAGGGCCTGCAGGAACTGGCTCTGCACCTCGGGAAGGGCGAAGGCGAAACGGTAGAGCCTCTGGCGGGCCAGATTTGCCGCCGCGACATCGCGGACATAGCCCAGCCGGGCGATGGCCTCGTTCACCGCCTCGATCGTGCGGGCGCGCACTCCCGGCCGGGCGTTCAGCACCCGATCGACGGTGGCAAGGCTCACCCCCGCCTCGCGCGCAATGTCGATGACCGTGGGTCTCACCGCGTCCTCCCCGCGCCCGAGCCTAGCGATGACATGTGAGGTACGTCAATCACCGCCCGCGCGCCCCGGAACGAACAGGATTGCCGCGCGAATGCTTTCGTGAATGTTCCTTTCCGTCCGTTATTTCTTCTTTCGCGCTTGACATGCGGCGAAATCGCACGGACAGTCTTGCCAACCGGAATGTGAAGGCATTCCGGTCAATCACCAACGGGAGGAACGGATGCGGATACACCTGATGTCCGCGGTCGCCGTGGGCGCCCTCATCGCAGGGAGCTCCGGCGCTTGGGCTGACATGGCCGCCGCGGAGAAGTGGATCGCCGAGGAATTCGCTCGCTCGGCGCTGTCGCCGGACGAGCAGAAGGCGGAGATGCAATGGTTCATCGACGCCGCCGCCCCATTCGCGGGCATGGAGATCAACGTGCTGTCGGAGACCATTCCGACCCACACCTATGAATCGACGGTCCTGACCAAGGCCTTCGAGGAAATCACCGGCATCAAGGTCAACCACCAGCTTCTGGGCGAGGGCGAAGTTGTCCAGGCGGTGCAGACCCAGATGCAGACCGGCCGCAACCTCTATGACGGCTATGTCAACGACAGCGACCTGATCGGCACCCATGCGCGGATGCAGCTCGCCTACAACCTCAGCGACATGATGGCCGGCGACTGGGCGGCGACGACGAACCCCGGGCTGGATCTCGCCGACTTCATCGGTGCGTCCTTCACCACCGGGCCGGACGGCAAGCTCTATCAGCTTCCCGACCAGCAGTTCGCCAACCTCTACTGGTTCCGCAAGGACTGGTTCGACCGGC
>CAZRQN010000016.1:0-7104 GCA_964602115.1 uncultured Rhodobacterales bacterium
CCATCTCCCTGCCGGAATTACCCATATCCTTGTTCCAGCTTGAATAAATGAGCGTCACACGGTGGGACATTCCGCCATGTCACTGCCGGAGCTTGACCTGCGTCAACGAATCTCCCGCCCGCCGGTGGCATCTGCCTCCGGGCACAGGCAAGGAGCGACGCGATGCACACCCCCCACGAGCTGCACGAGGAATTCCCCGGCAAGGCCGAGCTCATCCGGGCCCGCAGGGAGACCGACGCCCATTTCCGCAAGCTCGCCGACGACTATCACGACGCCAACCGGGCGGTGCACCGGGCCGAGACCCGGGTCGAGCCGATCTCGGACGAGGAGGAGCACCGGCTGCGCTGGCTGCGGGCGCATCTCAAGGACGAGATCGCCCGCCGCCTCGCCTGAGGAGCCTCAGCCGAGGAAGGCGAAACCCCGGGGCGCGAGGTGCAGGCGCCCGTCGCGGACCTCCGCCCCCTGACGGGGCCCGACGAGCCGGCCGGCCTCCCAGTCGGCAGGTCCGGCGCCGAGGTTGAAGACCCCGGTGATCCCCCCGCGCCCCACCACCAGCAGCGGCTCGGGGGCGTCCGGAAAGACGAAATCGCCGCCGCGCAGGGCGGGGGTGGCGCGACGGAAGGCCAGCATCTCGCGGTAGAAGGCCAGCACCGAGCCCTCCCCCTGCCCGGCGGCATGCCGGGCCAGTTGCGGCGGCTTGACCGGCAGCCAGGGCCGGCCGGTGGTGAAGCCGCCCTGGGCCGAGCCATCCCAGACCATCGGCGTCCGGCAGCCGTCGCGGCCCTTGTAGTCGGGCCAGAAGGCCTTGCCCGGCGGGTCGGTCAGCTCTTCCCACAGGATATCGGTCTCGGTCTGGCCCAGTTCCTCGCCCTGGTAGAGGCAGATCGACCCGGGCAGCGACAGAAGCACCGCGCAGGCCAGCCGCGCCACCTCGTCCTCCTCGCCGGGCGCGGACCAGCGCGAGGCGTGGCGCACCACGTCATGGTTGGAGAAGGCCCACATCGGCCAGCCGTCCGGCGCGCCGGCGAAGAACCCCTCGACCGCGCTGCGGATATGGGCGGCCGAGAGCGTCGGGGCGAGAAGCTCGAAGGAATAGGCCATGTGGAGCTTGTCGCCCCCGGCGGTATAGGCGCCCATGACCTCGATCGCCTTGGCACCGCTGTCGCCCACCTCGCCCACCATGGCGCGTGCCTCGTGGCCGTCCAGAAGCGCGCGCAGCCGGCGCAGGAAGGCCAGGTTGTCGGGGTGGTTCTTGTTGTGGCGCTGCTCCTGCATGTCGAGCGGATTGGCCGGCGGTCCCTCGACCGGGCGGGGCGGGTTGTCGCGCAGCTGCGGGTCGTGAAGGTAGTAGTTCACCGTATCGAGGCGAAATCCGTCCACGCCCCGGTCGAGCCAGAACTGCAGGGTGGAGAGCAGATAGTCCTGCACCTCCGGGTTGTGGATGTTGAAGTCCGGCTGCACCGGCAGGAAGTTGTGCAGGTAATACTGCCGCCGGCGGGCGTCCCAGGTCCAGGCCGGGCCACCGAAGACCGAAAGCCAGTTGGTCGGAGCCGAACCGTCGGGCCGGGGATCGGCCCAGACGAACCAGTCGGCGCGGGGATTCGAACGGTCCCGCCGGCTTTCCTTGAAGAACGGATGTTCGGCCGAGCAATGGCTGATCACCTGGTCGATGATCACCTTCAGCCCGAGATCATGCGCCCGGGCGACCAGCGCGTCGAAATCGGCCAGCGTGCCGAAGACAGGGTCGATGTCGCAGTAATCCGAGACGTCATAGCCCATATCGGCCATCGGCGAGCGGAAGACCGGCGAAAGCCAGATCGCATCGGCACCGAGGTCGGCGACATGCGGCAGGCGGGCGGTGATGCCCGGAAGGTCGCCGATTCCGTCGCCGTTGGAATCCTGAAAGGACCGGGGATAGATCTGATAGGTGACCGACCCTTTCCACCACGCCATTCACACCTCCACAGATCCTCGTGCGAAGCTAGGGCCGGCTGCGGGTGGCGGCAAGCGAAGACTCTGGATATGCTTGCGAAATGGACCGGCTGGCCGCAGAGCGGATGTTCGTCAAGGTTGTCGAATGCGGCAGCTTCGGCCTGGCTGCGGTGCGGCTGGGAACCAGTTCGGGCCAGGCGTCGAAACTTGTGGCCCGGCTGGAGGCCGATCTTGGCGTCAAGCTCCTGCAGCGGACGACGCGGGCGCTGACGCTGACCGACGCCGGCCGCGCCTATGCCAGGGGTCTGGGGGCGCTTCTCGACGCCTTCGACGAACTTGATACCGAGGTGCGCAATGCCGCCAGCCAGCCGAGCGGCCGGTTGCGGCTGACCGCTCCGGTCGGTTTCGGCGCGCTCCGGGTGGCGCCGCTTCTGGCGCGTTTCGCGCTGGAACATCCGGGAATTTCCCTGGAGGTGGATTTCTCCGACCGGCTGGCCAGCCTGATCGACGAGGGGTTCGATGCCGCAATCCGGGTCGGCGACCCGCGCGACGCCGCGCTGACGGGGCGCAAGCTCGGCCAGGCCGGTCTGGTGATCCTTGCCGCGCCGGCCTATCTGGCGGCGCATGGCGCGCCGCAGAGCCCTGAGGATCTGGCCGCGCATGAATGTCTTCTCGACACCAATTTCCGCGATCCCCGCCTGTGGTCCTTTTCCGATGGCCGGCGTGTGCCGGTCACCGGGCGCGTCGCCTTTTCCAGCGCCGATGCCTGTCTGAAGGCAGCCGAGGCCGGGCTCGGCATCGCCTATCTGCCCGAGTTCGTGGCCGAGGACAGTATCGCAGCCGGCCGCGTCTGCCGCCTGCTCGCCGGAACCGAAGCGCCGCCGATCCCGATCCACATCCTCTTTCCCGGCGGCCGCCACCAGCCGGCACGCCTGCGGTTGCTGATCGAGTTCCTGGCCCGCAACCTGCGCGGCGACGGCTGATTCCTTCCGGTTTGGACGGAAAGTTATTCCAGATGCCAGGATTGCGTCCGAATTGGCGCATCGCCAGTTTCCCCCTGCCGCGTCAATCACGACGCTTTCAGAACGGAGCCTGCGATGACCGCCTTGACCTCGACCCCGCTTTCCGCCGCCCGCCCTGCCGATCTTGCCGCCGCTCTGCTGCGGGCGACGATGGGCATCTATTTCCTGATCCACGGCGGGCTGAAGCTCTTCGTCTTCACCCCTGCCGGCACCGCCGGCTTCTTCGCCTCGCTGGGACTGCCCGGCGCGCTCGGCTATCTGGTGATCGCGGCCGAGATCCTCGGCGGCCTGGCGCTGCTCGCAGGCTTCAGGGTCAAGCTCGTCTCCCTCGCCCTGGTGCCGGTCCTGCTCGGCGCCGCCTGGTTCGCCCATGGTTCGGCCGGGTTCATCTTCTCCAATGCCGGCGGCGGCTGGGAATTCCCGCTGTTCTGGGCGATCATGCTCGTGGTGCAGGCGCTGCTCGGCGCCGGCATCTGGGCCGCCGACCGCAACTGAGGATTGTCGCCATGTCCACCGCTTCCGCCCCCGTCGAGATCGGCGCCGTCACGCTGACCGTGCATGACCTTCCCGGCATCGCCGGCTTCTACGAGCGCGCGCTCGGCCTCTCGCGCCTGTCGGGCGATGGGACGGAGGTGGTGCTGGGCGCGGGGTCGGAGGCCTTCCTGACCCTGCGCGCCGATCCGGCGGCCCGCGCCGCCGATCCGTCCGAAGCCGGGCTGTTCCACACCGCCTTCCTGATGCCCTCGCGCGCCGCCCTGGCGCGCTGGCTGATCCACGCCGCCAACAGCGGCGTGCAGCTCGGCGGCGCATCCGACCATATCGTCAGCGAGGCGATCTATCTCAACGACCCGGAAGGCAACGGCATCGAGGTCTATGCCGACCGTCCGCGCACCGGCTGGACCGGCCCGGACGGAAAGGTGAAGATGGCCACCGTCCGGCTCGACCTCAACGGGCTGGCGGCAGCGGCGGACGGTCCCTGGGCCGGCGCGCCCGAAGGCGCGGTCATCGGCCATGTCCATCTCCAGGTGGGCAATACCGAAGTGGCCGAGCGATTCTTCGCCGACACGCTGGGGATGGACATCGTTGCCCGCTACCCCGGCGCGACCTTTGCCAGCACGGGCGGCTATCACCACCACCTGGCCGGCAATGTCTGGAACAGCCGTGGCGCCGGACAGCGCTCGCGGCCGATGACCGGCCTGTCGCGCCTGACGCTCCGGGCCGAGCCCGACGCCCATGACGCGCTGGCCGCGCGCCTTGGCGGCGCGGTGGCCAGCGATCCCTGGGGAACCGAATTCGCCCTCGCCCGCAAGGGCTGAACCCGGAACCGTCGCCGCGATCCGCCGCCCTGCCCGGATGATCTCCGGTCAGGGCGGCGGCGTCACCTGCACGACCCCGATCCAGTTTGCTCTTCGACAACGTTCCGGCCTCCCGCTGCCGGCATCTTGCGCCGCATGCGGTGGGGGAAGAGCATGGCGGCGCAGCGGAGCGTCTGGGCATGGCGGATGGCCTGGCTGGCGGCAGTCCTGCTGGCCGGCCTTTTCCCCGCCCCTCCCCTGCAGGCCGCGCCCCTGATCGGCGAATATCTGGGCAAGGTCGAACCGGGCGAGATCGTGCCCGGCGCCGACAGTTTCGGCCCGATCGACGCACAGAACCCGGTCGCTCCGGTGCTCAAGGACGGCCAGACCATCGCCTGGGCATTCCTGACATCCGACTGGGTGCCGACGACCGGCTATTCGGGCAAACCGATCCATGTCCTCGCCGCCGTCTCGCCCGAGGCAGTGCTGACCGGCGCGGTGCTGGTCAAGCATTCCGAGCCCATCGTCCTGGTCGGCATTCCCGAGGCGCGCATCCGCGAGGTGATCGGCAAATACGCCGGTCTCGACCTCAAGGTCGCCGAAGACGCCCATTCCGCCGAGGACATCGACATCGTCTCCGGCGCCACCGTCACGGTCATGGTGATCGACGATTCCATCCTGCGCGCCGGCATCAAGGTGGCGCAGGCGCTGGGGCTGGGCGGGCTGCGCCCCGCCGCCGAAGCCGGCCCGACCCGCGAGATCGACCGCGAGGCCGGCGAGACAACCGACTGGGAAACCCTCGCCGGCTCCGGCGCGCTGCGGCACTTCGTCCTCGATGTCGCGACGGTCAACGCCGATTTCGCCGCACTCGGCGATCCGCGCACCGAGAAGGGCCGCGAGCCGCCGCCGGATGACGCCCTGTTCATCGACCTGTGGGCGGCGCTGGTCAGCCAGCCCGCCATCGGCCGCAGCCTTCTGGGCGATGCCGCCTATGCCAACCTTGCCGCGCGGCTGGAACCCGGCGACGAGGCGATCCTGATCGCCGGGGCCGGCCGCTGGTCGTTCAAGGGCTCGGGCTATGTGCGCGGCGGCATCTTCGACCGCATCCAGGTGATCCAGGGCGCCGTCTCCCACCGCTTCCGCGATCTCGAACACGCCCGCGTGGTCCGCCTCGCCGCCCCCGGCGCACCGGATCTGAACGAGATGGATCTGTTCGTCATCCCCGCCGCCGCCGGGTTCGATGCCGCTGCCGCCTGGCGCCTGCAGATGCTGGTCCAGCGGCCGGTGGGGCCCATCGAGAAGCTGTTCCGCAGCTACGAGCTCGGCTACGAGATCCCCGCCGCCTATACCCGTGCCGTCGCTCCGCCGCAGGCGCGGTCCTCCGAAACGCCCGCAGCCGGGGCCGGGGCCCGCGACGCGCTCTGGGCGCGCATCTGGCAGGCCAAGCGCGGCCAGCTTGCCGCCATCGCCACCGCGCTCGGCCTTCTGTCGCTGATCTTCTTCTTCCAGCAATTCGCCACCCGCAACGCCCGGGTCTTCGCCCGGCTGCGCGTCGCGTTCCTGGTGTTCACGCTGGTCTTCATCGGCTGGTACGCCAACGCCCAGCTCTCGGTGGTCAACGTCCTGGCGGTGTTCTCGGCGCTGTTCTCGGATTTCCGCTGGGAGACCTTCCTGATGGATCCGCTGATCTTCCTCTTGTGGTTCGCGGTTGCCGCTTCGCTCCTCTTCTGGGCGCGCGGAGCCTATTGCGGCTGGCTCTGCCCCTTCGGTGCCCTGCAGGAGCTTCTCAACAAGCTCGCCCGCCTCGCCCGGGTGCCGCAGATCCGCCTGCCCTGGGGCCTGCACGAGCGCCTCTGGGCAATCAAGTACATCATCTTCCTCGGGCTCTTCGGCCTGTCGCTCCACGCGCTCGACACGGCCGAACACTATGCCGAGGTCGAGCCGTTCAAGACCGCGATCATCCTCAAGTTCGGCCGGCCCTGGCCCTATGTGCTCTTCGCCCTGGCCACGCTGGTGCCGGGCCTTTTCATCGAGCGCTTCTACTGCCGCTACATCTGCCCGCTGGGCGGAGGCCTCGCCATTCCGGCACGGCTGCACATGTTCCGCTGGCTCACCCGCTACCGCGAATGCGGCAATCCCTGCCAGCGTTGTGCCAACGACTGCCCGGTCGAGGCCATCCATCCGACCGGGGAGATCAACCCCAACGAATGCATCAGCTGCCTCAACTGCCAGGTCCTCTACCGGGACCACCAGCGTTGCCCCGTGGTCATCGCGCGCGACAGGCGCCGCGCCCGGGATGCGGCCTCGGCCGCCAGCCTCGCCGCCCGCCAGGGCGGCGGAAACACGAAACCCATGCCCGCAAAGGAGGGACTTGCATGAGCGAGGACAAGCACGAGAAGGAAGGGATCAGCCGCCGCAGTCTCTTCGCCGGAACCGCAGGCGCGGCGCTCGCGGCCGGCACGATCGGGACCGGGGCGCTGACCGGCCTCCTGACCACCGCCAGCGCGGCCCGCGCCCAGTCCCCCGAGGTCGCCCCCGGGGAACTCGACGAATATTATGGCATCTGGTCCTCGGGCCAGACCGGAGAGGTGCGCATCCTCGGCCTGCCGTCGATGCGCGAGCTGATGCGGATCCCGGTGTTCAACCGCTGCTCGGCCACCGGCTGGGGCCAGACCAACGAGAGCATCAAGATCCTCTCCGAGAACCTCCTGCCCGAGACCAAGGCATTTCTCGCCAAGCGCGGGATGACCACCTACCAGAACGGCGACCTGCACCACCCGCATATGTCCTTCACCAACGGCACCTATGACGGGCGCTTCATCTTCGCCAACGACAAGGCCAACACCCGCGTCGCC
>CAZRQN010000016.1:7114-34908 GCA_964602115.1 uncultured Rhodobacterales bacterium
ATCCGCTGCGACGTGATGAAGGTGGACAAGGTCATCGAGGTGCCGAACGCCCACGACATCCACGGGATGCGGCCGCAGAAATATCCGCGCACCGGCTATATCTTCGCCAATTCCGAGCACGAGGCGCCGCTGGTCAACGACGGCTCGGTGCTGGACGATCCGTCGCAATATGTGAACGTCTTCACCGCCATCGACGGCGACACGATGACGGTGCCCTGGCAGGTGATGGTCTCGGGAAATCTCGACAACACCAACTGCGACTACCAAGGGTTTTACGCCTTCTCGACCTCCTACAATTCCGAGATGGGCATGAACCTGGCCGAAATGACCGCCAACGAGGTCGATCACGTCGTGGTCTTCGACATCAAGGCGATCGAAGAAGGGGTGAAGTCAGGCGATTTCAAGGAGATGAACGGCGTCCCCGTGCTTGACGGCCGCAAGGCGGCCAATAGCCGCTACACCCGTTACATCCCCATCGCCAACTCGCCCCATGGGGTGAACACCGCGCCGGACGGCAACTACATCATGATCGCCGGCAAGCTGTCACCCACCGTCTCGGTGATCGACGTGCGCAAGGTGCCGGACATCTTCAACGGCGCCGACCCGCGCTCCTGCATCGTGGCCGAGCCCGAACTCGGCCTCGGCCCGCTGCACACCACCTTCGACGGCAAGGGCTTCGCCTATACCACCCTGTTCCTCGACAGCCAGGTGGTGAAATGGGACATCGACAAGGCGATCCGCAAGTTCGCCGGCGAGGAGGTCGATCCGATCGTCTCCAAGGTCGATGTCGCCTACCAGCCGGGACATCTGAACGCCTCGATGGGCGAGACCAACGAGGCGGACGGCAAGTGGCTGGTGTCGATGAACAAGTTCTCCAAGGACCGTTACCTGAACGTGGGTCCCCTGAAGCCGGAGAACGAGCAGCTGATCGACATCTCCACCGACGAGATGAAGGTGGTCCACGACAGCCCGACCTTTGCCGAGCCGCATGACGGCATCATCGTCCGCGCCGATCGCCTGCAGCCGGCCCAGACCTGGAAGCGCGACGACCCGATGTGGGAAGACGCGCGCAAGGCGGCGGCAGCGGATGGGGTGGATCTCGACTATGCCGCCGATGTCATCCGCGACGGCAACAAGGTGCGGGTCTATATGCACTCGGTGGCGCCCGCCTTCAGCCTGGAGAAGTTCGAGGTCAACCAGGGCGACGAGGTGACGATCACCGTCACCAACATGGACGAGATCGAGGATCTCACCCATGGCTTCACGCTCTCCAACCACGGCATCGCCTTCGAGATCGGGCCACAGGCCACCGCCTCGGTGACATTCACTGCCGACCGGCCGGGGGTTCACTGGTACTACTGCCAGTGGTTCTGCCACGCGCTCCACATGGAGATGCGCGGACGCATGTTCGTGCATCCCCAGGCGACGTGACACCGATGCGTCCCGGGTTCGTCCTTGCGATCCTTCTCCTCGCTGCGGCCCCCGCCGCCGGCGAAGTGCGGCACGTCGCGGCCGAGCCCGGGGCGCTGCCGGCGGCGCTGGCCGCCGCCCGGCCCGGCGATGTGCTGGTCCTCGCCAGGGGCAGCCACGCCGGGCCGGTGCTTCTCGACAAGGCGCTGACGCTCGAGGGCGACGGGGATGCGGTCGTCACCGGCCCGGGCGAAGGCTCGGTGATCCGCGTCACCGTGCCGGGCGTGACCATCCGGGGCCTGACCGTCACCGGATCCGGCCTGCGGCTGGACGGGCTCGACTCCGGCATCGCCCTGAGCGTGGGCGCGACCGGAACGCTGGTCGAGGGCAACCGGATCGAGGACAACCTGATCGGGATCGACGTGCAGGGGGCACATGACGTCACCCTGCGCGGCAACGTCATCCGGGGCCGCGACGACCTGCGCACGCCCGAGCGCGGCCCCGGCATCTATGTCTGGAACGCCCCCGGCCTGCTGGTCGAGGGCAACGACATCTCCCTCGGCCGCGACGGAATCTTCGTGTCCTCGGCCAACCACGCCGTCTATCGCGACAACCGCATGCACGGACTGCGCTTCGCCTTCCACTCGATGTATGCCAACGACATCACGCTGACCGGCAACCGCTCCACCGGCAACGGCATGGGCTTTGCCTTCATGTATTCCACCCGCATCACCGCCCGCGAGAACCTCTCCGACGGCGACCGCACCCACGGCTTCTTCCTGAATTTCGTCAACTACTCGACGCTGGAGCACAACGAGGTGCGGAACGGCGGCGAGAAGTGCCTCTTCGTTTACAACGCCAACCGCAACCGGCTGGGCTTCAACCGCTTCCAGGGCTGCGACATCGGCATCCACTTCACCGCCGGTTCCGAAGGGGTGGAGATCGCGCACAACGCCTTCATCGAAAACCGGGTGCAGGCGAAATACGTCGGCAGCCGCTGGCTGGAATGGTCGGTGGACGGCAGCGGCAACTACTGGTCCGACAACGCCGCCTTCGACATCGACGGCGACGGCCGTGCCGATGCGCCCTACCGGCCGAACGATGCCATCGACCGGATGACCTGGACGCAGCCGATGGCCCGGCTCCTGCTTGGCGCCCCGGCGATGCAGCTGGTCTCCTGGTCCCAGTCGCGTTTTCCCGGGCTCCTGCCCGGCGGCATCACCGACAGCGCTCCCCTGCTCCAGCCCGGCGCCGCCGGCCTTGGCGGAGGTGCGTGATGCTGTCCGCCGTGGACCTGACCCTGCGCTACGGAGCCCATGTCGCGGTTGACGGCCTGACCCTTGCCGTCCGGCCGGGCGAGCGGCTGGCACTGCTTGGCCACAACGGGGCCGGCAAGACCACCTTCTTCAAGGCGATCCTCGGCTTCCTGCCGCCCTCCGCCGGACGCCTGACGGTCACCGGCCATGCCCCCGGCGCGCCCGAGGCACGCCGGCGCACCACCTATCTGCCGGAATCGGTCGCCTTCCACCGGGCGCTGACCGGGCTCGAAATCCTCACCCATTTCGCCCGCCTGCGCGGCGAGAGCCCGTCGGCGGCCATGCCGCTTCTGGAACGGACCGGCATCGCCCATGCCGCCCGCCGGCCGGTCGGCACCTGGTCCAAGGGCATGCGCCAGCGCCTCGGGCTTGCCCAGGCCCTGCTTGGCGCCCCCGGACTGATGCTGCTCGACGAGCCCACATCCGGGCTCGATCCCGTCTCGCGCGCGGACTTCTACCGCCTGATCGACGAGGCAGCGGCTCGCGGCACCGCCGTCCTTCTGTCCTCCCACGGGCTGGAGGAGGTGGAGAACCGCACCGACCGCGTCGCCATCCTCGCCCATGGAAGACTGGTGGCCGAGGGCACGCTGGCCGCGCTGGCCGCACGCGCCGCGCTCAAGGCGCAGATCCGCGTTGTCGCCCGGCCCGGCCAGGCCGAGGCCCTGCAGGCCCGCTTCGGCGGCACCCGCTGCAACGGCACCGGCGTCGAGTTCTCCTGCACGGTCGGGGAAAAGTTCGATCTGCTGCGTCGCCTGTCGCAGGACCCGGAGATCAGCGACCTCGATGTGCAGCTTCCCAGCCTGACCGACATCTACCGCCATTATTCGGATCGCGCGCCATGACCCGCATCCTTGCCACTGCGCTGCAGGAACTGCGCATCGCCCGCCGCAACCGCTGGGCGCTCCTGGCCACCGTCCTGTTCACCGCCTTCGCCCTGGCGCTGGCGCTCTTCGCCATCGGCCAGCGCGGTCAGGTCAAGGCCGACACGCTGACGCTGACGGCGGCCAGCCTCGCCACGCTCTCGGTCTATCTCATCCCGCTGATCGCGCTCCTGATTTCCTATGACGCCCTCGCCGGCGAGATGGAGCGCGGCACGCTGGCGCTGGCACTGGCCACGCCCCTGTCGCCGGGCGAGATCTATCTCGCCAAGGCCCTGGCCCAGACGGCGGTGGTGGGCGGCGCCATCCTTGCGGGCTTTTCCGTCGCGGCCCTTGCCACCATCGCCTTCGAGGGGCTGAGCGCCGAGGGCCTGGCCGCCTGGCTCCGGCTGACCCTGACCTCCGTCGCCCTCGGGGCGATCTTCGTGGCGCTCGGCATCCTGGTTTCGGCCCTGGCCAGCCGCACCGCCGCTGCGGCGGCGCTTGCGGTCGGGCTCTGGCTTGCCGCCGTCGTCCTCTACGACATCGCGCTGCTCGGGGCGCTGATGGCCAGCGGCGACGGGGTCTTTTCCCGCCAGGTCTTCCCCTGGCTGGTCCTTGCCAATCCGGCCGACGCCTTCCGCCTCTACAATCTCGTCCTCTTGCCTGCGGCCCCCGTCGCCGGCCTCGACGGCCTGGCCCGCCACCTGCCGGTGCCGGCCGTCGCTGCACTGGTGCCGCTGGGCATCTGGCTCGTCGCCGCGCTGGCCGGAGGCATGTTTCTCACCCGGAGGGTCCGCCCATGAAACCCGCCCTGCTTCTTGCCGCCGTCCTGGCGCTTGCCGCCTGCAAGACGGAGGAGGACGCCCGCGCCCCGGCACCGATGCCCGAGGACGCCATCGCCTATGACTGCCAGATGTACATGGTCGATCACCCCGGCCCCAAGGCGCAGGTGCTGCTTTCGGGCTATGACGAGCCCTTCTGGTTCAGCCAGGTCAGCGCCGCGATGGCCTTCCTGAACGGACCCGAGAAACTGGCGCCGGTGGAGGCGGTCTTTGTCTCCGACATGGCAAGTGCCCGGTCCTGGAGCGAGCCGGGGGCCGAGAACTGGATTGCTGCCGACGCGGCGCGTTACGTCATCGGCAGCGACCAGATGGGCGGCATGGGCACGCCGGAGGCGATCTCCTTCGCCACTCCGGAAGCGGCCGGCGCCTACCAGGCAGAGCACGGCGGCCGCGTCGTCGGTTTCGGCGAAGTCCCGGCCGAATACCTGCAGGCCACGCTCGACAACTTCACCCCCGGCACCGAAGTCGGCGCCCATACGCATGGCACCGACGGCGGGGCGGATGCGGACGGAGACCACGCCGATGCTGACTAGACGCCGTGCCCTTCTCGTCGCCGCCGCCGCGCTGGCCCCCGCCATGGGTCGCTCGGCCCGCGCGGCCGAAGCGGTCTGGCGGGGCAGCGCCCTCGGCGCCCATGCCGAGATCCGCCTGCGCCATCTCGGCCCTGCCGAGGCCGCGCCGATCTTCGCGGCGGTGGAGGCCGAGGTTGCACGGCTGGAGGCGATCTTCTCCCTCTACCGCGCCGACAGCGCCCTGTCGGCCCTGAACCGCGAGGGCCGCCTGGCAGACCCGCCGCCGGAACTGCTGGAACTGCTCTCGCTCTCGGCGGCAGTGCATCGCCAGACCGGCGGTCTGTTCGACCCGACGGTGCAGCCGCTGTTCCGCCTCTATGCCGAGGCCGGCATCGCCCGCCGCCCGGTGGCGCCGGAGGCACTGGCCGAAGCCCTGTCGCATGTGGGCTTCTCCGGCGTTGCCTTCGCGCCCGGCGAGATCCGCTTCGCGCGGCCCGGCATGGCGCTTACCCTGAACGGCATCGCCCAGGGCTATGTCACCGACCGCATCGCCGCGCGGCTCCGCGCCGAGGGTCTGCGCGACTTGCTGGTCGATCTCGGCGAGATCTCGGCGCTGGGAAGCGGGCCCTCGGGTGCAGGATGGCGGATCGGGATCGAAGGCGGTCCGACCGTCACGCTTGCCGGGCAAGCCATCGCCACTTCCGCGCCCTTCGGCACCACGCTCGATGCCGAAGGGCGGACCGGCCATATCCTCCACCCCGGAAGGGGCTGGATCCGCCCCGAACATGCAAGGGTCAGCGTCATCGCCTCCAGCGCCGCCCATGCCGACGCGCTGTCCACGGCGGCGGTGCTGATCCCGTCGCCGGCGCTCGCCGCGCTGTCGGGCGGGGAATGCCGGATCATTGCAGGCTGAGTGGCACCGGTCCGGCGCGGTCGCAGGCCCGGTGCCCCGCCGTCACTGCGCTTCAAGCTCGGTGAACAGGCCCTCGAAGGTCGTCTTCGCCTTGCCGGGGTTCTTCGCCGCCTTGGCGGCATCGAGATTGACCGGCGCCCCGGCGACGATCAGCGCCACCATGCCCATGCCGTAATGCGGCTTGCAGCGAATGCCCCAGACCCCCTCGCGGTCCACCGTCAGCGTCACATCCTCGTTGATCTTGCCGGCCAGCGGCTCCGCCCCGTCCGGCAGCATTCCCGGCACGGTCTCGGCGTTGTGGCCCTTGTCCACGGCGACGAAGTGGATCGTGTCCCCCACTTCTGCCTTGATGAAGGCCGGTTCGAACACCATCGCCCCGGCGGTTCCCTTGTTCAGCATCTTCACCTCGATGTCCGCCGCCGACGCCGGTTGCATGGCCGGCAGGGCCAGCGCCGCTGCGAGGAGGAGGGTTGCGCGTTTCATCCGGTTTTCCTTTCAACGTCATGACCGTGGATGCGCTGCACCTAGCCGTCGCCTGCGACGCGCGACGTTGAGCAGAATCAATTTCACCGCCGTTATTTTGCAAACGCAGCAATGTTTCGCGCGCTCCGGCGATGGGCTAGAAACGACGGGCCATGACGGTCACACCGGAACGCCCGCGCAGCCTGCCCGATCTGGACGAAAGCCTGTTGTCCGGCCTGCCGCCGTTTTCGCGGCTTTCGCGGGGCCAGATCCGCGAAATTCTCGACCTCGCCACACCCCGGCGCTACGAGGAAGGGGCGGCGGTCTTCCACGAGGGCGCCGAGGCGGACCGCTTCTTCCTCCTGCTCGACGGCACGATCCGCGTGGTGCGGTCCACGCCCGACGGCGCGCAGGTGGTTCCGCTGCACATTCCCGCCGGGCATCTCTTCGGCATTGCCCGCGCCCTCGGACGCTCCACCTATCCCGCGACCGCGATGGCCGCAGCGGAATCGATCTCGCTCTGCTGGCCGATGCGCCACTGGGACAGGTTCGTCGAGAGCTATCCGGGTTTCGCCACCGAAACCTGGCGCGACATCGGTGCGCGCATGGAGGAAATGCACCACCGGATCATCGAGCTTGCCACCCGCGCGGTGGAACAACGCGTCGCCTCGGCGCTCCTGCGGCTCGTCGGCCAGTTCGGACGCAAGAGCGGGGCGGGTATCGATATCGACTTCCCGATTACCCGGGCCGATCTCTCGGACATGACCGGCACCACGCTGCACACGGTCAGCCGGCTGCTGTCGGGATGGGAACGCGACGGTGTCGTGGCCAGTGCGCGACGCCATATCACCGTGGTGGACCCCCACCGCCTCATGCTGCTCAGCGGGGCCGCCGGCGATCCGCCGCCGCGATGACGGCGGCGATCTCGGCGCGAAAGACCGCCTCGTCGGTCCGGTATTCGCGACAGGCGTCGGTGATGGTGTGGAACGGGGCGGCGGGACATCCCACGCAGAGAAAGCCGAAGTCGATGAAGACGGCGGCAGTTTCCGGATGCCGGCGAAACAGGTCGCTGAGCGGTGGTCCGGGGGTATCGACGTCCATCCGACGCCCTCCTGGACCCAAGCCTAGCGAAGCTGCGACGGCCGCTCTTTGTGCGCCGGCAATGTCCGGGCACGACGGTCCGCCCGGCGCAGCCCGGCACCCCGCACCAAGGGGGACGCCCCCCTCACGGCAACTGTTTCATTGGAGAGGTGGTGGCGAGGGAGGGACTCGAACCCTCGACCTTGCGATTATGAGTCGCACGCTCTAACCAGCTGAGCTACCTAGCCACGGGCGCGGGGAATAGGCGCGGGCCCGGGGAGCGTCAAGCGGAAAAGCCTGCGGTCCGGAACGGGGACATGAGCGGCGAAAGGCACGACAGGCACTGCGCGCTCTGCGCCCCCGGACCGGGCGGCGCCGATCCTCGGCCGCTCTCCTCCCTGGCACCGGCCATCGCCGCGCTGATCCTCGCCGAGCATCCCGGTCTGGCCCCGGAGGCGCTGATCTGCCGCAGCCACCGCGCCGCCTATCGGGGACGCCACATCGCCAACCTGCTGGCGGCCGAGCGCGGCGCGCTAACGCGGCTGGACCGCGAGGTCCTCGACAGCATCGCCGCCGAAGGCACGGTGGCCGTGCCGCCCGATGCCCCCGAAGCGCCGCGCAGCCTTGGCGAGCGTGCGGCGGACCGGCTTGCTTCCTTCGGCGGCTCCTGGACCTTCCTCGGCCTTTTCGCCGGGGTGATCGTCGTTTGGATGGCGATCAATTCCGCCCTGCTGCTCGGTCAGGGCGCCTTCGACCCCTATCCGTTCATCCTCCTGAACCTGATGCTGTCCTGCCTCGCCGCGATCCAGGCGCCGGTGATCATGATGAGCCAGCGCCGGGCCGAGGCCAAGGACCGCGCCCGGGCCGAGAACGACTACAAGGTCAATCTCAAGGCCGAGATCGAGATCCGGGCCCTGCACGACAAGATCGACCGCCAGCTCCTGCACCAGTGGGAAAGGCTGGCGGCAATCCAGACGCTGCTCCTCGCGGTGCTTGACGCCGAAAAGACCGAGGATCCGGGCTGAGACCTATTCCCACCAGGGATCGATCGCGGCGATCTGCTCGTCGGTCCAGCCGAAGTGATGCGCCATCTCGTGGACCACGACATGCGCCACCAGATCCGACAGCGTCACGTCGCCGCGCTCCACCCATTCGTCGAGGATCGGGCGGCGGAAAAGCCAGACCGTATCCGGCCGCTGCATCTGGTCGGAGACGGATTTCTCCGTCAGCGGCACCCCGTCATAAAGGCTGGTCAGCTCGAACGGGTCTTCGAGCCCCAGATCCTCCAGCATCTCGTCGGTCGCGAAATCCTCCACCCGGAGCGCCACATCTGCGGCGGCGGAACGGAAGGCTTCCGGCATGGACGCCAGCGCCGCCAGGGCAAGGCGCTCGATCTCGGCGGCATCGGGGGCGGTCAGGTCGGCCAGCATGACGGCGCTATAGAGCGCGCGGCGCCCGCATGCTAGCCTTCGCCGCCGGAGGGAAACGTGACCGCCGAAACCGAAACCTTCATCGCCGCGCTCGAACCGGCGGCACGGGCCGCCGAGGCGCGGCGGCTGCACGACATCTTCGCGGAAGTGACCGGGTTCCCGGCCCGGCTGTGGCATGGCGGCATCATCGGCTTCGGCCGCTATGCCTACCGCTACGAAAGCGGCCGCACCGGCGAGAGCCTTGCCACCGGCTTTGCCCCGCGCAAGGGCGAACATGTCGTCTATGTCATGCCCGGCTACGCCGATTTCTCCGCCATCCTTGCCGGGATCGGCCCGCACCGGAAGGGCAAGTCCTGCCTCTATTTCCGGCAGCTCGACAGACTGAACGAAGATGCGCTGCGCCGTCTGATCCGCGCCGGGCTCGACGATCTTTCCACCCGCTGGCAGGTCCTGCCGGAATAGCGGTCAGACGAGCTTGCGCAGGTCTTTCAGCAGCCCGGTCGTGCGCAGGGTCCGCACCGGATAGGCCGGATCGCCCAGCATCCGGTCGAGCGAGAAGCCGGGCTCCAGCGCCTCCAGCTTGGTCTTCATCTCTTCGGCCCGCGCCAGATCGCCACGGCGGGCATAGAGCGACATCAGGAACCGGTAGGCCGGCCGCAGCGAGGGGGCGGCAAAACGCGCGGCCTCGGCGGCGGCGATCGCCTCGTCGTAGCGGCCGGTGGCAATGCAGACCGTGGCATGGTGGGCGTCCCACCAGTGGCGGAAGGTCGAACGCTCGGCATAGATCCGGCTCAGCCGCGACAGGCGATAGGCCTCCTCGCCCTCGCCGGCCAGCATCTTGGCCACCGCCATGGCCTGGATCGCATAGGGGTTGCGCGGGTTCTCTCCCAGCGCCTTCGTCGCCGCCTGCCCTGCGGCACGGGCGTCGCCGAACAGCATCGCCTGGGTCTGGGCGACCAGCGCCTGGACGGTGGCATTGCCGTCGTCCCGTTCCAGCGCGTAATGCGTCAGCCGGTCGGCAAGGTCGTTCAGCTCCGGCCGCAGCGACTGGGGTTGCTCGATGGCCTTGACCATCTGCAGAAGCCCCCGCCAGGCAAGATGGACCGGATTTTCCTCCACCTCCCAGGCCGCTTCCATCAGCCGGTCGGCCTCGGCCAGCTGCGACTGGTCGAAGCTGAACATCCGGTGCAGCGCCAGTTGACCGAGCGCCGAGGCGCGGGTGGCGCTGCGCGACAGTCCGAGGACATGCGGCGCCCGCGCCACCGCCCGTTCGGCCGCCTCGTATGCGGCGGTGATCAAGACCTCCGAGCCCACCAGCGAGGTGGCGGTGCCGATGAAGCGGCAGTCCTTGGCCACCAGCACCCGGGCCGAGGGTTGGTGGAGGACCTTGATGAAGGCCAGGCAGACGCCGTTGTCCTCCACGACATTGCAGGTCACCTCAAGGTCGCAGCCCGGCGGCCCGGCGGAGGGGCCGGAATGGATCCGGGCGGTCAGGTGGTCGGCGATCTCGGCGGCGATCCGGCTGGCGACGATCTCGGCCACGATGCCCGGCGCCGTGGCGCGGTTGTTGAGGGTGGAGACGCGGATCACCACCGGCACATCCGCCGACGGGGTCGGAATTTCCGGCGCGCGGGCGGCCGTCTCGCGCCGGCGCATGCCTTCCATCCAGCGCAGGAAGGCCGGATCGCGCACCGCGATGCCTTCGAGGAACTCGCGCCCGCCGGAAGGTTCGAGAATCACGCTGCCCGGGGCAAGCCATACCGACTCGCGATCGGCCTGCACACTCGCCTCATGCGCACCCAGCGCCTTGCGCAGATCCACCAGCGCCTGCCGCAGGCTGCCCGCCGCCTGCCGCGCGCCCCGGTCCGACCACAGCCGCTCCTCGATCCAGCGGCGGCTGCGGCGCAGGTCCTCGGCCGTTGCCAGCAGCGCCAGAAGAGCCCGTGCCTTGTGCGGCTTGGGGGTCAGGTCGCCGCCGTCGGAAGCCAAAATCGCAAAGGAACCGTACAGCCGCAGCCGCACGGCACCTCCCTCCGGCGCTCCCCCCAAAGACCCCGACATTGCGCCCCTTCCGCAAGGTCACTTCAACCTAACATTGCCGGGCGCTTGCGGATAGTCCTGCCGGGACCTGTCAAAACTTCGCCAAAAACGCGGGCTTGGCGCGAATGGCCATAGGGTCCGCCGTCCCCGCACCCTAGGCTCGGCGCACAAGACGCAACCACCGGCGGAGTTTTGGCGATGGCCTTCCAAGGCACACAGGGGACGCAGGGCACCCAGGGCACGCAAGGGACACAGGGGACACAGGGCACACAGGGCACACAGGGCACACAGGGAACGCAAGGAACCCAGGGAACGCAGGGCACCCAGGGCGCCGGCGGCACGATCGGCCCCTATCTCAGCCATGCGCTCGCCTCCACCCGCGACGGCATCTCCCGCCACTGGTCGGGCCCCGGCGGCGCGGTCCATGACAATCCTGTCCCCGGCGGCTGGGACGCCTTCCGCAAGATGCAGGACGGTCCCCAGGCCGAGGTGCTCGACTACGAGATCGGCGCCGCCTTCGGCCTGTCGCTCCCCGGCGGCCAGACCGGGCAGCTGACCGCGCCGCTGGCCTCCGGCGCCGTCCTCGCCGAACTGACCCGCCCCGCCTTCACCCAGGCCTTCCTCGACGACCAGCTGTCGGAGATGCGCAGCTGGGCCGACCTGCGGCTCGACCGGATGGCCGAGATCCAGGTCCAGGCCGGCGATCTCGTTTCCTTCTTCGGGGCGCTGGCCTATCTCGACCGGGTGGCGACCAAACGCTCGCTCGACCTCATCTGGGCGGTGCTGCGGCTTTGCGGGCGGATGGAGATGCGGCTGAAGCTGCATTTCGACCTTGCCCGGCCCATCGTCGCCGGCCCCGATCTGCAACCGGTGATCCAGACGCCCGGCCACGGCAGCTATCCCTCCGGTCATGCGACCGAGGCCTTCGCGCTGGCGGCGGTCTTCTGCGGCCTGCGCGACGGCGGGGCGGTGGACATGCAGGCCGAGGTCGCGGCGCGCAGCCAGCCCGCGCGGCTGGCCGAGCGCATCGCCACCAACCGCACCATCGCCGGGGTCCATTACCCCGCCGACAGCATGGCCGGCGCGGTCCTCGGCTCGGTGATCGGCGAGACGGTGGTGAACTGGCTTTCCGGCGCCGGCAGCACCGCCCGGCGCGGCTTCAACGGCACCGGATTCCGCGGCGACTTCACGCTGGCGACGCTGGAGCCGGTGCTCGCCCCGGCCGGCAGCGTCACCCTGCCCGCCCCGCCGCCGATCCTCGCCAACCTCTGGCAGGTCGCCCGCGACGAATGGCCGCGCTGACCGACGTGACGGGCCTGGCGGCGGATCACTTCCGCCGCAGGTGCTCGTCCAGGCGCGGCAGGATCTCGGCGAAGTTGCAGGGCCGGTGGCGGTAGTCGAGCTGCGGTGCGAGGATCTCGTCCCAGGCATCGCGGCAGGCGCCGGGGCTTCCGGGAAGGGCGAAAAGATAGGTCCCGCCCGCCACACCGCCGCAGGCCCGCGACTGCACCGCCGAAGTGCCGATCTTCTGCAGCGAAATCAGGGTGAAAACCGTGCCGAAGGCCTCTATTTCCTTCTCATAGACCGCGCGATGCGCCTCCACCGTCACATCCCGGCCGGTCAGCCCGGTGCCGCCGGTGGTTAGGATCACGTCCACCCCCGGATCGGCGATCCCCTGGCGCAGCCAGGCGACGATCGCCGCCTGTTCGTCCGGCACGATCCCCCGCCCGGCCAGCACATGCCCGGCCTCCGTCAGCCGCTCCACTAGCACCTCGCCGGAGCGGTCTGTTTCCAGCGTCCGCGTGTCGCTGACCGTCAGCACCGCGATGCGCAGCGGCAGGAAGGGGCGGCTCTCGTCGAGGCGGGACATCCGGTTCAGCTCCTCTGGATCAGCGCCAGCCGCAGCGCCAAGGCCCCGAAAACGCCGGCGCTAACCCGGGCGAGCCAGCGGCCCAGGCGCTCCGACCGCGCCAGCCGCTGGCCAATCGACCCCGCGAAGCCCCCGACCGCCCCGTTCACCACCAGCCCGCCCAGGCAGAAGACCAGGCCCAGCGTCAGGAACTGCGGCAGGATCGCCCGCGCGGGATCGACGAATTGCGGCAGGAAGGCGAGGATGAACAGCACGACCTTGGGATTCAGGAGGTTGACCGCCATCGCCTGAAAATACACCCGCCCCGCCGGCCGGACCTCCACCGCAGCCCCCTCGGCCGCCAGCGGCGACCGCAGCGCCGCCAGCGCCAGCCACAGGAGATAGGCCACCCCCAGCCAGCGGATGGCCTCGAACGCCGCCGGATGCGCCGCCACCAGCGCCCCCAGCCCCAGGGCTGCCAGCGCCGTATGGATCATTCCCCCGGTGGCGATACCGAGATTGGCCGCCATTGCCGCACGCGGCCCGGCGCGCAACCCCTGTCCGAGGCAGAACATCATGTCCGCCCCCGGCGTGAGGTTCAGCGCCAGCCCTGCCGGAACGAAGGCCAGCAGCGTCAGGGGCTCGACCGGAAGGATCACCGTGCCAGCCTTTCCTCGATCGCCAGCAGATCCGCCCAGGCCTCGCGCTTGGCCGCCGGGTTGCGCAAGAGATAGGCCGGGTGCGTCATCGGCAGGCAGGGCCGCCCCGCCGCCTGGGTCCAGTTCCCCCGCATCCGCAGGATCCCCTGCGTCCCCAGCATCGCCTTCAAGGGCGTGTTGCCCATCAGGACCAGCACCTCGGGTGCCGCAAGTTCGATATGGCGCAGCACGAAGGGCCGCAGCATGGCGATCTCCTCCGGCGAGGGGTCGCGGTTCTGCGGCGGGCGCCAGGGGCTGACATTGGTGATGTAGAGCGCCGTTTCCGCATCCGGCGAATGTCGCGACAGGCCGATGGCCGCGAACATCCGGTCCAGAAGCTGGCCGGCGCGGCCGACGAAGGGGCGGCCCTCCAGGTCCTCCTCCCGCCCCGGCGCCTCGCCCAGCACCATCACCCGCGCCCTGGGATTTCCATCGGCGAAGACCGTGGTCCTCGCCCCCTTCTTCAGCTCGCAACGGTCAAAGGCCGCAACCGCCGCCGCCAGTTGCTCCAAGGTCGCCGCTCCCGTGGCGGAAGCTTCGGCCACGGCCACCGGATCGGCAGGTGCCGCCGCAGCCAGGACCGGTTCGGCTGGCTGCGCCCCCCGCATGGCGGCACGCGGCCTCGGCAGCGCCTTCCATGGCGCCTCCTCCGGCAGGTCATAGGCGCTGACCGGCGCATCGCCCACGACCTCGCTCACCCCGGCCTCCCACTGGAAGGCCAGCGCCGCCAGCATCGCCTCGGGGCTCAGGTCCTCGCGCAAGGGCGTCTCCGGTCGGGCATCGGAAGCCAGGATGGAATCGCCGCGCCGGCGAAACCGGGGGGCGGCACGCATCTTCCCTAGCGCATCTGGGCGGTGGGGGAGAACTCCCTTTCGCCCCGCCCGTCCTTTCGGCGACGCCGGCCGCTTGCGCCACCCGCCCCCGCGCCGTAAGCCGCGAGGGACGCAAGCGCGGCGGGTCCGCCCCCTGCCTCCCTCCCCCTCGTGGGGAGGGATGGGGTGGGGGGTTCCGCCGCCGGGACGCAACGCCCCGAGGAGGCCCGACCATGACCTTCCGTGCCCGCCATCTTCTCGGGATCGAACCCCTGAGCCCCGAGGACATCCGCACCGTCCTCGACCTGTCCGAGCGCTATGTCGATCTGAACCGCCGCACGGTGAAACAGGCCGATGTGCTGGCGGGGATGACCCAGATCAACCTGTTCTTCGAGCCTTCCACCCGCACCCAGGCCTCGTTCGAACTGGCCGGCAAGAGGCTTGGCGCCGATGTGATGAACAGGGCCGTCGCCCAGTCCTCGGTGAAGAAGGGCGAGACGCTGATCGACACGGCGCTGACGCTGAACGCCATGCACCCGGATCTCCTCGTGGTGCGCCACCCGGCCTCCGGCGCGGTCAACCTCCTCGCGCAGAAGGTGGACTGCGCCGTCCTCAACGCCGGCGACGGGCGGCACGAACACCCGACCCAGGCGCTGCTCGACGCGCTGACCATCCGCCGCGCCAAGGGCCGCATCCAGCGCCTGACCGTGGCGATCTGCGGCGACATCGCCCATTCCCGCGTCGCCCGTTCGAACCTGATCCTCCTCGGCAAGATGGAGAACCGCATCCGCCTCATCGCCCCGCCGACCCTGATGCCCTCCGGCGTGGAGGATTTCGGCTGCGAGATCTTCGACGACATGAAGGAGGGGCTGAAGGGCGCCGATGTGGTGATGATGCTGCGCCTCCAGCGCGAGCGGATGGACGGCGGCTTCGTCCCCTCGATGCGCGAATACTACCACCGCTACGGGTTGGACGCCGAGAAGCTGGCGGCGGCCGCCCCAGACGCCATCGTCATGCACCCCGGCCCGATGAACCGGGGGGTGGAGATCGACGGCACGCTGGCCGACGACATCAACCGCTCGGTGATCCAGGATCAGGTCGAAATGGGCGTCGCCGTCCGCATGGCCTGCATGGACCTCCTCGCCCAGAACCTCCGCCGCGAACGCGGGCGCAGGCTGGTGGGGGCGGAGCGGGACTTGTTCGAGGGGTGAGGGGCAGCTTCATGCCGATGGCGGCAACTTGCCTTGCCGCCGGTGGATGCGAACGACTTCAGTCTGGAGGCTCTTCACCTTGACGAGATCGGCGGAAACCGGGCTTCCCGAAGGCGTGAGTGCATCGCTGTCTGTGGGCGAGCGGGTCCTTTGGTCCGGGCGCCCGACACCTGCTGAACCGAGAAAGGTCAGGATTGCCGTGTCGTTCTCGATCGGCGGCGTCCTGCTTGCAACGGGCGGCCTGGCGGCCTGGTGGCTTGGTTTCGATACGGCGCCTTCGCGTCCCCTTGGCCTCGCGGTGGGAGGCCTTGCCCTCATCGGTCTTGGCCGGTTCCTGCGCAGCGCCGCCATTGCGGATCGCGAGCTCCGTGCCCGCGTCACCTATGTCCTGACCACCCAGCGCGGCATCGCCTGGGACCCCAAGGGAAAGACGCACTCCTGGACGCTGCGGCCTGACCGCGCGCCGGTCCTCGCGCGGTTTCCCGACGGCGAGACCTCATTGCTTTTCGGCTGGACGGCGGTGGGCGACCCTCCGGCCGCACGTCAGGACCCGCATGGCGCGAAGCCCCGCCTGGTGCTCCGACGTGCCCTGGGGTTTCACAACCTCTCGCTCGACGCAGAGGCGAGCGCGGCCTTTTCCAAGGTCGGTGCGGTGGAAGCACAGGCGGACTGGGAGATTACCGACTGACACTGTTGTCGTTGGCGTGAGCGGGCCGCGCCCGACGACCGATCGTGGAAGGAGACTTCGATGCAATACGCCAAGGCCTTCACAGATGCGCTCCAGTTCATGTGGGGCGAGGGGTTCCTCTCTCCCGGCGGGCCGGAGGAGGTGGCGCAGATGCTGGCGGGGACCGACCTCGCCGGCCTCTCGGTCCTCGACATCGGCTCCGGCCTCGGCGGGATCGACCTCCTGCTGGCCGGGCGCCATGGCGCCGGCGAGGTGATCGGCATCGATGTCGAGGCGCAGCTGATCGACGACGCCCGCGCCCGGGTCGAGGCGCGCGGCCTTTCGGACCGCATCCGCTTCGAACTCGTCGCACCCGGGCCCCTGCCCTTTCCCGGGGCCCGCTTCGATGTCGTCTTCTCCAAGGACGCGATGGTCCATATCCCCGACAAGGCCGCACTCTATGCCGAGGTGCTGCGGGTGCTGAAACCCGGCGGGCGCTTCATCGCCGCCGACTGGCTCTGGGCCCCCGGCGCGGCCGGGGCACCGGCGGTGAAGGACTGGCTGTCGCGCGGGCCGCTGAAGTTCGCCTTCACCACCCCGGCCGAGGCCGAGGCCGACCTGCGCCGCGCCGGATTTGCCACGGTGCGGCTGTCCGACGAAAGGCATGCGCTCCAGACCTCCAACCGCGAGGAAGTCCGCACCCTCGAAGGCCCGGCCCAGCAGCGGCTGGCCGAGATCGTCGGCCCCGAGATGGCCGCCTCGCGCCTGACCGGCGCGCGCGGCCGCCAGCGTTGTCTGGACGAAGGCTGGCTGATCCCCAGCCACATCTTCGCCACAGCACCGGGCTGAGGCAGGCACCGGGCTTCTCGTCGGCATCACCTCCCGCGAACCCGCAGACCGGAAAGACGGAAACCTTCAGGCCTGCTTGTCGGAAAAGTGACAGCTTCCACATGTCCCAGCGGGAAGCTGGCCGATGAAATATCAGAAATCTGCAACACCCGGCCCCGGTATCCGGAATACAGCCCGCCGCTCTCCCCGCCGGTTCCCTGGCTGGTGCGGCCAGCCGGTCCTGTCGCCAGACGCAGGCGTGCCACGAGCGCGCCGCAAGGCGATGGCGATGCGGAATCAGGGCTGCGCGCCGGCGGGGAATCGCGCTAACAGGCGGTTCATGACCCTCCACCTCGCCAATGCCCGCCTGATCGACCCCGAGGCCGGGACCGATGCCCTCGGCACCCTCCTGATCGAGAACGGCCTGATCGCCGGCCGCGACCTGCCTGCCCCGAAGGACGCGGAGGTGATCGACTGCGCCGGCCTCTGCCTCGCCCCCGGGATCATCGACCTCGGCGTCAAGATCGGCGAACCCGGCGAGCGCCACCGCGAAAGCTTCAAGACCGCCGGCCTGGCGGCGGCGGCCGGGGGCGTGACCACGATCATCGCCCGGCCCGACACCCATCCGGCGCTCGACAGTCCCGAGATGCTGGAATTCGTCACCCGCCGCGCCGCCGAGGCCTCTCCCGTCCGCATCCGCCACATGGCCGCCCTGACCAAGGGCCGCGAGGGTCGCGAGATGACCGAGATCGGCTTCCTGATGGATGCCGGCGCCGTGGCCTTCACCGACGGCATGCAGACGGTCGCCAATGCCAAGGTCATGGCGCGGGCGCTGACCTATGCCCGGGGCCTCGGCGCGCTGGTCATCGGCCATCCCCAGGACCCCGCGCTTTCCGCCGGCGGCGCCGTCACTTCCGGCAAATTCGCCTCGCTCAAGGGCCTGCCCGGCGTCTCCCCGATGGCCGAGCGCCTGGGGCTGGAGCGCGACCTGGCGCTGGTCGAGATGACCGGGGCGCGCTACCACGCCGACCAGATCACCTCGGCCCGCAGCCTTCCCGCGCTGCGCCGGGCCCGGGAGGCCGGGCTCGATGTCACGGCCGGCATTTCGGTCCACCACCTGACGCTGAACGAGTTCGACGTCGGCGACTACCGCACCTTCTTCAAGCTCACGCCGCCGCTCAGGTCCGAAACCGATCGCCTGGCGATGGTGGAGGCCGTGGCCGAGGGGCTGATCGACATCATAGGCTCCTTCCACACGCCGGCCGACGAGGAGGAGAAGCGCCTGCCTTTCGAAGAGGCCGCGCCCGGCGCCGTGGGACTTGAAACCCTGCTGCCCGCGGCGCTGCGCCTCGTCCATGCCGGGGCGCTCGACCTGCCGGCGCTGTTCCGCGCCCTGTCGCTGAACCCCGCGAAACGCCTCGGCCTGCCCCAGGGCCGGCTGACCCCCGGCGCCCCGGCCGATCTGGTCCTCTTCGACCCCGACGCTCCCTTCGTCATGGATCGCGCCACCCTGCGCTCGAAGTCCAAGAACACGCCCTTCGACGGGGCGCGGATGGAGGGGCGGGTGCGGATGACGCTGGTTGCAGGCCAGCCGGTCTTCCGGGCAGAGTGACCGCCATGGCCTTTCCGCACTGCATGTCTCCCGCCTCATCGCCGCCACCGGCGCCTCCCCTCCCCCTCGTGGGGAGGGGATGGGGGCGGGGGGCCCGGGGCCTGTCGCGGGAAGTCCCCCCACCCCATCCCTCCCCCACGGAGGGGGGAGGGAGGCGCGTGGCGCCAACCGCAGCGAGACACCCATGCCGCCGCTGACCTCAACGCCCCTCGTCCTGCTTGCCGTCGCGGCGCTGGCCTATCTGCTGGGCTCGGTGCCCTTCGGCCTTGTCGTCACCCGGGCTCTGGGGCTGGGCGACATCCGCCGCATCGGCTCGGGCAATATCGGCGCCACCAATGTCCTGCGCACCGGGCACAAGGGCGCGGCGGCGGCGACGCTGCTGCTCGACGGCGCCAAGGGGGCGCTCGCCGTCCTTCTCGCCCGCTGGCTGGTGGCCGAGGATGCGGCGCAGGTCGCCGGGCTGGCGGCCTTCCTTGGCCATCTCTTTCCCCTCTGGCTGCGTTTCAAGGGCGGCAAGGGGGTGGCGACCTTCATCGGCGTGCTGCTGGCGCTCGCCTGGCCGGTCGGCCTCGCCGTCTGCGCCACCTGGCTCGCCACCGCGGTCCTGACCCGCATCTCGTCGCTGGCCGCCCTGATCGCCGCCGCCTCCTCCACCCTGTGGATGCTGCCCCTCGGCCATGGCGACAAGATGGTCCTTGGCGCGGTGCTGACGCTGCTGGTCTATGTCCGCCACGCCGCCAACCTGCGCCGCCTGCGCGAGGGCACGGAACCCCGGATCGGCCGCAAATCCTAGAACGGCGCGGATGCGGGGCTCAGCCCCGGTGCGGCAGCTTCAGGAAGGGCATCAGCGCCGCCATCTCCGGCCCGGTCTCGCGGCCGGTGAGCGCCCGGCGCAGCGGCCGGTAAAGGCCCCGGCCCTTGCGGCCGGTGGCGGATTTCACCGCCTCGGTCCATTCCTGCCAGGTGGTCCCGGTCCAGGGCGCGGCGGGCAGCATCGCCAGCGCCTGCGCCACGAAGCCCTCGTCCTCGGCATCCACCGCCGCCACCGCGCCGTCGCGGGCCAGCGCCCACCAGCCGGCGACATCGCCCATCACATCCACCGCCTCGCGCACCGCCAGCCAGAAGCCCTCGGCCTCTGCCGCCGGCACGCCCTGCGCCTCCACCCGCGCCTTCACCTCGGCATAGGGGCGGTGGGCCAGATGCCTCCGGGTCAGGGGCTTGAGGTCCTCGGCATCGAATTTGGTCGGCGCCGCCCCGAAGGACGAAAGGTCAAAGCCCGCCACGATCTCGTCAAGGCTGCCGGCCAGTTCCACCGGATGCGCCGAGCCCAGCCGCGCCATCAGCGACAGGAGCGCCATCGCCTCCACCCCCGCCGCGCGCAGGTCGCGCAGCGACAGGGTGCCGAGCCGCTTGGACAGCTCCTCGCCCTTGGGCCCGGTCAGCAGCGAATGGTGGGCAAAGGACGGCGGCGTGCCGCCCAAGGCCTGCATGATCTGGATCTGGGTGGCGGTATTGGTGACGTGGTCTGCCCCGCGCACGATATGGGTCACGCCCATGTCGAGATCATCGACCGAGGAGGCGAAGGTGTAGAGGATCTGCCCGTCCGCCCGGATCAGCACCGGATCGGACACCGATCCCGCGTCGATCGAGACATGGCGCAGGATGCCGTCGTCCCATTCGGTGCGCTTCTGGTCCAGCCGGAAGCGCCAGTAGCCCTCGCGCCCCTCGGCCCGGAGCTTGGCCTTGTCGTCCTCGCCCAGCGCCAGTGCGGCGCGGTCATAGACCGGCGGCCGGCCCATGTTCAGAAGCTTCTTGCGCTTGAGGTCCAGCTCCGCCGGGGTCTCGAAGGCCTCGTAGAACCGCCCGGCGGCGCGCAACTGGTCCCCGGCCTCGCGGTAGCGGTCGAAACGGTCGGACTGCCGCTCCAGCCGGTCCCAGGTCAGGCCCAGCCATTCCAGGTCCTGCTGGATCGCATCGGCATATTCCGGCTTCGACCGCTCGCGGTCGGTGTCGTCCAGCCGCAGGATGAACTGGCCGCCGGCCTTGCGGGCGATCGCCCAGGCCATCAGCGCGGTGCGCAGGTTGCCCACATGGATATAGCCGGTGGGCGAGGGGGCGAAGCGGGTGGTTACGGTCATCTGCGGGGCTCCGGGAACGGGCTCTCCTCTCACAGCGCCCCCGGCCTGTCCAGTTGGCCCGCATCCGGCTTGACCTGAATCATGGCAGCACTGCGCCGCCCGGGCAGGCTGAAGGCGGCGACGGTGGGGAGGGCAAAGGGTGCGTTGGTGGTTCTGGGCGCTGGCTGCGCTCGTCCTGCTCGCGCTGGCGGCGGGTGCGGCGCTTTACCTCGGCGACATGTCCCGCATCCGTTCCCGGGTCGCGGCCGGCAGCCGCATCGTCGAGACCGCGCTCGGCCCGGTGGAGATCGCCGAGCGGGGCGAAGGCCCGCCGGTCCTGCTGCTGCACGGCGCCGGCGGCGGCTACGACCAGGCGCTGTTCCTCGCCGAGGTCTATGCCGGCGGCACCGGCCACCGCTGGATCGCCATCTCGCGCATGGGCTACCTGCGCGCGCCGCTGCCGCAGGATGCCTCCACCGCCGCCCAGGCCGATCTCTGCGCCGCCCTGCTCGACGCGCTCGGCATCGCGCGGGCGGATGTGCTGGCCATGTCGGGCGGCGTGCCCCCGGCGCTGCAATTCGCCGCCCGCCACCCGCAGAGGACGGGGGCGCTGGTCCTGCTGTCCTCGGCCCCCTGGACGCCGATGACCGCCGAGGCGCAGGACCTGCCGATGCCGGCCTGGGCCTATCAGGCGCTCTTTTCCTCCGACCTGCCGACCTGGCTGATGATGCACCTCTGGCCGGCCGCGCTTGAGGCCGCCTTCGATGTCACGCCGGCGCGCCGTGCCGCGATGGACGCGGAAGACCGTGCGGCGGTGGACCGGCTGGTCGCCACCTTCCTGCCGTTGCGCCCCCGCCTCGCCGGGCTGGCCAACGAGGGCGCCGCCATCGACCCTTCGGCGCGCTACGATCCGGCGGCGATCCGCGCCCCGACGCTGGTGATCCATGCCCGGGACGACGGGATCAATCCCTATCCGATCGGCGAGGCCACCGCCGCCGCCATTCCCGGAGCACGCCTGCTGACGCTCGGCAGCGGCGGGCACCTGCTGCTCGGCCATCTGCCGCAGATCCGCAGCGAGGTGCAGGCCTTCCTTGGCGCCGCGCCGGCCGCCGCCGGTCCACGCCCTGCCCTGCCTGCCGCTCCTCAAGCCCTTCCGGGCTTTCCTCGCGGCGCCGCCGCCCCCGGCGAGGAAAGCCCGCCAGGGCTTGAGGAGCCGCCCCCGGCTGCATCGTCCCCCGCGAGGCCGCTTCCGTCCGCCGGAGCGGCGCCGTAAAAGGCCGCATGCTGCCCCGATCGCCCCTCCGCCCGACCCGCCGCCACCTGCTCGCGCTCCTTGCCGCCGGCGCCGCCCTGCCGGCCGCCGCCGAGGCGCCGCGCAGCTCGCCCCGCCCGCCGCCCCGCCCGGGCAGCCCGGTCGCTGCCGCAGCGAAATCCGCCGCCCCGGGCGAGGCCCTGGTCTCGATGGTGGCGGCCGCCAAGCTCGGCGGCATCAGCGGGCTGGCGGTCCGCGACGCGGCCACCGGCGCCCTGCTGGAGACGCTGGACGGCGATGCCCCCCTGCCCCCGGCCTCGACGCTGAAATCCCTCACCTCGCTCTACGCGCTCGACCGGCTGGGCCCCGCCCACCGCTGGCGCACCCAGGTCATCGCCACCGGCCCGATCTCCGGCGGCACGCTGCAGGGCGACCTGGTCCTGCTCGGGGGCGGCGATCCCACCCTTTCGACCGACATGCTCGGCGATCTCGCCGCCGATGTGGCGCGGCGGGGCCTGCGCAGGGTCGCGGGCCGGTTCCTGCTCTGGGACGGCGCCTTGCCGGAGATCGACCTCATCGACCGCGAACAACCCGACTATGTCGGCTACAACCCCGCCATCGCCGGGCTGAACCTGAACTTCAACCGCGTCTTCTTCGAGTGGAAGCGGGCCGGCGGCGACTGGGCCTTCACCATGGACGCGCGCGGCGAGCGTTTCGTCCCGCCGGTGCGCATGGCCGAAGTCAGCGCCGTGGACCGCGACCTCCCGGTCTTCGACTATCGCGGCACGCCGACCCGCGACCGCTGGACCGTCTCGCTCAGCGCGCTCGGCAAGGGCGGCGGGCGCTGGCTGCCGGTGCGCCATCCGGGGCTCTATACGGCCGACGTCTTCCGCACCCTCTTGCGCGCCCAGGGCGTCACCCTTTCCGAGCCGCAACCCGCCGCAGCCGCCCCGAGCGGCACGGTGATCGCCCAGATGTCGAGCGCGCCCCTGCCGGAGGTGCTGCACGACATGCTGAAATACTCCACCAACCTCACCGCCGAGGTGGTGGGCCTCACCACCTCCGGCGCCCGCAGCCTGCGCGCCTCGGGCGAAAGCATGGGCGCCTGGTCCGGCCAGAGGCTCGGCGTCAGCGGCCGCTTCGTCGATCACTCCGGCCTCGGCGGCGCCTCGCGCATCTCGGCCGCCGAGATGACGGCGGCGCTGGCCGCCGGGCGCGGCGGGCTCCTGCCCTCGCTTCTGAAGGAGCACGGGCTGCGCGATGCCAAGGGCAAGGAGATCAAGGGCCATCCGGTCCGGGTCCTGGCCAAGACCGGCACGCTCAACTTCGTCTCATGCCTTGTCGGCTACATCCTGCCGCCTTCCGGCCGGGTGCTGACCTTCGCCGTCCTCTGCGCCGATACGGAACGCCGCGACCGGCTGACCATGGCCGAGCGCGAGGAGCCGAGGGGCGGCTCCGCCTGGATCCGGCGCGCCCGGGGGCTGCAGGGCCAGGCGGTCAGCCGCTGGGCGGAAAGCCTGACCTGAGCCCGACGGACGCCCCCCAACCGCCCCCCAACCGTCAGTGCTTGCCGCCCGACCGCGCGCCAAGATAGTCCATCACCGCCAGCAGCAGGCCGGAAATGACGAAGGTCAGGTGGATCGCCGTCATCCAGTAAAGCTTGCTTTCGTCCAGCGGCTCGTCGCTTTGCCCCACCTCCATGAACCGGCGCAGGAGCTGGATGGCGGAAATGGCGATGATGGAGCCCACGAGCTTCATCTTCAGCGCCGAGTAGTCGATCTTGCCCATCCAGTCCGGACGATAGCCGCCGTCGGGAATGCTGAGCTTGGAGACGAAGTTCTCGTAGCCCGAGAACAGCACGATCAGCACCAGATTCGCCGCCAGCGTCAGGTCGATCAGCGACAGGACGACAAGGATCGAATCGTCCACATGGCCGGTCAGCATCAGCTGGATGTTTTCCACCAGCTCGCGCAGGAACATCCAGGCGAGAAGGGCCAGCGACACCGCCAGACCGAAGTACATCGGCGCCATCAGCCAGCGCGAGCCGAAGAGCAACCGCTCCAGGAAGCTCTCCCACTGCGGCGCGGGGGCTGCGGGCCCGGGCGCCTTGTCCGCCGTGGTGGGATGATGCTCGGACATTCTGCGCCTCCTGCCAGGATCGGCGGGCCGGAGCCCTGCCGTTGCGTCACTCTGTCAAGACGGCTCGCGCCTGTCCACGCCTCTTCGCTGCCCCTCAGCTCGCCAGCATGTTGGAGAACTGCCAGGGGTCCTCGTGGTCGATGGCCTCGCCGAAATCCGCCACCCGGTCGGTGATCGGGGTCCAGTCGGTGTAATGCGCCTCGATCCGCCCGAGATAGGGCCGCTGGATCGCCAGACAGCGGGCGTGGTCCATCGCATCGGTCTCGACGATTCCCTCGCGCGGATTCTCGATTGCCCAGACCATGCCGGCCAGGACCGCCGAGCTGACCTGAAGGCCGGTGGCATTCTGGCTCGGCGCCAGAGCCCGCGCATCGGCGATGGACAGGCGCGTGCCGTACCAAAGCGCGCCCTTCGCATGGCCATAGAGCAGCACGCCAAGCTCGTCGGACCCTTCCTCGATCTCGTCCGGCGTCAGGATATGCTGCGCAAGGGGCAGCCTTCCCGCACCCAGCGTCTCGTGCAGCGACAGGATGGCGTCGTTGCAGGGGTGATAGGCATAGTGGCAGGTCGGCCGGTACTCCGGCCGCGCCCCGGCCCCGACCGTGTAGTAGTCGGAGATCGACAGTGCCTCGTTATGGGTGATGAGAAAGCCGAACTGCGGCCCCGACCCGGGCACCCAGGTGCGCACCCGCGTGTCCGCGCCGGGCCGATCCAGCCAGATGCCGCACTGCGCGCCTGCGGCATGGCCGCTCGCGCCCGGGGGCAGGTGCTTTTCATGCGTGCCCCAGCCCAGTTCCGCCGGCTGGAAGCCTTCCGACAGGAACCCGTCCACCGACCAGGTGTTGATGAACACCCCCGCCGGCCTGCGGCGGCGCGAGACCTGGGTATCCCGCTCGGCGACATGCACGCCCTTGACGCCAAGGTCGCGCATCAGCCGCGCCCAGCCCTGCCGGTCCGCCGGGGCGGCGGCCAGGCCGAGATCGGCGGCCAGCCGCAGAAGCGCGTCCTTGACGAACCACGAGACCATGCCGGGATTGGCGCCACAGCAGGACACCGCCGTCGCCGCACCCCGGCGCCGACGGGCCAGCGCCAGCATTTCCTCGCGCAGGAAGTAATTCGTCCGGTCGGCATTGGACCGGCTGCGGTCGTAGTAGAGGCCCGGCCAGGGCTCCACCACCGTATCAATGTACAAGATCCCCAGGTCGGCGGCGAGATCCATGAGATCGACCGAGCCGACATCGACCGAGAGATTGACGATCATCCCCCGCCTCTCGGGGAAGAGTCCTGAAATGACCTGGCGGAAATTTTCCCGCGTCAATGCCAGCTGCAGGTGGCGCAGCCCGAGCGCGGCAAGGTCCGCCGCCACCTCGGCTTTCGGCTCGATCACGGTGACGGTTCCGCGTTCCAGCCCGATGTGACGCTCGATCAGCGGCCAGACGCCGCGGCCGATCGAGCCGTAACCGATCAACACCAGCGGCCCGTCGAGCCGCGCATGCACAAGATAGGGCGTCATTTTCACCTCCGTTGCGTTGCCGGCGCCAGGTGCCGCATCACGTCAGGCCCGGGCGGAATCGCGCCAGGCCGCAGGGGGCATTCCGGTAGCACGGCGGAAGGCGCGACTGAATGCCTCCGGCGAGCCAAAGCCCACCTCATGCGCGATCGTCGCGATTCCGTCACGGGTTTCCCGCAGGCGCAGCTTGGCCGTCTCCAGCCGCCAGCCCGCCACATAGCGGATCGGCGGCTCGCCGAGGAGCGCGGTGAAGCGCGCGACAAAGGCGCTGCGCGACAGCGCCGCCGCCGAGGCCAGCTCCTCCACGCTGCGGTCCCGCCCGATGTCGGCATGGATCAGCCCCAGGGCCCGGCCGATCTGCGGATCGGCAAAGCCGCGCACCCAGCCGGTCTGCGCCGCCTCCGGGCGCAGCGACCAGGCCCGCACCGCTTCCACCAGCAGCATCTCCGCCAGCCGGGCCGCCATTCCCGCGCCCGGCCGCCGTCCCGCCGCCATTTCCCGCGCCGTCAGCCGCACCGAAGCCTCGACCCATTCCCGCTCGGCCGTATCGGCCAGGGCCACGATCATCATCCGAGGCAAGGCCGCGATCAGCGGGTTGACCCCCTGCAAGGTGCCGAGAAAGCCGCACAGGAGATGCGCCAGCGCCCCGCCCCCGCCATGCACGATCCGCATCAGTCCCGGCTCAGCCCCCGGAACCGGGAAGGCCAGGCCCTCCGCCGCCCGTGGCTTCGGGCCGGGGCTGGAGACCAGATGGACATCGTTGCGCGGCAGCACCACCACCTCGCCCGCCCGCAGCATGACCGGCGGATCGCCTTCGACCTGCAGCTCCACCTCGCCTTCCAGGACGACATGATAGGCCACGATCTGCACCGGATCGGCCATCACCACCCGGCAGTTCGCGGGCGTGATCGCGGCATTGAGCGCGAAGGGCGCGGTCAGCCGCGCGTCGAGGAACAGCGCACCGTCCAGCCGCACCGAACGCAGCGCCTCGGAGAGGGGATCGGACATCTGGCACCTCCATCCGGCCGGCAGGTCAGGTCTCGCGGACGCGCGGTCATTCACGCGCCGCCCCGGGAAGGGCAGAAAGCCAGCGCGACGGCCAAGGCCGCCCGAAACGCTAGCAAAAAAGAGGCTTCCCATGAACACGCATGTTTCGACCCCCGATTTCACCGCCATCAAGACCCGCCAGCAGGCGATGTGGGCCTCCGGCGACTATGCCGTCGTCGGCACCACGCTGCAGATCGTCGGCGAGACGCTGTGCGAGACCGCCGGCCTGCGCGCCGGCGAGGCCGTGCTCGATGTCGCCGCCGGCAACGGCAACGCCACGCTCGCCGCCGCCCGCCGCTATGGCCGCGTCACCTCCACCGACTATGTCGGCGCACTGCTCGACCGTGGCCGGGCACGGGCCGAGGCCGAGGGGCTGACCGTCAAGTTCCGCGTCGCCGATGCCGAGGCGCTTCCCTGCCAGGACGGGGAATATGACCTCGTGCTCTCGACTTTCGGGGTGATGTTCGCCCCCGACCAGCAGGCCGCAGCCGCCGAGATGTTGCGCGTCACCCGCTCCGGCGGCCGCATCGCGCTGGCGAACTGGACGCCGGAGGGCTTCATCGGCCAGCTGTTCAAGGTGATCGGTCGCCATGTGCCGCCGCCGGCGGGTGTCGCCTCCCCGGCGCTCTGGGGCACGATGGAGCGGCTGAAGGAGTTGTTCCCCGGCCAGCAGGTCATAGGAACGGCGCGCCACTTCAACTTCCGCTACCTCTCGGCCGCGCATTTCGTCGAGGTCTTCCGCACCTGGTACGGCCCCACCCACCGTGCCTTCGCCGCGCTGGATGCGGCCGGACAGGCGGCGCTGGCCGCCGACATCACCGCGCTTTGCGAGCGGATGAACGTCGCCGGCGAAGGCTCGCTCGTCATTCCCAGCACCTACCTGGAAGCGGTCGTCACCAAGGGCTGAGGCCCGCAGGGCCCCCACTTCTGGGCCGCCCGGGGTGCGCACGCCCCGGGCGGCCCTTCCTCGTGCAGTCCGGCGCCATCCCCGTCGCGCCGCAAGGCCGGGGCCACGCAACAGGCCGGGGCGCTCATCCTCCGCGAGAGGCCTGCCACCACGGCATCCCCACCACCCCGGGAAATCCGCAAGGCGTGTCACCCATGTCCTCGGGCCGTTCGGTTGCCGGTGTCAGGGGACGGACACCGCCCTACGCCCGGTTAGGAATGTCAAACTCCCCATCCAGGCC
>CAZRQN010000017.1:0-34407 GCA_964602115.1 uncultured Rhodobacterales bacterium
CAGACACGAGCGCCACACGAGGCGCGCCCGCCAGGGCGCAAGACGGCCGGAGGCGTCACCCTCTCCGCAGAGGCGCTGCGGGGATGCAAAGGGGGGCCGGTGGCCCCCCTTTGCCTGGTCCCGCGCGGCGAAGCCGCGCGGGAGAGCCGTAACGGGGCAAGACTCAGCGCGACGAGGTGCCGGCGCCTTCCGCAGCCTCTTTCGCCGCCCGTGCGGCGAGGTCCTTTTCCAGCCGGGCGCGGTTGGCGGGCGTGTCCGGGACGGCATTTCCGTTGATGTCGTCCATCCACGGGCCTTCCAGCGCCAGGCTTTCCTCCAGGCTGCGGACCTTCACCGGCGTCCCGGAGCTGACCATGCTGGCGAGGTGGATGATGTCCTGGTTGAACAGGCGCACGCAGCCGGCGGAGGAGGCGCGGCCGATCGAGGCATCGTCGATCGTGCCATGGATGCGGTACATCGTGTCGCGCGAGCCGCGATAGAGATAGAGCGCCCGCGCGCCGAGCGGGCTGTCCAGGCCGCCAGGGGTGCCGCCGGCATAGGGGCCGTAAATCTCGGGGTATTTGCGCAGCATGTTGCGCGTGGGCTGCCAGCCCGGCCAGGTCTCGATCCGGCCGATATAGCCGCCGGCCTTCAGCGAGGTGCCCTCGCGGCCGATGCCGATCGTGTAGCGCCAGGCGCGGCCGCCCTCCTCGACGAAATAGAGCCGCCGGGCATGGGTATCGACCACGATCGTCCCCGGCGCCTCGTCCCCGGCATAGGCTACCTCGGCCCGTGCCACCCCATCGGTCAGGAAGCGGTTTTCGACCGCCCCGATGAGAAAGCCGCCGTCCTCCACCTGACCGTAATCGCCCGAGGCGACATCGGCGGTTTCGGGCGGCTTGGCGCCGCAGGCGGCGAGCAGAAACAGGCAGACGACGGCCGTCAGGCGGGCAAGGATCGCGGGCAAGGCAGGTCTCTCTGGCAGGAGGGCAGCTTTGCCGCACCTGACGCCGATGCGCCCTGCAGGTCAAGCCCCGCGCCCCGGAAAAACCCCGTGGCGCGGGCCTTTAGCCCGTCAGCCGACCACATTGAACTCCGGGCCATAGGGGTAATGCGTGATATCGCGCGCCCCGTCCTCGGTGATGACGAGGATATCGTGCTCGCGGTAGCCGCCCGCTCCGGGCTGGCCATCGGCGATGGTCAGCATCGGTTCCATCGAGATCACCATCCCGGGTTCCAGCACCGTCTCGATATCCTCGCGCAGTTCCAGCCCCGCCTCGCGGCCGTAGTAGTGGCTGAGCACGCCGAAGGAATGGCCGTAGCCGAAGGTCCGGTACTGCAGCAGGTCCCGCTCGGCCAGGAAGGCGTTGATCCTGTGGGTGACCTCGGCACAGGAGGCGCCGGGTTTCAACAGGCTCATCCCGTATTCATGGGCGGCGATATTGGCCTCCCAGATCCTGAGCGAGGCCGCGTCCACCTCGCCCACGAACATCGTCCGTTCCAGCGCGGTGTAATAGCCCGAGATCATCGGGAAGCAGTTCAAGGACAGGATGTCCCCGCGCTGCAGCCTCCGGTTCGTCACCGGGTTGTGCGCCCCGTCGGTGTTGATCCCCGACTGGAACCACACCCAGGTGTCGCGGTACTCCGCATCGGGGAAACGCTTGGCGATCTCGCGCTCCATCGCGTCCCGCCCGGCCATCGCGATCTCCAGCTCGGTCGCACCCGCCTTCACCGCGTCGCGGATGGCATAGCCGCCCACATCGGCCACATTCGAGCCATGCTCGATCAGCGCGATCTCGGCGGCGGACTTGCGCATCCGCTGCTGCATCGTCGCCGCCGCGATATCGACGCCGCGCCGGGGCTTGAGGAAGGCGTTGAGCTTCTCCGCCCGTTCCATCGTCAGGTGGTCGGCCTCGCAGCCGATGACCTTGCCCTCGCCGGTCACGCTGGCCACCGCGCGCCAGAAATTGTCGCGCTTCCAGTCGGTATAGGTGATGTTGTCCTCGATCGACCGCCGCCAGGGCTGGCCCGCGTCGATCCCGGCGCTGATCGTGACGCAGGCGTCCCGCGTCACCACGCAGGCATAGGGCCGGCCGAAGGAGCAGTAGAGAAAGCCCGAGTAATAGGCGATGTTGTGCATCGAGGTCAGGACGGCGGCGTCCAGCCCGTGCATCTCCATGATGTCGCGCAGGCCGGCGAGACGGTCGTGGTATTCCGCGTCTGCAAAAGGCAGCGCGTCCTTCCGGCCGCCGTTGTGGTAGCGATACTGTTCCGGGCGGATGAGTTCCATGTCAGACCCCTAGGATACGGGGCCAGAGCGGGACCCCGAAAGGTCCCGGCGTACAGGACGACAGCAGCCTGCGGCTGCGAGCGGCGGGGCAGGGCCCCTGCGGCGACGCCATCGCCACGGCTCCGATCCAGTATGCCGGTCACGAAAAGAAACCGCAATCGCCGGAATGATGCCACGCCTTTGTGGTTGCGCATTGATGCGCGCACCGGGACGCGCCTCACGCACAAGGAGGCAGCGATGCTCAAGACCCTGCTCATGACAACGGCCCTGAATCTCGCGGCGGTCCCCGCCGCGCTGGCGGCGGCCCTGCCGGCCCTGCCGCTGCGGGCGGCCGACCTGGCGCTGCCGGGCGACCTGATCCTGCGCCCGACGCAGGTGGTGACCTTCTGCAGCGAATTCGACGGAGAAGACTGCGTCGAGGACGGTGAAGAGGACGGCGAGGACGAGGCCAGCGACGGGGACGACGCCGAGGAAGACGGCGAAGATCACGAGGGCTCGGACGACGACGAAGACGACGACGAGGACGACGACGACGGCGAGGACGGCGAGGACGGGGACGGCGAGGACGAGCACGAAGAGCACGAAGAGCACGAAGAAGGCGGCGGCGAGGGTGAAGGCGGGGACGGCGAAGTCTGACGCCGGACCGCGTGCCGGGCCGCGGCCCGGCTCCGCCACCTGGCCACCCGGTCCCTAGAGGGAACGGGTGATGCCGCCGTCCGCCCGGATGTTCTGTCCGGTGATGAAACCTGCGCCTTCCGAGACCAGGAAGGCGATGGTCGCCGCAATCTCCTCCACCCTGCCGAAACGGCCCATCGGGGTCTTGTCGCGCCACTTTGTGTCCGAGGGCAGGCTGTCGATGAACCCCGGCAGCACGTTGTTGATGCGGATGCCGTCCCGGGCATGGGCCTCGGCATGCATCCTGACGAAGGCCGCCAGCCCGGCGCGGAAGACGCCGGAGGTCGGGAAGGCCAGGTCAGGTTCCACCGCGACATAGGAGCTGACATTGACGATGGCGCCGCCGCCCTGCGCCACCATGATCGGCGTCACCGCCCGGATCGCCCGGATGGCGGAGAGCAGATAGGTCTCCATCCCCTCGATCCACTGCGCATCGCTCAATCCGTCCACCGTGCCGCGCGGCCCATGGCCGGCAGAGTTCACCAGCGCGTCGATCCGCCCGAACCGCGCCATCACCGCCGCCACCAGCGCGTCGATATCGGCCTGCGAGCGGTTGGTGCCGGTCATGCCGATCCCGCCGAGTTCGCCCGCCAGCGCCTCGCCCTTGCCGGAGGACGAAAGGATCGAGACGGCATAGCCCTCCTCCGCCAGCCGCCGCGCGGCGGCGGCGCCGATCCCCGACCCGCCACCCATGACGATCGCCGATTTCTGCATGGTCACTCTCCCAATCTGCGATGCGCCGCAACCGGCCCGCCGCCGGCCCCGGCGATGCGGGCCACGGTGGCCTCCAGTCCTTCATATTCCACCGCCATGTGATGCCCGCTGGCATGCAGGATCGTCGCGCCATCCGCGACCCAGGCGACATGGCCCTTCCAGAACAGCAGGTCCCCGCGCTGCGGCGGCCCTTCCGCCGGCCGCCCCAGCGCCTGCTGCAGGTCGCTGTCCCCCGGACAGGCGATGCCGCAGGCCAGAAGCGCCGCCTGCACCAGGCCGGAACAGTCCAGCCCGTCGCGCGTGTTGCCGCCCCAGAGATAGGGCACATGCAGGAACAGCGCCGCCACCGCGACCGGATCGGTCTCCACCTCGTCCAGCGGCCTGAGATGGCCTGCGGGGACAAGGCCGTGCGGGGTGACGGCAAAGGCGCCCTGCACCGCATCCACCCGCAGCCGCGCGCCCAGGGTCAGCGATCCGGTGGCCCGCGCCTGCACCCTCGGCTCGGGATAGAGATGGGTGCCGAGGCTCGCCACCCGATGCGTCGGCCCGCTGGGCGGGGCGAGCGCGAAGGAGGGCACCCAGCCGCAGTAGCCGTCGCGCGCCGCGCGGCCGAAGGCGAAGCCGCCGTCGCGGTCGAGGACCAGAAAGCCCTCGCCGAGCAGAAGCTGGCGCTCGCGCCCTTCGCCCGGGCGGCGGGACAGGTCGGCGACCGGCACCGCCACCTCCATCGCCTCGCCCTCGGCATAGGCCGGGGCCTCGACCCGCCCGCGCAGCGAGACATGGGCGATGCGCGCCGTCGCCGGGGTCAGCCGCCAGTCAGCCATCGCGGCACGAATTCCCGTCCCGGGCCTGACCCGGGACCTCTCCCCCCCGCCGGTGTGCTCGCGGCGAGGGAGGCCCCGGGTCCGGCCCGGGGCGGGGTGCCCCCCGCGACCGGAGGGAAACCGACGCAGACCCTGCGCAGTCCCGACGCCGCCCGCTCACAGCCCCAGCACCCCCGGCAGCGCCTCCAGCAGTGCCCTTGCGCCCTGTCCCACACCGCCCTTGGGCCGGCCGGGGGCATCGCTGGCCTGATGGGCATAGATGTCGAAATGCGCATAGCGCGGCTGGGCGACGAAGCGGCGCAGGAACAGCGCTGCCGTGATCGCCCCGGCCATTCCGCCCGAGGGCGCATTGTCCAGATCGGCGATCCCGGGCTCGATCAGGCTCTCGTAGGGCGCCCAGAACGGCAGCCGCCAGACCGGGTCGCGCACCCGGTCGCCGGCGGCGGACAGGGCGGAGGCCAGCCCGTCGTCATCGGTGAAGAACGGAGCGATATCAGGGCCTACCGCCGTCCGCGCCGCGCCGGTCAGGGTGGCCATCGAGACGATGAGGTCCGCCGGCGCCTCCCCGGCATAGGCCAGCGCGTCGGCGAGGATCAGCCGCCCCTCGGCATCGGTGTTGTTGATCTCGACCGTCAGGCCCTTGCGGCTCCGCAGGATGTCGCGCGGCCGCATGGCGTTGCCGGCCACCGCGTTTTCCACCGCCGGGATCAGCACCCGCAGGCGCAGGCGCAACCCCAGCGCCATCACCATATGGGCGAGGCCGAGGACGGTGGCCGCCCCGCCCATGTCCTTCTTCATCAGGAGCATGTTGGACGAGGGCTTGAGGTCCAGCCCCCCGGTATCGAAGCACACGCCCTTGCCCACCAGCGTCAGCGCCGGCCCTTCGCTGCCCCAGACCATCTCGACCAGCCGGGGTGCGCGGGGGCTGGCACGGCCAACCGCATGAATCATGGGGAAATTCTGCGCCAGCAGCGCCTCGCCGACCACCGAGGTCACCGAGGCGCCGAAGCGCTCGGCCACGGCGCGGACGGCCGATTCCAGTTCCTGCGGGCCCATGTCCGAAGCGGGCGTGTTGACCAGATCGCGGGTCAGGAACTCGCCTTCCGCGATCGCCTCCAGCCGCCCCGCATCCACGCCCTCCGGCGCCACCAGCAGCGCCGCCGGAGCGGGTCTTGAGCCGGAGCGGTAGCGGTCGAAGCGGTAGCCCGCCAGCAACCAGCCGAGCGCCGCCTCCTGCGCCGCCTCGGGGTCGAGACCGCCGCGCAAGACCCAGTCGCCGGCGGGCAGGGCCGATGCTGCCCTGGCGAGGCCGAAACGGGTCCGGGCGCGGGACGAGGGCGTGCCGAGGCCAAGGGCCGCCGCGACCGGCGCGCCATCCGGCCCGGGCAGCAGCCGGACCTCGCCCAGACCGGCCTCGAAGCCCGCGCCGCGGAGCCAGGCGGCCTGCGCCGCCGGAAGCGTGGCGGCAAAGGCCTCCACCCCGCCGCTGTCCACCAGATGCAGGGGGCGCGCGTCGGGAGAGGTCGGGGCGAAAGCGGGCATGGCGGGTCCTGCGTTGACCGGCGCCAGCCTAGGCGCCCCCGCCGCGCGCGCAAGCCCCGAGGCGGCGTGCGCTCAGGCGAGATGCGGGCGGAAGGCGGCAAGCACCTCGGCATAGACCTCGCGCTTGAAGGGCACGATCTGGGCCAGAAGCTCGTCGGCCTGGATCCAGCGCCAGGCCGAGAACTCGGGATGTTCGGTGTCGATGCGGATCGCCTCGTCCGGCCCGTCGAGCCGGTAGAGGAACCATTTCTGCTTCTGGCCCCGGTACTTGCCGCCCCAGACCTTGCCGAGCAGATGCGGCGGCAGGTCATAGGTCACCCAGCCCCGGGTCCGGTCGATGAGCGTGACCAGATCGCCGGTCACGCCCGTCTCCTCCCACAGCTCGCGCAGCGCGGCTTCGCCGGGCTTCTCGCCCCTGTCGATCCCGCCCTGCGGCATCTGCCAGGCCGGAACCTCGCTGTCGCGCCGCTGTCCGGCGAAGAGCAGGCCTTCGCGGTTCATCAGCGCCACGCCGGCGCAGGGCCGGTAGGGCAGGATCGTTGCCGCGCTCACGGGTTGGCGGCCGCAGGCTCCGGCGCATCGGCCTGCGCGTTCAGCGCCATCACCGACAGGCCCTTGATGATGTCCACCGCATAGGCGAGCTGATAGTCCTCCTCGCGCAGCTTGGCGGTTTCCTCGGCCCGGGCGGCATCGGCCTCGTACTGGGCCTTCTCGTCCTCGGTCATCGAGTCGTTGGTCAGCGCCCCGCGCAGCCCGGCTTCGGAGCGGTTGACCGCCGAGGCGGGTGCCTCCTCCGCCGCAGCCTCACCCTCCGCCGCCGGCGGCTTGGCCGGCTGCATCACGATGATGTCGGGCGCCACGCCCAGGGCCTGGATCGAGCGGCCCGAGGGCGTGTAGTAGCGCGCCGTGGTCAGGCGCATGGCGCCGTCGCCCCGCAGCGGGATCACCGTCTGGACCGAACCCTTGCCGAAGCTCTTGGTGCCGACAATGATGGCGCGGCGGTGGTCCTGAAGCGCACCGGCGACGATTTCCGAGGCCGAGGCCGAGCCTTCGTTGATCAGCACCACCAGCGGCTTGCCCTGGATGTCATCGCCCGGCGTGGCGTTGAAGCGCTCGCCGTCGGCGGGGGTGCGGCCACGGGTGGAGACGATCTCGCCCTTCTCGATGAAGGCGTCGGCGACCTTGATCGCCTGGGTCAGAAGGCCGCCGGGGTTGTTGCGCAGATCGACGACCACGCCGGCCACCTTGTCCCAGCCGCCGAGCGCCTCGACGTTCTTCTTCAGCTCTTCCTCCAGCCCCGGATAGGTCTGGTCGTTGAAGGTGGTGATGCGCAGCACCACCGTATCGCCCACGGTGCGGCCCTTGACGGCGGTCAGCTTGATCGTGTCGCGGATGATGGAGACGTCGAAGGGCTCGTCCACATCCTTGCGCACCACGGTGATGATGATCTCCGAGCCCACCGGCCCGCGCATCTGGTCCACCGCCTGGTCGAGCGTGAGGCCGAGCACCGACTGGCCATCGACATGGGTGATGAAATCGCCGGCCTGGATCCCGGCCTTGGCCGCCGGGGTGCCGTCCATCGGCGAGACGACCTTGATGAAGCCCTCTTCCTGGCTCACCTCGATGCCCAGCCCGCCGAACTCGCCGCGCGTCTGCACCTGCATGTCGTCGAAATCGTCGGCCGGCAGATAGCCCGAATGCGGATCGAGCGAGGTCAGCATGCCGTTGATCGCGGCTTCGATCAGATCCTCGGTCTTGACCTCCTCGACATATTGCGAGCGCACCCGCTCGAAGATGTCGCCGAAGAGGTCGAGCTGCTCATAGACCGAGGCCTCGCGCTTCTGCTCCTCCGCGATCAGGGGTCCGGCGAACTGCGTCGTCAGGACGACCCCAGCGACGGTGCCGCCGAGCGCGGCCATCACGAACTTCCTCATTGCGGAACATCTCCCGTTGCGGCGAACCAGAGGGCCGGATCAACCGGCTCGGCGCCTTGCCTGATCTCGATATAAAGCGTCTCGGTCTCGCGAGCGCCAGCCCCGTCGTCTGCGGCGGCGAGGAACTCGCCCTCCTGCGGCATCGCCCCGCCCATCAGACCCAGGGGCGCGCCCTGCGCCACCACCTCGCCCACCTCGCCATAGACTGTGCCCAGTCCGGCCAGAACCAGCAGATAACCGCTTCCGGGCTCCAGAATCATCACGTTTCCGTAGTCCCTGAGCGGTCCCCGGTAGCGCACCGTCGCCGCCCAGGGCGCGGTGACCAGCGCGCCTGGCCTGGTGGCCAGGGTGATCCCGGGCCGGGCCACGCCGCGCGCATCGCTTTCGCCGGCGCGCCGCAGCAGGGTGCCGAGCACCGGCATCGGCAGCGTCCCGGCCTGGGCGGCGAAGTCGCCGCCCGGATCCGGTTCAGGGACCAGACCGGCTGCCAGATCGGCGATCGAGCGGGCCGAGGCGGTGACGGCGGCGATGGCCTCGGGGTCTTGCTCGAAGCGAAGTGGCAGGTCGGTGCGGGCGCTCATCGCCTTGGACAAGGCAGTGCGTGCCTCCTGCGAGGCAGCGAGCGCCGCGCCCGCCATCGCCGCCGCTTCGGCCTGTACCCGACGCAGCGCTTCCAGCTCCTCGATCTCCCCCCGCAGCGCTTCGGCCTCGGCCTGCAGCGCCGGCGTGACCGTGGACAGGATCATCGTCGCCCGGACCGTGCCAAGCGGCCCGTCCGGGTGCAAGAGAAGCTGCGGTCCGGGCTTGGGATCCAGTTCCGCCAGAACGCCCAGAAGCTGGCCGATGCGCTCGCGCTTGGCGGCGAAGGCGCGGGTCAGGGCGCTTTCGTGCAGCTGCACCTGGCGCAGGCTTTCCCGCAGCGCCGCCAGCGCCTGTTCCTCGGCGGTGATCACCGCCGTCAGCGCGGCCACCCTGTCGCGGGCGCCCCGCGCCTGCGGCAAGGCGTCGATGGCTGCCTGCAACGCCCGGGCCGCCGTCGCCGCCTCGTCCGCGACGTCCTCGCCGGCGGCGGGGACGGTCAGGGAGAGGGCAAAGGCCAGCGCCAGGGTCGCGGCGCGGATCATCTCGCGATCAGGCTCTGTCCTGTCATTTCCGGCGGCAGGGGCAGGCCCATCAGCTCCAGCAGTGTCGGCGCCAGATCGGCCAGCCGCCCCTGGCGCAGGCTGGCGCCGGCCGGGCCGCCGACCAGGATCACCGGAACGGGATTGGTGGTATGTGCCGTGTGCGGCCCGCCCGTCACCGGATCGACCATCACGTCGCAGTTGCCGTGATCGGCGGTGACGATCATCGCCCCGCCCGCCTTCTCCAGCGCCGCCAGCGCCCGGCCAAGCCCCCGGTCCACCGCCTCGCAGGCCAGGATCGCGGCGGGAAGCGAGCCGGTGTGGCCCACCATGTCGGGGTTGGCAAAGTTGACCACGATCAGGTCGAAGCCGCTCTCGATGGCCTTGACGAACTGGTCGGAGACCTCCTCGGCACTCATCTCCGGCTGAAGATCATAGGTCGCCACCTTGGGCGAGGGCGCCATGTAGCGCTCCTCGCCGGCAAAGGGCGTCTCGCGCCCGCCGTTGAGGAAGAAGGTGACATGCGGGTATTTCTCGGTCTCGGCCAGCCGGAACTGCCGCAGGCCCTTTGCCGCCACCCATTCGCCGATGGTATTGGGGATGTCCTGCTTGGGATAGGCGGTGGTCATGAAGGCGTTGTGGGCGGTGGAATAGTCCACCATCCCCAGCATCGACGCGAGTTTCGGCCGGGTCCCGGTGTCGAAGCCGGCGAAGTCCGGTGCGCCGAGGGCCGAGAGGATCTCCCGCGCCCGGTCCGCCCGGAAGTTCAGGCAGAACAGCCCGTCGCCATCCTTCATCCCGCCATAGCCTGCAAGAACGGTGGGGGCGATGAATTCGTCGGTCTCGCCCCGCGCATAGGCCTCCGCCACCGCGCTCGCGGCATCGGCGGAGGGCTGGCCCTCGCCCCGGACCATGGCGCCATAGGCGCGCGCCACCCGTTCCCAGCGGTTGTCGCGGTCCATGGCCCAGTAGCGGCCGCAGACGGTGCCGACCCGGGCGCCGGCGGGCAGGCGCGGCAGCATGTCGGCGACAAAGCCGGCGGCCGAGGAGGGCGCCACGTCGCGGCCGTCGGTGATGGCGTGCAGCACGACCGGCACGCCGGCTGCGGCGATGGCGGAAATCGCCTCGATCACATGGGTGATATGGCCATGCACCCCGCCATCGGAGACCACGCCCATCAGATGCGCCGCCCCGCCGGTGACTTTCATCCGGTCGATGAAGGCAAGAAGCGCCGGGTTCTGGCGAAAGCTGCCGGTCTCGATGGCAAGGTCGATGGCGCCGAGATCCATGGCCACCACCCGCCCGGCACCAATGTTGGTATGGCCGACCTCGGAATTGCCCATCTGTCCGGTGGGCAGGCCGACATCCGGCCCGAAGGTGGTCAGCGTCGCATGCGGACACTCCGCCCAGATGCGGTTGAAGTTCGGTACATTCGCCTGCGCCGGGGCGCTGACCGCCGGATCCGGGCCGATGCCCCAGCCATCGAGGATGCACAGGACCACGGGTTTCGCTGCAGCCATCGCCTATCCTCCCTCAAAGCGCGCCGTCTTCTACGCCGCCCGTCTGCATCCCACAATCCGCGCCCGTATTTCGCGGCCGCCAAAGTCCCCGCCCGCGGGGGCAAGAATTTCTATGCCGGGCCGGACCATCGCGGCATACTGCGGGCCTTCCTGCGGAAAGAGGGCGGACCATGCAGATTCTCTCCGAACGATCCGCATCGTCTGCGGCTGCGATCGACACGGTGTTCCGTTTCTTCAGCGGCTACCGCAGCGGCATGGCCGATCATGCGGTCGTCGCCGACCTGACCTTCGGCAACCCGCATGACATGCCCCTGCCGCCGATGGTCGATGCCATCGCGGCTGCCCTCCAGCCGAAGAGCCCGGACTGGTTCGCCTACAAGACGAGCGAGCCAGACCCCTGCGCGGCGGTCGCGGAATCGCTGCGGATGGAGCTTGGCCTACCGTTCGAAGCCGCCGACATCGCGATGACCAAGGGCGCCTTCGGGGCCATCGCGCTGGCCTTCTCGCTGCTGCTCGATCCCGGCGACGAATGCGTCATCCCGAGCCCCGGATGGTTCTGCTACGCCACCACCCTGCGGGCGCGCAACGCGGTGCCGGTCTTCGTCCCGCTGGCCGAGGGCAGTTTCGACCTGGATATCGACGCCATCGAGGCGGCGCTGACCCCGCGCACCCGCATCGTGGTGGTCAACACACCGCACAACCCGACCGGCGTGATCTACAGCCGCGCGCGGCTGGAAGAACTGGCCGCGATGCTGGCACGCCGCTCGCGCGATTTCGGCCGGCCGATCTTCATCCTGTCGGACGAGCCCTACCGCCGCATCCGCTTCGACGGCGCGTCCTTCACCAGTCCCGCCGCCGTCTATCCGCATACGCTGATCGACTACAGCTATGGCAAGATCCTGCTCGCCCCCGGCCTGCGGCTCGGCTACCTGGCCATCGGCCCGGACATGCCCGATGCCGACCGTCAGGCGCTGCGCGGGGCGGCCGTGAGTTCCCAGGTCGCGGATGGGTGGAACTTCCCCGACGCCCCCCTGCAATACGCGGTCCGCGATCTGGAACGGATCGGCATCGACATCCCCGCCCTGGAACGGAAGCGCGACCGGATGCATGACGCCCTGACCCAATGGGGCTATGCCATGACGCGGCCGGCCGGGACCTTCTACCTCTGGGGACGCGCGCCGGGAGGGGATTCGGAAGCCTTCACCCGCAAGCTGGCGGCACAGGGCGTTTTCGTCATGCCCGGCACGCTCTTTGACCGCCCGTCCGATTTCCGCATCAGCCTGACCGGAACCGAGGCCATGATCGAAGCCAGCCTGCCCCTGTTCCAGGCCGCTGCGGGCTGAGAGGGGCTCACGCCCGGTGATAGGGCGTGCCGGCGAGGATCGCGGCGGCGCGGTAGAGCTGTTCGGCCAGCATCACCCGGACGAGCATGTGCGGCCAGACCATGGCGCCGAAGCTGATCGCCAGATCGGCGCCCTCGCGCAGCGGCGGCGCCAGCCCGTCCGCCCCGCCGATGAGCAGGGCGGCCTCGCGCCCCTGATCGCGCCAGTCCGCCAGCCGCGCGGCGAAGTCCGGCGAGGTCAGCCGCGCCCCGCGCTCGTCCAGCACCACCCGCAGCGCCCCGGCCGGCACGGCACGCAGAAGCGCCTCGCCCTCCGGCCCCATGCCGCCTCTGGCCTCGACCTCGCGCTCCGCGACGGGCGCCAGGCCGAGGCTGCGGCCGGTCTTGGCAAAACGGTCGAGATAGTCGTCCACCAGCACCCGCTCCGGCCCGGCGCGCAGCCGGCCGACGGCACAGAGCGTCAGGCGCAGCAAGGGGTCAGACCTGCGCCGCGCGCGCGGCCTGCTGCCCGGCGGGCATCCACATCTTTTCCAGCTGGTAGAAGCTGCGCACCTCGGGGCGGAAGACATGGACGATGACATCGCCCGCGTCGATCAGCACCCAGTCGGAGGCTTCCTTGCCCTCGACCTTGCAGGAAAGCCCGAGGTCGGCCTTCAGCCGCTCGGTCAGCTTTTCCGAGATGGCGGCGACCTGGCGGGTGGAGCGGCCGGAGGCGATCACCATCCAGTCGGCCACATCCGAACGGCCGCGCAGGTCGATCTGCACCACATCCTCGGCCTTGTCGTCGTCGAGCGAGGCAAGCACCTTCGCCAGAACCATGTCGGGGGTCACGTCCCCGGGCGCCATCCGCGCCCGCGCGCCGACCGGAAGCCCGGTCGCAGGGTCAGAGTGAGACAGGGACTTGTCCTCCGGGTACACGCCGCCGATCCGCGCCGCCGGGCGAATCTAGCACTGTAGCGGTGCAACCTCAACGGAGGGCCCGGAGAGCGGCGTCACACCGCCTGCACAAAGGCGGCCAGAAGCCCGCCCCAGCCGTTGTCGCTGTCGAGAATGCCGGCCGTTTCCGCCGCCCGGGCGCCATAGGCCTCCAGATTGCGGTGCTCCAGCATCACCCGCGTCCCCTCGCCCTCGGGGGTGAAGGTGACTTCGATCTCGGTCTCGACCTTCGGATCGGTGCCCCAGTCGGCGTTGAGCGCCCAGACCAGCACGAGCCGCGCCGGCGGCTCCCAGACCAGCACCCGCCCCCAGTCGCATTCCTGCCCGTCCGCCCCGGTCTCGAACCAGCGCCCGCCGGCGAAGGGCTCCACGGTCACGGCCGTCTGTCCGGCCTGCGTCAGGCTGTGGGTCTTCAGCCACCAGCCGCCCATGCCGGCGGTGAAGACCGAGAAGGCCCGCGCCGGTGCGGCATTGACGAACAGGCTCTTGCGCACCGGGGCGGGGCGGATGGTCGCGGTCATGGCGGAGGCTCCGTTTCGGCTGTCTCGGCGGCGGTTTTGAAGGCGGCAAGCTGCGCATCCCAGAAGCGGTCGAGCCAGGCGCGCAGCGGGCCAAGGCCGGCAGGGTCGATGGCATAGATCACCCGCGCTCCCTGTGGCGTGCCGGCGACCAGCCCGGCCTCGCGCAGCACCTTGAGGTGCTGGCTGACGGCAGGCTGCGAGACGCCCACGGCGCGGGTGATCTCGGCCACCGAGGCCGGCGCCTCGCCCAGCCGCTCGAACACCCGGCGGCGGGTGGGATCGGCGAGCGCGGCGAGGGCGGCGGATTCATTAGGCATGGCTTATCATAAGCAATGCCTGATTGATGAGTCAACCATCGCCGCCTATCGGGTGAAGTTGACGCCCTCGCGGATCGCGGCGATCGAGCGCTCCTCGTTCGGCGCAAGGCCACAGGTCCGGATCATCGCCGCCGAGGCGAGGTTCGTGGGCGCGACGAATTCGACGATCTGCTCCGCTTCCAGCCGTTCGATCGTGACGCGCACCACTTCGGCATTCACCCGCGTGCCCAGCGCCCGGCCTCGCCAGGCGGGATCGACCGAGATCATGCCCACCCAGGCCGTCTGCGCATGGCGCGAGAAGCGGTTGTTGAGCCGGGCCCCGAAGCCCGCCGCCACGACCGCGCCCTCGGCGGTGAAAATGCCGACCGCAACACCCGGCACGATACGGCCCGCCAGAACCCTTGTGCCCAGCGGCCCGATCCCGGTCGCCGCGTTCAGCGCCTGCATGCCGACCAGTGCCTCGCCCTCCAGCACTTCGGCGCGTAGGCCATCGGGCAGGGGCTGGTGGCAGATCGCGTCGAGGCCCGGGCCCAGCGCGGCCGAAGGCGCCGTGAAGACCTGCCATTCATGCGCGGTGATCCCGTAACCGGCGAGACGCGCCCGCACGGCGGCAGCCTGGTCCGGCAGCATGTTGGAGAAGCCGAAAAGCCCGTCCTCCTCCAGATGCGCCTCGATCACGTCCCAGCCCAGCACCTCCGGGTCGTCGGTGGAGATCGCCCGCCCGCTGAAACGCGCGCCCGGCGTCTCGCGGCACCAGTCCGCCAGCCGCTCGGCCTTTTCCTGAATCCGCTGCTGGTCCGCCGTGCCGTAAGTGCCGTTCGGTCCGATCATGTCGGCCTCCGTCGAGAGGGCGCCCTGTCCGCAGGCGCCAGCGTCGCAAACAGCCGCTGCCCCGGCAAGGATTCTCCCGCCCTCACGGTGCCGGGATCAGGCCCGCATTGCCTTCAGGGCCGGCCGGGCGCAGCATCGGCCGGGCCAGAGGGAGGATCAGCCATGCTCGACCATGTCGGCTACCCGGTCTCGGACTTCGCCCGCTCCAGGGCCTTCTACGCCGCCGCGCTGGCGCCATTGGGCTATGCCCTGATGATGGAGATCACCGACGCCCAGACCGGCGGCCACGGCGCTCACGCCGGTTTCGGCGACGGCCATCCGGATTTCTGGATCGGCACCGGCAAGCCCGGGGCGACGACCACCCATGTCGCCTTCCGCGCCACGAGCCGCGCCGTGGTGGATGCCTTCCATGCCGCCGCGCTTGCGGCGGGCGGCGCCGACAATGGCGCCCCGGGCCTGCGCCCGCATTACCACAAGGACTATTACGGCGCCTTCGTCCTCGACCCGGACGGAAACAACATCGAGGCGGTTTGCCACGATCCGGCCTGAGCGGGGCCGGGCGCCGGATACCGCGCGGCTTGCGACAAGGGCCGGTTTCCGCTATGCGGCCCGGCATGATCCGCTTCTTCGACATGGCCGACCGTGCCCGCCTGCCGTGGCGCTTCACCGGCGCGACGCGCTCGGTCCTCGCACGCCTCTGACGGCTGCCGCCGTCCGTTCGCCTGTCCCTGCATCCTTCCCGACATCAGGAGTGAGCCATGGCTCGCCGCACGCTCTACGACAAGATCTGGGACGACCATGTCGTCCATACCTCCGAAGACGGCACCTGCCTGCTCTACATCGACCGCCACCTCGTCCATGAAGTGACCTCGCCCCAGGCCTTCGAGGGCCTGCGCATGGCCGGTCGCAAGGTCCGCGCGCCGGAGAAGACCATCGCCGTGCCCGACCACAATGTCCCCACCACGGCGGGACGCGACAAGCACATCGACAACGAGGAAAGCCGCATCCAGGTCGAGGCGCTGGACAAGAACGCCAGGGACTTCGGGATCAGCTATTACCCGGTGTCGGACATCCGCCAGGGCATCGTCCATATCGTCGGGCCGGAACAGGGCTGGACGCTGCCGGGCATGACCGTGGTCTGCGGTGACAGCCACACCGCCACCCACGGCGCCTTCGGCGCGCTCGCGCATGGCATCGGCACCTCGGAAGTCGAGCATGTCTTGGCCACCCAGACGCTGATCCAGAAGAAATCGAAGAACATGAAGGTGGAGATCACCGGGTCCCTGCGCCCCGGCGTCACCGCCAAGGACATCACGCTTTCGGTCATCGGCGCCACCGGCACCGCCGGCGGCACCGGCTATGTCATCGAATACTGCGGCCAGGCGATCCGCGAACTGTCGATGGAAGGCCGGATGACGGTCTGCAACATGGCGATCGAAGGCGGCGCCCGCGCCGGCCTGATCGCCCCGGACGAAAAGACCTTCGCCTATTGCCTGGGCCGGCCCCATGCGCCGAAAGGCGCCAAATGGGAGGCGGCGCTGGCCTACTGGCAGACGCTCTTCACCGACGAGGGCGCGCATTTCGACAAGGTGGTGACGATCCGCGGCGAGGATATCGCGCCGGTCGTGACCTGGGGCACCTCGCCCGAGGACGTGCTGCCGATCACCGGCACCGTGCCCTCGCCCGCCGACTTCGCCGGCGGCAAGGCCGAGGCGGTGGCCCGCTCGCTCGACTACATGGGCCTGACGCCGGGCCAGAAGCTCAGCGAGATTGCCATCGACACGGTCTTCATCGGCTCCTGCACCAACGGGCGGATCGAGGATCTGCGCGCGGCGGCGGCGATCCTGAAGGGCAAGAAGATCGCGGTGAAACGCGCCATGGTGGTGCCGGGCTCCGGCCTGGTGCGGGCCCAGGCGGAAGAGGAAGGCCTGGCGCAGATCTTCCTCGACGCGGGCTTCGAATGGCGGCTCGCGGGCTGCTCGATGTGCCTCGCCATGAACCCCGACCAGCTCTCCCCCGGCGAGCGCTGCGCGGCCACTTCCAACCGCAACTTCGAGGGCCGGCAGGGAAGGGGCGGCAGGACGCATCTCCTCTCCCCCCAGATGGCCGCAGCGGCGGCGATCACCGGGCATCTGACGGACGTGCGGGAGATGATGGGGGAGATGGCGTAGGCTGATCTAGCTATGACCTTCTCGGACCTGATCGTTTTCGCCGACGAGAGCGGCTCGCCGGTATTGTCCGCCGATCGCGGCGATTTTCCGGTGTTCGTTCTTGTCTTTGTCGTGATCGAAAAGGCTACCTACGCCGGTTCAGTCCAGCAGGCCATCACCAATCTGAAGTTCCGTTACTTCGGGCATGATCAAGTAATCCTGCACGAGCGAGACATACGGCGACAAAGCGGTGCGTTTGCAAGATTTCAGGCAAGCGCTCCGCTGCGTAACGGCTTCATCGAGGAGATAAACGACCTTGTCCGGTCTTTGGACGCGACTGTGATCAGTGCCGTAATTCACAAAGACCGACTAGAGCAGCGATACGCTCAACCTTTTGATCCATACGCACTCGCTCTCACTTTTTGCATGGAGCGATTGGCCGGCGTGCTGCTGAAGCGCGAGCAGTCGGGAAGGGCGGTAAGTGTGGTGTTTGAGAGTCGAGGCGCGAAAGAGGATCAAGTGCTCGAACTCGCTTTCCGTCGGCTGGCAGACGGCGACGTTCCAATCGGACGAGGATCAGGCGAGAAGTTTCTGAAGTTCACTTGGAACTCACACTTCGCGGACAAGCGATCGAACTGCGCCGGTCTTCAACTTGCCGATCTGTTTGCGAGGCCGATTGGATTGAAGTGCCTTCGTCCTGATGCGCCCAACCGTGCTTATGACTGTATGTCCCCGAAACTGCTGTTCCCGGGACCCAGGCAGTTCCCATGACAGGTGTACAAGAAAGCAGAAGGGCCGCCGGTTGCCCAGCAGCCCTACGCCGACCGAAAAACTCCAGCCCATTTGTGCTGAATATGGGCACAAGAGCCGAAAACGTCAAGTAAACGAGGCCCCCATGACCCCCTTCACCACCCTGACCGGCATCGCGGCGCCCATGCCGTTGGTCAACATCGACACCGACATGATCATCCCCAAGCAGTTCCTCAAGACCATCAAGCGGTCGGGGCTGGGGGTGAACCTGTTCGACGAGATGCGCTACACCCAGGACGGCAAGGAGATCCCCGGGTTCGTGCTGAACCAGCCGCAGTACCGCAAGGCCGAAATTCTCGTCGCCGGCGACAACTTCGGCTGCGGCTCCTCGCGCGAACATGCGCCCTGGGCGCTTCTGGATTTCGGCATCCGCTGCGTGATCTCGACCTCCTTCGCCGACATCTTCTTCAACAACTGCTTCAAGAACGGCATCCTGCCGGTGGTCCTGCCGCAGGCGGCGGTGGATCATCTGATGGAAGACGCCAAGAAGGGCGCCAATGCCCGCATCAGCGTCGATCTCGCGGCCCAGACCGTCACTGCCGCCGACGGTACCTCCTTCGGCTTCGAGGTCGATCCGTTCAAGAAGCACTGCCTGCTCAACGGGCTCGACGACATCGGCCTGACGCTGGAGAAGGCCGCGTCCATCGACACGTTCGAGGCGAAGGCCGCTGCTGCCCGCCCCTGGGCCTGAACCCTCTGCCCAAGAAATGCCGGGGTCGCCTTCGGGCGGCCCCTTTTTTTCATTTGATGCAACTTCGCGACACATTTTCCGCGAAAGCGCCACATTGGCCGGGTTTCTTGGCGGTACCGATTGCGGAGATGGCGGAAAGTGGGCACGAATGAGGCAAAATTGAGGCAGCCCGCCATCACCGGCGGGGAACCCGGGAAAAGGTTCCGGCATCGCATCGGGACCGGCCGGTCAGGGGAAGAACGAGCGGTGCTGACGCAAGTGTCCGGCGCGTTTCTGCGGGCCGTCGCGGTCATGGTGCTGATCACAGCGCCCTCGGTCCTGATCCCGGGCACGCCCGAGGATGCACGGCAGATGTCCGCGCTGATCGCATTCTTTGCCGGAGCCCTGACTTTCGCTGAATATTCAGCCACCTACCCCGGCGTCATCGAGTTCCGCGATGCCCCGCCCTACAACCGTACCCGCTTTGCCATGCTGGCGGTGATGGTCATCGCCATCACCATCACCGCGCGCAACGGGGTGCAGCGTTCGCCGGCCAGCGCCCTGGTGGAGGCACTGTCCTATTCCTGCGGCGTGGCGCTCGATTTTCCCTACAGCCCCGTGCGCCTTCTCACGCTGATGCTGGGCGAAGGGCTGAACGAGCACCAGATCAGCATCGTGCGATCCGCCGCCGGCGTTTCCTACATGACCCTTCTTCTGTCGCTGCTGGCCTTCGTGCTGATGCTGCGCTTCAAGAACTGGCCGTCCAATCTCGGGGCCTTCAACGTCTGGGTGAACCTGCCCACCTTCGATCCCACCGCCGGCGGCGATGTCGTGGCGCGGCTGGAGCGGGATGCAAGGGCCAATCTGATCCTCGGCTTCGTCTTGCCCTTCGTCATTCCGGCCGTCATGAAAGTCGGAGGACTGCAAAGCGGCGCGATCGACGTGACCTCGACGCAGACCCTGACCTGGGCGGTGACGGCATGGGCCTTCCTTCCGGCGAGCCTGTTCATGCGCGGCATCGCGATGGGCCGCATCGCGAACATGATCCGCGACAAGCGGCGCGAGGGGTCCTCCGATCCGCAGGGCTATGCCTCGGCCTGATCGCCGCGCCGGCTGCGGCCGAAAGCCTGCGCATCGCCATCTGGAATGTCGAACTCACCCGGCCCGGTCCCGGTCTCGTGCTGCGCGACATCCGTGCCGGCGATCCGCAGGTGCGGGCGGTGGTTGAAGGCATCGCCGCGCTCGACGCCGATGTGCTGCTCCTGACCAATCTCGACTGGGACCAGGACCTCCTGGCGCTAAACGCACTGGCCGACCGCGTGGCGGCGGCGGGGGCCGACTATCCGCTCCGCCTGGCGCTCCGGCCCAATTCCGGGGTGCAGACCGGGCTCGATCTCGATGGCGACGGCAAGGCGGGCGGCCCGGGCGATGCCCAGGGCTGGGGCCGCTTCGCCGGCGAAGGGGGCATGGCACTCCTGTCCGCCCTGCCGCTGGCGGCAGAGCCTGCGGACCTCTCCGCCTTCCTCTGGCGCGACCTGCCCGGCGCGGTTCTGCCGCCGGGGATCACGCCGGAGGCGGCAGAAGTGCAGCGACTGTCCTCCACCGGCCACTGGATCGTCCCGCTGGACGCTCCCGCCGGCCCGCTGGCGCTTCTGGCGTTCCATGCCACGCCGCCGGTCTTCGACGGGCCGGAGGACCGCAACGGGCGGCGCAACCACGACGAGGCGGCGCTGTGGCTGCGCCTGCTCGACGGCACCCTGCCGCAGCCGGCGCCGGCCCCGCCCTTCGTCCTGCTCGGCACCGCCAATCTCGACCCGGCGGACGGCGAGGGACGGCGCGAGGCGATCGCCGCGCTTCTGGCCGATCCCCGGCTGCAGGACCCCGCCCCGCGCGGCACCCATGGCCGGGCGCAGGAGCCGGGCCAGTCGGGCGATCCGGCGCTGGATACGGCAGTCTTCGACGGGCCGGGCGGCCTGCGCACCGAAATCGTCCTGCCATCCGCCGGGCTGGAGATCACCGCCAGCGGCGTGCTCTGGCCGCCCGAGGGCGATCCGCTGGGCGCCACCCTTGCCACCGCCAGCCGCCACCGCCCGGTCTGGGTGGAGATCGAGCTACCCTGACACGCTGTCCGGATGGCGCCGCCCGCAGGATGTCACCGTCGATCAGTCGAAGGCGGCGATCATCTCGATCGGATCGGGAAAGCTTCCGGCTGCCCAGCGTGTCATGAAGACGCCGATCTGGCGTCCCGCAGGGTCGATCAGATTGCCGGTGCTGGTCCCTTTGAAACGCCCATAGATTCCAGCCGGCACATAGAGGGGCATCACGCCAAGAGGTTGGTCCTCGAAGCTGCACCGCAGATCGCCTTTTCCCGAGCGGTCCGGCATCCGCACCGTCTCGCCGCTGCAGCTAAGCCCCGTCTTCGGATTGCGAACGATGTACGAGCCTTTGCCGTTCGGCCTGCCCCAGATGAACCCCTGCATGACATGGATTGTGCCGTCACGGCCCTTTGCGACGGTGGTGGTATAGAGCGCGATGGAACCGAATGGGCCGCGGGGGAAATCACGCAGTCGCGGCTGGTCCGGCAAGATCGGCTCGGCGATGCTGGTCGCAGCCGACAGAACCACGGCAAGCAGGGCAAGAACCAACTTCACCGACGCACTCCTACCTGAACCGTCATCCCGGCCGAACGCTACGACCCGCCACGGCCGGGGCATCGTGTTGCGGTATCGCAGCCTGCAAACCGAAGGACAAGCGCCGGAGCGGACCAGTGCCTTGGCCACGCGGCTGGCGGGCAGGTCGCCCGGTTTCAGCCGCCGCCGCCCGGTCTGGGTGGTGATCGAGCTACCCTGAGCCCAGCGCCGCCACCTCGGCTTCGAGCGCGTCGAGCAGCTCGCTCAGGCCGAGGGCGAAGATCGCGGCGTGGTGCTGCTGGGCGAACCATGGTCCCACCGCCGTGATCGCGGGAAAGTCGCGGCGGGCCACCTCTTCGGGTACCGGCGCCACCGAAGAGGGGCCCCTGGCATAGCCAAGGGCCTCGTCCAGCCCCGCGCCGCCCAGATAGTAGCCCAGGGCGCGAAAGTGGAAGGCGCGGCGGTCGGGCGGCAGTCCCGTGGCCTCGAACACGCGCAGCACGGCGTCGAGCCACGCCATGCCCGCAGCATTGTTCAGGCGGAAGGTGGTGAAATAGGCAAAGAAGCCGGGATGCCGCAAAGCCATGGCGCGGAAATTCGCGCAGATGTGCTCCAGCCTTCTGCGCCAGCCCAGTGTTTCGTCGGGCAGCGGCATTTCCGTCAGGCAGATACCCACCATCGCCTCGAACAGATGTGCCTTGGAAGGAAAGTAGTGGTAGAGGCTCATCGCCTGGCAACCCAGCCGTCCCGCGAGGGTGCGAAAGCTGAAAGCCTCCATCCCCTCGCCATCGACCAGGGCAAAGGCCTCCGTCAGGATGCGCTCCGAGGTGAGACGCTGGCGCGCTGGCCTGGGTTCGTCCGGGGTGGGTGTGTCCATGGGACGGTTCTGCCCCGGGGCGCGCCGCAGCGCAACGCGCCCCGCTGCGGCGCTCAGTTGATGCCCATTTCGGCGCGGAAGGTCTGCATGTCCACCTGCAGCCCATAGAACTGGGTGCTCCAGTTGCGGGTCATCCCGGCGATGGCCACCGCCTCGGCGATCTCCTGCCTGGTGGCGCCGAAGCGCATCGCATCGGCAGTGTCGGCGGCGACGCAGTACTGGCAGGGGATCTGGGCGGCCACGGCGAGCGAGATCAGCGCCTTGGTCTTGGCGTCCAGCGCGGTGTCCTCGCCGAACTGGAGCTGCTTCAGTTCGAGCCACAGGCCGGGAAGGGCGGCATCGGCGATCTGGCCGACGAAGCTCGGCGTACCGCCGAGCGTCGCCTGGATGTCCGCCCGGGCGCCGGCGGCCTCGGCGGCAGGATCGGCCAGTGCAGGTGCGGCGGCGAGAGCAAGGGCGGCGGCGAGGGCGAGACGGAAGGCGGGCATGGCGGGCTCCTCTGAATGACGGTTGAGTCTTACGGTGTAAGGTATGGATCGGTATCAATCTTACACTGTACGAAATCAACTCACGAATCCGTGATCGCCGTACCAGGGTCCTGTCGGCCCGTCGGCCGCCATGCTTCGGGCGGATCGTGGCCCTCGCGGGCAACACCGTGCGCCCGGTTAACCAGAGACCATTCCTTACCCAACCCTTGCCGAGACCGCCTAATCACCTGATATTGCTGCACTTAAAAAATGTCCCACCGTGTGACGCTTGACCCCCCGCCTCCCCTCCGCTAGGCCGCGCCCGTCCACGAACCCCGGAGCATCCCATGGCCAATCCTTCCCTCCTCATCCTCGCCGGCGACGGCATCGGCCCGGAGGTCATGGCCGAGGTGAAGAAGGTCATCGCCTGGATGGGGTCGCGGCGGGGCCTCGCCTTCGATGTGGAGGAGGGACTGGTCGGCGGCTGTTCCTACGACGCCCATGGCACCCCCCTGACGGACGAGACCATGGCCCGGGCCCAGGCGGCGGATGCCGTCCTGCTGGGCGCCGTGGGTGGGCCGAAGTACGACAGCCTCGACTTCAGCCTGAAGCCCGAGCGCGGGCTCCTGCGGCTGCGCAAGGAGATGGACCTCTACGCCAACCTCCGTCCGGCCCAGTGTTTCGACGCGCTGGCGGATTTCTCCTCGCTGAAGAAGGACGTGGTCGCCGGGCTCGACATCATGATCGTCCGCGAACTGACCTCGGGCGTCTATTTCGGCGAACCGCGCGGGATCTTCACCGAGGGCAACGAGCGGGTGGGGATCAACACCCAGCGCTACACCGAGAGCGAGATCGCCCGGGTGGCGCGCTCGGCTTTCGAGCTGGCCCGGCGGCGCGGCGGCAAGGTCTGCTCGATGGAAAAGGCCAATGTGATGGAATCGGGCGTGCTGTGGCGCCAGGTGGTGCAGGAAGTCCATGACAAGGACTATCCCGACGTCGCGCTCTCCCACATGTACGCCGATGCCGGCGCCATGCAGCTGACCCGCTGGCCCAAGCAGTTCGATGTCATTGTCACCGACAACCTCTTCGGCGACCTCCTCTCCGACCTCGCGGCGATGCTGACCGGCTCGCTCGGCATGCTGCCCTCGGCCAGCCTCGGCGCGCCGATGGCGAACGGGCGGCCGAAGGCGCTTTACGAGCCGGTCCATGGCTCGGCGCCCGACATCGCCGGGCAGGGCAAGGCCAATCCGATCGCCTGCATCCTCTCCTTCGCCATGGCGCTGCGCTATTCCTTCGACGCCGGCGAGGAGGCGACGCGGGTGGAGCAGGCGGTGGAGACGGTGCTGGCCCAGGGCCTGCGCACCGCCGACCTGATGGGCCCTGCCGGCGGATCGCCGGTCTCGACCTCGGCCATGGGCGATGCGGTCATCGCCGCGCTGGAGGCGAGCCTTCAGGCCTGACCCGGTGTGCAGCGCAGCCGGTATTCGGCGATCCGCGCCGCGTGCTCGGCGCTGCGCTCGATCCAGCGCATCGCGTCGGTGCGGGCGAACAGTTCCGCGACGCTGACGAGGCCGGCGTGTTCGCCCAGCAGGACCGAGCGCCGGTGGCGAAGCGCGCGCGTCTCGATCAAAGCCTGAACGCGGGCAAGTCGTGCTGCGGCCGGGACCGGATCCGCGCCCTCCGCCACCCGCCGGACCGCCCCGGCCAGAAGCCGGGCCGGACGGCGCAGCATCCCGTCTCCGGCAACGGCGGACAGCGCCTGCGACCTGCGGGCGCGGGCGACAAGGCGGGACAGGTGATCCGCCTGGTGGAGAAGTGCGGCAAACCGGTCCTGTGCCTCGCGCCGGTCTTCGGGCAGGTGGATCCGGGCGAGAAACCCGCCCAGTTCCGCCAGCGCCGGCTCGGCGGTCTCGGGCAGGGTTGCAAGGCGCGCCGGCTCGTCCTCGGGCCCGAGTGCCCCATCCATCGCCAGGAATGCCGTGTCGCCGATCCGCCGGGCGACCTCGGCCGCCATCGCCAGCGCCGCCTGCGGATCGGCGAGCAGCGCCCGGTCGAGCCCGCGTGCCAGCCCGGCCGGCCGATCGGGAACCAGCCGCTCGATCAGGCGGGCGAAACCGGCGGTCAGCGGCAGAAACACGGCGGCGCCGATGCTGTTGTGAAGGGTGTTGAACAGGGCCAGCGCCACCGGCGCATCGCCCCCGGAAATCCTTTCAAGGCCAGTGACGACCGGCCCCAGCACCGGCAGGAACAGCATTGCCGTCCCGAGATTGAACAGCGCGTTGGCCACAGCGGTTCGCCGCACCGCCGTGCCGCCGCCAACGGCCGCGATCAGCCCGGTCGAGGAGGATCCCACCGACATGCCGAGCAGAAGCGCCGCTGCCTGGGCGGTGTCGATGGCGCCTCCGGCGAGCAGGACAACCAGCATCGCCGAGCCGACGGTCGAAGACTGGATCACCAGCGTGATCGCCAGTCCGATGGCAAACAGCGCCAGACGGCCCAGACCCTCGGCCAGCGGCAGCATTCCCGGCGAGAGAAGGTCTTCCGTGCCCGCCAGACCCTGCTCCATCACTGCTATGGCGACAAAGATCAGCGACCCGCCGCAAACGGCGCGCGCCACCCGTGCCGTCGTTCCCGCGCCGAGCATCAGTGTCAGGCTGGCAACAAAGAGGACCGGCATGGCCACCAGGTCGGGAGGCACCCGCACGCCCAGGCCGGCGACGATCCAGGCCATGAGCGTCGAGCCGATGTTGCTGCCGTAGATCACGCCCAGGGTCTGGCCGAAGGTCATCAGCCCGGCGCCAACCAGCCCCAGGGCCATCACCAGCGTCGCCGCGCCGGATTGCAGCAGCGCCGTCACCGCCGTGCCCGTGGCAACGCCGCGCAGGGGCGTGGTGGTGAAGCGGGCAACGGCAGCGCGCAGGCGCGGGCCCGCGAGGTCGCGCAGGGCCTCGGTCAGCACGCGGATGGCGAAGAGAAACAGCCCCACGCCGCCGAACACGGTCAGAACGCCTTCCATCGCGTCTGCCTCCAATCTGCGGCGCAAGAGTGCCGCCGCCCGGAGATGGCCGCAACCCGTGGCTCAGGCGTCCGAACCTTCGGCTCGGGGGGAGACGGGAAACAGGCGCGCCAGGGCCTTGCCGGCGAGAACCCCGACAAGCGCGCCGAGTCCGTCGGCAAGGAAATCGGACCATTCGCCAAAGCGGCCGACATACGGCTGCACGATCTCGATCAGGCCGCCATAGGCCAGGGCGAAGCCGGCCAGCGCTGCCCACCAGCGGGGGCGAAGCGCCGTTCCGGGGAGGACGAGGCCGCCAAAGGCGAGCAGATGGTGCAGCTTGTCGCCCCCGGGCGGGCCGGGGATGGAAAGGGGGGTGAGCGTGGCAAACCCGATCGCCAGGGCCAGAAGCGCGGTCAGGGTCATGGCCAGCCGGGAGCGGTGCCGTTCGTTCATCGGCACGGTATCCCGCGACACGCGCCTTAGTGCAACATTCGGGCCGGGTTGAGTCCGCCCGGGGCTTCTGCGACAAGCTTCGGCATCGCGGCCGGCGCGGCCGCCCGGGACGGAACTTTCAGATGAACAGCACGGCCAGGGGCGCGGGATTCGCGCTCGTCTCCTTCGGCATTTTCGCCACCCACGACGTGGTGGTGAAGGTTCTCGGCCATCACTACTCGCCGGTGCAGGTGCTGTTCTTCTCGGTGCTGCTCGGCTTTCCGCTCGTCACCCTGATGCTGATGCGCGACCCCACCGACGGCACGCTGATCCCGCGCCATCCCTGGTGGACGGCGCTGCGCACCGGATCGGCGGTGATCACCGGCATCTGCGCCTTCTACGCGTTTTCGGTTCTGCCCCTGGCGCAGACCTATGCGATCCTCTTCGCGGCCCCGCTGCTGATCACGATCCTTTCGATCCCGATTCTCGGCGAGCGGGTGGGCATCCGCCGCGGCCTGGCGGTGCTTGTCGGTCTGATCGGGGTGCTGATCGTCCTGCGCCCGGGCACGGCGCCCCTGTCGCTCGGCCATGCGGCGGCGCTTGCGGCAGCGGTCTTTTCCTCGCTCGCCTCTGTCATTGTCCGCAAGATCGGGTCGGACGAACGATCGGTCGTTCTCCTGCTCTATCCGATGGTGGCGAACTTCCTGCTGCTCGGCGCGGCGTTGCCCTTTGTCTATCGGCCGATGCCGATGGCGCATCTGGGTCTTGCAGGCGTCATCGCCGCTTTCGGCTTCATTGCCTCGCTCTTCATCATTTCCGCCTATCGCACCGCACCGGCCGTCGTGGTGGCGCCGATGCAGTACAGCCAGATCCTCTGGGCGGCGGTCTATGGCGCGCTGTTCTTCGCCGAGACCCCGGACCGGACGACCGTGCTCGGCGCTGCCGTGATCATCGCTTCGGGATGCTATATCGTGCTGCGCGAGGGCCGCTCGAAAGTGTCCAGGAACACGCCGGTCCTGCAGACCAAGTCGCGGCCGGAAACCGGGCTGATGCCGCGCATTTCCTCGATGATGAAACTGATCGGACGCAGTGCTTTGGCCCGGCGCCGTTTCGAGGACGACGGCGCCGTCTGACGCGCCCTCTTGCCAAGGCCCGGCGCCCGGGATAACCCCCGCGCCACGGTCGGAGCGTAGCGCAGTCTGGTAGCGCACCTGCTTCGGGAGCAGGGGGTCGGAGGTTCGAATCCTCTCGCTCCGACCATCAAGAAAATCCCGATATCGCAAATGCCAGCGAAGGCGCGGCCTTCCCGGCGGGAACACTTTCCCGGGCGGGAAAGCCGGAACCGGCTTCGCATCCCGCCCGGCCGCGAGCGATTCAGAGCCCCGTGACCGATGCGGCCTCGGACGCTTCCTCCGGTGGGGGCTTGATCAGGGGGCGTCGCGGGGAGGGAAACCCTCCCCCTCCGGGTCCCCGGACATGGCGCATGGCGCCCGGGGCTGTGGCCGGCGGATCGCGCCGCTGCACAGGATGCGGCGGGCTGGCGGTGGCTTTCGCCATCCGGCCGGGGATGGCTTCACCTCTCCCGCAGGGCTTCGGAGGCGCGGTTGAGCGGCTTGATGAGATATTCCAGGACCGTCTTCTTTCCGGTCCTGATTTCGGCAATGGCGACCATCCCGGGGATGATCGGGTGAGACCTCCCGTCGGCGGTGACGATCGACGTCTCGTCGGTCCGCAGAAAGACGCGGTAGTAGGTCAGCCCCTTCTGAGTTTCATCGACGACCGTATCTGGCGAGATGAGTTCGACATGGGCGTCCAGCGTGCCATAGATCGACGAATCATAGGCGGTGACCTTGATCACCGCCCTCTGGTCCGGGCGGATGAAGGCAATGTCTCGCGGACTGATCCGCGCCTCGATGAGCAGCTGGTCCTCCGACGGAACGACTTCGAACAGCTCGCCGCCGGGCGGGACCACCCCACCCAGGGTATTGATCCTGACATCCTTGATGACGCCGTTCACCGGCGAGCGGATTTCCGTCCGGGACAGCTGCGTTGCCCGTGCCGCCTCCACCTGAACCAGGGGGCTGAGCTCGGCAAGGGTGGCGGCCATGTCCTTGCGTGCTTCGACGGCGAGGCGCCCTGTGATCTCGTCCAGGCTCGACTGAAGCTCTGCGATCTTCTGGCGCGCGTGCAGCACTTCCAGCTTGTTGGTCGCGCCCGAGCTGACGAGCGGTTCAAGCAGCGCCAGTTCGCTCTGCGCCAGATCCAGGTTGTGGCGGATGTTGGCGATGTCCGTCGCATAGCTGGAACGGCGCACCTCGAAGAGTTCGCGCTCGTTGGCCAGGAGGTCGTCCTGGTCGGCCAGATCCGGCGGGAACCCGATCTCGTCGGCGCCGGCAAGTTCCGCTTCCAGCCGGGCCTTCCTTGCCCGGAGCGCGGCGATCTTGGCCGAGGTTTCGCCGACGCTCGCCTCGGCCACCGCAGGGTCCAGCAGGGCCAGTATGTCGCCCGAGCGCACCGTGTCGCCCTCGCGGACCCGGAGGTCAACGACCACGCCCCCTTCGGCGCTCTGGATCAGTTGCGCCTTGGAGGAGGGCACGAACTTGCCCTCGCCCACCGCAACCTCATCAAGCTCGGCGAATGCGGCCCAGATCAGCAGGCTTGCCGGAGCCAGAGAGAGGCTGAGCAGGACCCTTTGCAGGCGTGCGCCGATATGCGCGTCAGGCGCCATGCGCGACCCCGATCTTCGGGGATTGCGCCGCCTGTCCGCGCGAGCCTTTTCCGTTCTTCAGCCAGTCCAGCACCTGGGCCTTGGGGCCGTCGGCGACGATCCGCCCTCCCTCAAGGACGAGGAGGCGATCGACCAGGGTGAGAAGCTGGTGGCGGTGTGTGGAAAGAAAGACGGTGCGGTCAGCGCAACGCTGCTTCAGGCTGGCGATGATCCGCTGTTCGGTACCATCGTCCAGAGCTTCGGTCGGCTCGTCCAGAAGCAGGACCGAGGGCTCCCGCAGAAAGGTCCGGGTCAGGAGCAGCGCCTGCCGCTGGCCGCCGGAGAGGCCCACGCCATTCTCGTAGATCCGCAGGTCGAGGCCCTTGCTGTTGTGCGCCAGCAGGTCATAGGCACCGCAGAACCTCATGGTTTCGACAATCTTCTCATCCGTCGCGGTGGGGGCGGCGGCGAGCAGGTTGTCCCGGATCGAACCGTAGAACAGATCGAACCCCTGAAGGAGAATGCCGAAATTCCTCCGGACATCGGCGGGATCGATCGACCGCAGGTCGGTGCCATCGACCAGCATGCGCCCGGATGACGGTGCCGAAAGCCCGGCAAGCTGGCGCAGCAGGGTGGTCTTGCCCGAACCGGCGCGACCGATGATGCCGATCTTCTCGCCTGGCTCGACCGAGAGGTGCGGGATGACGAGGCTGGGTGCCCCGTCCTCCTCGTACCGGTAAACCAGGTTCTCGGCCCGGAAACTGCCGCGCAGTGCCGGGCGATGGTAGCGGCCCGACGCCCGGCCGTGATCGGTGGGCAGGGCGATCAGCCTGTCCAGCCCCGCCTTGCTGGCCCGGGCATTCTGAAGGGCTGCAAGCACGGACGAGACCTGGCCGAGCGGTGCGATGGTGCGCGAGGTCAAAGTGCTGCACGCGATCAATGCACCCGAGGAGAGGCCCGAAAAGATCACGTCATAGGCCCCGAGCGCCAGAACGCCGACATAGGCCAGTTGCTGCACGAACTGCGACCAGGACAGCAGCGCCGAGCGCAGGAGCTTCTGCTTCAGCGCGATCTTTCCCGAGGTCTCTGCAGCGGCGAGCCAGTCGCCCAAAATCCGGTGCTCCGCCTGGATCGACTTGATGTCCTCGATCCGGTTCACGCTCTCCATCAGCAGCGCGTTCCGCAGCGCGGATTCGGCCATCCCCTGACGCGAGAGCCGTGCCAGGGGAAACTGGACGAGCAGTCCGGGCAAGACGATCAGCGGGATGGCGGCAAGCGGAACGGCGACCACCCTGCCGCCGATCGCCGCGATGACACCGAGAAAGATCGCGGCGAAAGGCAGGTCGAGCAGGACGCTGATATTGGCCGAGGTCAGAAGCTCGCGCAGCTGTTCCATCTCGCGCAGCTGGGAAACCAGCGAACCTGCGGACTTGGGCCGTGCGTCGCTGCGGATATCCAGCATATGGGCGAACAGCAGGCGCGACATCTTCAGGTCCGCGCGCTTGCCGAAGTGGTCGGTGACTGCGCTGCGGGTGACGCGGAGTGCGAGATCGAGCACCAGCACCAGCACGGCGCCGATCGCCAGCACCGCCAGCGTCGGCATCGACTGCGCGGGCACGATGCGATCATAGACCTGCATGGAAAAGAGCGCGACGCCCAGTCCCAGCAGGTTCGACACCAGCGAGGCCAGCGCGAGCGTCGCCAGCGGCCCCCGCGCAGACCGGAGGATCTCGCCAAACCACGGCCGCGGCTCCTGTTGGACCGCGTCGTCCACGCGCGCGCCGCGCGCGTTGTCAGGCAGGCCGATGCGCCATCCTCCCGCCGTTCGAATTGTGTCGGCGACAGCCTCCCAGCCGGTCTCCCGGTCGGCGTCGCCCTTGGGCCAGGACTGCCAGCGGAAGCGTTCGCCCGGGCCGGGCGTCAGCAGCCGCCAGCCATCATCCGCCCGGCACAGAAGCGGCACGACCTCGGCATGCTCGACCCGGCCACCGGCCAGCGGAACGATGTTCAGTCCGGCGATCTCGGCGACGGCAGCGGCCGCCTCCTCGGCCGATGCCGGCCGCAGATGCGCCACCTGCGCCATGAGATATTCCGGCGAGATGTGGCAGCCGAGGTGGCGCGCGCCTTCCGCAATCGCGGCGGCCAGTGCGCGAAGATCATCGGGCCTGGCAGGAAGGGCAGGGGTGCCGCTCATTGCCCGGACGCTGACCCAATATAGGTCCGGGCCAGCAGCCCGCCGCTCTGCAGCGCCTTGATGCGGGCGCGCAGGGCGTCCGCCTCGGCGGCAATCCGGTCGAGCTCGGCGGTATAGACCTGCCGTTCGCTGTCGATCACGCTGGTCAGGGGGTGCTTGTTCAACTGGTACTGCGTCCAGGAAAGCTCCGCCGCCTGCTGCGCCAGTTCAACCACCTTCGACATCTGCGCCAGACGCAGCTCGGCCGAGTCCGCCGCCAGCCTTGCTGCCGTGGCGGCGCTTCCTGCCGCGATCCGTTCGCCGGCGAGCGCTTCCCGCGCGGCGCGCGCCTCGGCCTCGGCGGCACGGATCCGGCTCTTCGCTCCGCCACCCGACAGGAAGGATCCGCTCAGCTGAAAGCCGACCCAAAGCTCGCCATCGCCGCTCACATCGTCCTGCCGTGCCGCCAGCGTCAGCGGAGGGCGCCGCGCGGCCTCGGCCGCGACAAGCCGGCCGTCGGCCGCGACGATGGCTTCTGTCGCCGCCCGGACTGCCGGCGCGTCGCCGCTGTCTTCCCCGGTCCCGACGATCAGCGCGCCGAGGCGCACCAGGGGTTCCACCGCGCCCGGCTCGGTGCCGGTCGATGCCGCAAGCGCCGCGCGGGCCATGGCTTCCTGGGCCCGCGCCCGGTCGAGATCGCTGGCGGCGCGGCTGACGGCAATTTCGGCCGTCAGCGCATCCGAACGGTCTGCCGCCCCGGCGGCGACGCGCTCGTCGATCCTCAGCTTGGTTTCCGAGGCCCGGGAGAAATAGGTCTGCGCGACACCGGCCTGCGCCGAGGCCTGCGAAAGGGCGATATAGTCCAGCGCGGCTTTGGCGAGCGACTCCTCGACCGCATCCCAGAACAGCGCCTCGGCCCGCGCGATCTCGGCTTTGGCCGCTGTCGTGAGCGCGCCGGTCCGGCCGTGGTCATAGACAAGCTGGCTGACGCCCATCGACAGGGCAGCCCCGCCTGCGCCATTCGACGAGGCATCGTAGGTCAGCATCGGCAAACGCCCCGAGCGAACCTCTGCCAGCCTGGCCTCGGCGGCGCTGACCGATGCGAGCGCCTCCCTGATCTCCGGCTGGAACCGGACGGCGTGCCGCAACGCTGCAACAAATCCGGCGGGGCTGTCCGTCGGATCGACGCCCAGCCCCGCCTGCATCGAGAGCGACCCTGCAAGGCCCTCGATCTGAGTTTCTTCAGACCCGGCGGTTGACAGCCCGCCGCCGCTTTCGGCCCCGGGTCCCGCGCAGGCAGTTGCCAGAAGCAGGCCCAGGGCGCTCAGGAGAACGGCCCCGGGCCCGCGACTCTCGCGGCGCCCGTCCGATGTCCGTCCTGTACCCGGGCCGCGACTGCGATCAGACAACCTGTATGCCTTGCTGGATCCAGACGTCATCAAGAGTTCCGGTCAGTGTGCTGTTGCTCCAGACATCGTAGGTTTCCCCAGCCACAACCACGCTTGCCCCGGTGTTGGTCCAGGTCGCTTCGGCGAAGTTGACCGTGTCCGACGTGCCGCCGGTGATGGTGAGGTGGGTCGTCGAGCCCTCAAGATCCGGCATGTTGAGAACGTCCGCCAACCGAAGCGACAGCGTGTTGCCGTGGTCGCCGAGGTCGAAGGCTTCGAAGTTCTGCAACCGCGTTCCGCAAGCCGCCAGATCCAGAGACTGGCCGCTGCCGGCGATCGCCAGGGTATCCACCCCCATCCCGCCGTCGAGGCGGGTGAAGGTCAGACCGTCAAGCTCGATGCGGTCGTTGCCCGCGCCACCGAAGGCGACGTCATGCCCCACGCTGGTCGAACTGGTTCCGGTCGCGTCGGTACCGATGTTGGTGATCGTGTCGTCGCCGACCCCGCCCGAGACCCGGTCAACCACCGTGCCCGATCCCGCGATGGTATCGCTCGCGTCGGTGAAGGACTGGGTCAGCAAGGTGCCCGGCCCATAATAGACCTCGAAGCGCCCGCCGTTGGTCGTGCTCGTCGTGTCCGCCTCCCAGGTGGTGATGACCACGTCCTGCAGGCCGTCCCCGTTGAGGTCCGCCATCGTCGTTCCGGTGCCGGCGAAGTCGTCGGTCGCCGTGCCGGACCACATGATCGCCTCGCCGGACGTGACCATGGCGGTCAGGTCGGTGCCCGTGACGCCGCCCGCTTTCCCGAAGACGAGATAGGTCGCGCCGTTGTCGGTCAGTCCGCCGACATCGGCGTTCGACGCGGTGACGACGAAGTCGTCGATCCCGTCGCCGTTGACGTCGCCAGCCCCGGCAATCGCCTCGCCCAGCAGGGCGTTGGTCCCGATGCCGCTGCCGCCGGTGAGGATGAAGCCCGACGATCCGCTCAGCGACCCGGCGCCGAAATCGGCCCAGCCGCTGGTCTTGCCATAGACGACATAGACCCGGCCCGAAGCGTAACCGTCGCTGGCCGCGTCACCCCAGGTCGGCGACCCGATGGCGAAATCCGCGATCCCGTCGCCGTTGATGTCGCCGATGGTGCTGATCGAATACTCCGACCCGTACCAGGCATCGCCATGGGCCCGATCCCCCCAGTCGAGTGTCGAGCCGCCCAGATCCTCGTAGTTCTCGGCGCCGGTGATCCTGACCCCGTTGGCGGCGGTCCAGCTGCTGAGATCGAAGTCCCGCCCGAGGCTCGTGGCGCTGCCGAAGACCAGATAGGCCCGCCCCGCGTCAACGAGTGGCGATGCGTCCGACCGCGGCGCGGTGAGGATATAGTCCATGTAGCCGTCGCCGTTCACGTCCCCGACGACCTGGGTATGCGCCCCGAGGTCGCCGTCCGAGTCTGCCGGGACCGAGGACGTAAAGGCCGTGTGCGTGCCGACCGCCAGTTCCGTGCCGCTGGTCGTGAAGATGCCGGTCGTCCTCAGCTCCAGGTTGGTCCAGGAGGTACTGCCTGCCGCACCGGCATGGCCATAAAGCACATAGGCGCCGCCGGTCCCGTTCAGGTCCATCGAGCCCATCAGGATGTCGTCGTATCCGTCGCCGTTCACATCGCCGCCACCGCCGGCGCCGGTGAATACCCAGGCGCCGGTACCGTTGTTGGTGATGCGGAAGCCGTCGGTGGTCGCGACCGTGTTCATCGAGCTGAGCGAAATGCTGCCGCCCGAAGCCCGGCCGAAGATCACATAGCCCTGGTCCGAAAGGTTGGACCCCAGGATGATGTCGTCGTACCCGTCACCGTTCACATCGCCGAGCGAACTGATCGCAAGGCCCTGGATGCCCACATCGCCTGGGACGCCGACGTTGTCGATGATGATGCCCTGGCTTGCCGTCAGGGTGTTGATGTCGGTGATCGCGGGCAGACCGCCGGCGCTTCCGAACAGCACATAGGCGTTCGACACGCTGGCCGCGTTGGCGCCATAGATGCCATGCGGCGCGGTCACCAGCAGGTCTTCGAAGCCATCGCCGTTGAAGTCGCCGGCACTGCTGACCGCATAGCCCAGACCGTCATTGGCCTGCCCGCTGCTCATCGACTGGCCGACATTGATCGTGAAATTGGCCGAGCTGGTGGCGTTGCCGGCAGCGTCGGTCACCCGTGCCGTCAGGACATGGTCGCCGATCGCCAGCGCCGAGGACGGCGTGAAGGTCCAGTTCGTCCCGGTGACGGATGCCGTGCCCAGCAGGGTCGAGCCGTCGTAGATCTTCACCGTCTCGCCGGCGACGAGGTTTGCCGTCAGCGTGCCGGACAGCGATGGCGTCGTGTCGTCCGTCAGGCCGCCGCTCCCGGTCCAGGTGTATTGTGACGATCCGACATTGTCGGTGAAACTGGTGATCGTCGGCGAGGTGGTCGGCGCCACCGTATCGACGGTCAGGGTGAAGGCGGCCGAACTGGTCCCGGCGTTCCCCGCCGCATCGACGGCGACGGCGGTGAAGCTGTGGGCCCCCTCCGACAGGGTTG
>CAZRQN010000018.1:0-33250 GCA_964602115.1 uncultured Rhodobacterales bacterium
CAGGAGATCAGCAGGATCGAGGCCGAGCCAAAGGGGGCCGAGGACACCGGCCCTTCCGTCCCGCCGGTCTCGGGATGGCCGGGCAAATGCGGCGCCAGATGGGCGCGCACCCCGATCGGCCCCATGCCGGGCCCCCCGCCGCCATGGGGGATGGCGAAGGTCTTGTGCAGGTTCAGGTGGCTGACGTCGCCGCCGATCTCGCCCGGCTTCACCAGCCCGACCAGCGCGTTCATGTTGGCGCCGTCGATATAGACCTGCCCGCCGTGTTCATGGGTGATCCGGCAGACCTCGCGCACCGTCTCCTCGAAGACGCCGTGGGTGGAGGGATAGGTGATCATGCAGGCGGCGAGCCTGTCGCCGGCCTCCGCCGCCCGGGCCTGGAAATCCTCGATATCGACATCGCCGTTCGGGGCGGTCTTCACCGGCACCACCTGCATCCCCGCCATCTGCGCCGAGGCCGGGTTGGTGCCATGCGCCGACATCGGGATCAGGCAGATCTTCCGTTGCGCGTCGCCACGCGACCGGTGATAGGCGAGGATGGTCAGAAGCCCGGCATATTCCCCCTGCGCCCCGGAATTGGGCTGCATCGAGAAGGCGTCATAGCCGGTGATCCGGCACAGCTTGGCCTCCAGATCGGCGATGGCCTCGCGGTAGCCCGCCGCCTGGTCCACCGGCACGAAGGGGTGCAGCGAGGAGAACTCCGGCCAGGTGATCGGCATCATCTCGGCCGCCGCATTCAGCTTCATCGTGCAGGAGCCCAAGGGGATCATCGCCCGGTCGAGCGCCAGGTCGCGGTCCGACAGCCGGCGCATGTAGCGCATCATCTCCGACTCGGCCCGGTTCATGTGGAACACCGGATGGGTCAGATAGGCCGAGGTCCTGAGCATCGCTTCGGGGAACCCCAGCGTCGCCCGGTGCGGCGGCACGGCATGGATGCCGAAGGCGCGCAGCACCCGGGTCAGCACCCGCTCGTCGGTGGTCTCGTCCAGCGAGATGCCGACGCGGTTGTTGCCGATCTTGCGGAAGTTCAGCCCCTCGGCCCGCGCCGCCGCAAGGATGCCCGCCTGGCCGACGCCGACCTCCACCGTGATCGTGTCGAAGAAGGCCTTGGGCGAGACCCTGGCGCCCGCCGCCTTCAGCGCCCGGGCCAGCCGGTTGGTGAGGAAATGCACCCGCTCGGCGATGGCGCGCAGGCCCTCCGGCCCGTGGAAGACGGCATACATCGAGGCCATCACCGCCAGCAGCGCCTGGGCGGTGCAGACGTTGGAGGTGGCCTTCTCGCGCCGGATATGCTGCTCGCGGGTCTGAAGGCTGAGGCGATAGGCGCGGTTGCCGCGCGAATCGATCGAGACGCCGACGATCCGCCCCGGCATGGTGCGTTTCAGGTCGTCCCGGCAGGCCATGAAGGCGGCATGCGGCCCGCCATAGCCCATCGGCACCCCGAAGCGCTGGCTGGAGCCCACCGCGATATCGGCCCCCATCGCCCCGGGCTCCTTCAGCAGCGTCAGGGCGAGAAGGTCGGTCGCGACCACCGCCACCGCCCGGGCCGCATGCAGCCGCTCGATCTCGGGGGTGAAGTCGCGGACATGGCCGTAGCTGCCCGGGTACTGGAAGATGGCGCCGAAGACCTTCTCGGGCTCCAGCTTTTCCACCATGTCCTCGATGATCTCGATCCCGAGCGGCAGGGCCCGGGTGCGGATCACCGCGATGGTCTGGGGATGGCAGAAGCGATCGACGAAAAAGGCCCGCGCCTTGGACTTCGCCACCCGCTCGGCCATGGCCATCGCCTCGGCCGCCGCTGTCGCCTCGTCGAGAAGCGAGGCATTGGCGATGTCGAGCCCGGTGAGGTCGCAGACCATGGTCTGGTAGTTCAGAAGCGCCTCCAGCCGGCCCTGGGCAATCTCCGGCTGGTAGGGGGTATAGGCGGTGTACCAGGCGGGGTTTTCCAGGATGTTGCGCTGGATCGCCGGCGGGGTGACCGTGCCGTGATAGCCCTGCCCGATCAGCGAGGTCATCACCCGGTTCTTCTTGGCCACCTCCTCCATCCGCTGCAGAAGCTCGTGCTCGGCATAGGGCGCCCAGTCGAGCACGTCCTTCTGGCGGATCGAGGCCGGCACCGTCTCGGCGATCAGGGCATCGAGCGACGGCGCCCCCACCACCGCCAGCATCTCTGCCATCTCGGCGGGCGAGGGGCCGATATGGCGGCGGTTGGCAAAGTCATAGGGATTGTAGTCGGTGGGGGTGAAGCTCATCGCATCCTCGCGCACTGGCGCAAATTCCTTGAAACAAGGAATTTGCAAATTCATTCCTGAATGAATTTGCCGCCCTAGCCGATCAGTTCGGCATATTCGTCCTCGTCCATGAACTCGTCCAGCGCGCCGAGATCCTCGATCTTCATCTTGAAGAACCAGGCGGCGCCGGTCGGGTCCTCGTTCACCAGGCCCGGGTTGTCGGCGAGCTTTTCGTTGACCGCCACGATCTCGCCGTCGAGCGGCGCCAGGATGTCGGATGCGGCCTTGACGCTCTCGATCACGCTGACCTCGTCGCCGGCGGCGACCATGTTGTCCACGTCCGGCAGTTCGACGAAGACCACGTCGCCCAGCTGCTCGGCGGCGTGTTCGGTGATGCCCACGACCACCAGGTCGCCCTCGACCCGCAGCCACTCGTGTTCCTTGGTGTATTTCATCGTCAGTCCTCAGCGCTTGAAAGTTGCGGGGCGGAAGGGAAGGGGGGAGACGGTCGCGGGCAGGCGCTTGCCGCGCACCTCGCCCTCCAGGGCGGTGCCGTCGGCGGCATGGGCGCTGGCGACATAGCCCATGGCGATGGGCGCCTCGACCGAGGGGCCATAGCCGCCGGAGGTGACCGAACCCAGCGGCGTGCCGTCCGGGTGGAAAAGCAGCGTGCCCTCGCGCATCGGCGCGCGGCCCTCGGGCCGCAGGCCGACGCGGCGGCGCTCGGGCCCATGGGCCAGTTCGTGCAGGACGCGCTCCTCGCCGAGGAATCCTCCGGCCCTCGCGCCGCCGGCGCGCCGGACCTTGGGGATGGCCCAGGTCAGCCCGGCCTCCACCGGCGAGGTGGTCTCGTCGATGTCGTGGCCGTAGAGGCACAGCCCGGCCTCCAGCCGCAGGCTGTCACGGGCGCCAAGGCCGATCAGCGCGGCAGCGGGATCGGCGAGCAAAGCCTCGGCAAAGGCGGTGGCCTCCGACGCCGGCAGCGACACCTCGTAGCCGTCATCGCCGGTATAGCCCGACCGGCTGACCCAGAGCGTGCCGAAGATGCCCACATCCATGAAGCGCATCGCCGCCACGCCGGGGGCCTTCGCCTCCAGCACCGCCTCCGCCGCCGGGCCCTGGACCGCGATCAGCGCGCGGTCGGGCAGCGGCTCCACCTCGGCGGCATCTTCCAGATGCTGCGCCATCCAGGCGAAATCATGCGCCTTGCGCGCGGCATTGACGACGACGAAGACATGGTCGCCCCGGTGGGCGAACATCAGGTCGTCGAGAATGCCGCCGGTACCGTTGGTGAAAAGCCCGTAGCGCTGCCGCCCCTGCGCCAGACCCAGCGCATCCACCGGCATCAGCCGTTCCAGCGCCAGCATCAGCCGCTCCATCCCCGCCTTGGGACGCAGGATCGCCTGGCCCATATGCGAGACGTCGAACAGGCCGCAGGCGCCACGGGAATGCAGATGCTCCTTCAGCACCCCCGCCGGGTATTGCACCGGCATCTCGTAGCCGGCGAAGGGCACCATCTTCGCGCCCTGCGCGAGGTGCAGCTCGTATAAAGGCGTGCGCGCCAGTCCGGTCATCGCCCATCCCTCCCAAGGCGCGGGCGCAACGCCAGCACCGTGCCGGGCAGGAACCCTGCCCTCCGGTGCCCCCTCTGTCCCTTGCGCCTGAGATCGTTATCCCGTCGGCGCCCCGGCGTCTTCAGCCGGGGTCTCTCCAGAGTCCGTCACGTCCGCGCGGTCCCTTGCGCCTGAGAGTTTACCGGGGCGGTTGCTCCTTCGGCACCGGGATTTCCCCGGATTCTCCCGTGCGGGCAGGAGAAGGCTTAGCCTGCGGCGGCGCGGGCTGGCAAGGGGGGCCGCGCGGCGGCGATGGCCCGCTCCGCCTGCCAGACGGCGATGGCGGCGAAAAATATCCCGCCAACCCCCTGTCCCACGAGAACCCCGGCGGCCCCGAACCAGGCGGCAAAGAGGATGACGAAGGGCACGGTGCCCAGCGTATGCCGGCCCCAGCCGAGCAGGGTGGAGCGGAACGGACGGCCGAGATTGTTGCAGGCGGCGTTGGAGACGAAGAGCACCCCGTTGAAGAAGAAGAGAAGCGACAGCGGCCCGCAGAACAGGAAGACCAGTTGCCGTGTCGTTCCCCGGGCAAGGAAGAGGTCGGCGATCGGTGCCCGCAGAAGGAACAGCACGACCGAAACGCCGGCCACCACCAGCGCGGTGAAGCGCAGCCCCTCCAGATAGGCGGTGCGCACCCGGTCCATGCGTCCGGCACCGAAGTTCTGGCCGATGATCGGGCCGATGGCGCCGGTCATGGCGAAGATCACCGCGAAGGCCACCGGCGTCAGCCGTCCGGCAATGGCCATGCCGGCGACCGCCGCTTCGCCGAACGACGCCATGGCGCGGGTGACATAGGCCTGGCCGACCGGCGTGGCGATCTGGGTCAGGATCGCCGGCACCGCGATCGCCATGATCGGCCGCAGGTCGGCGGCCATGCCTGCCGGCGTGACCCGGTCGAAGCCGCCGTGATGGCGCAGGATCGGCAGCAGCGCCGTCACCCCGATCACCACACGGGCGACGAAAGAGGCAAGGCCCGCCCCGGTCAGTTCCCAGCCGAAGCCGAAGATCAGGATCGGGTCGAGCACCGCATTGGTGACGGCGCCATAGATCGTGCACATCATCGCTCGCCTGGCATCGCCATGGGCGCGCAGGATGGCGCCGCCGATCATGCCCACCATCAGGAAGGGCAGCGAGGGCACGACGATGGTCAGGTAGTGGATCGTCAGCCGTTCGGTCTCGCCGGCCGCCCCGAGAAGCCGCACCAGGGGGCCGAGCCACAGCCAGACCGCCAGCGCGAAGGTACAGCCGATCCACAGTCCATGGGCCAGCGAGGTCGTCGCCCGCGTCCGGGCGAGATCGGGCTGCCCGGCCCCCAGGGCCCGCGCCACCAGCGCCCCGGCGGCGATCGAGGTGCCGATGCCGACCGAGGTGGTGAAGAACAGGATCGCCCCGGCATAGCCCACTGCGGCGGCCAGTTCGGCGTTGCCCAGCCAGGCGATATAGACCATCGAGACGAAATCGACCGAGAACACCGCCATCAACCCGACCGACGAGGTCAGCGACATCACCGCCACATGGCGGAACAGGCTGCCGGTCACGAACTTGGCCCGCGCCGGCACCGGCGCCGCCTGGGCGGGACTGCCGGAATCGGCCCGCAGCGGCGCGACGTCGTCTTCCGCTTCGGGCAGGCGGGTCGGGGGAGTGCCGGGCATGGCGCGACCCTATTGCGCGGCGGCCGACAAGGGAAGCGCTCGCCTGCGGCTCACGAGGCGGCGTGCATCCGCTCGATATAGGCGCGCATCTCCTCGGATTCCTGCCGGGCGGCGCGCAGCCCTTCCATCGTCGCCCGAAGCTCCGCCTCGGCCTGCGACAGCTGGTTGGACAGGTCCGATTCCCGCGATTCGAGATAGGCCAGCGCCTCGTCGCGCGCCTCCTCGGCATCGTGCAATTGCTGGGCGAGGTGGTCGATCTCGGACATGTCGCCGCCCGAGACCCGGGCAAAGCGGCTGAGGAACCAATGGGTGAACCAGCCCAGCAGATAGGCGACGAACAGGATCACCGTGGTGGCGATGATGAATTCGGTGCGGTTCATGATCCGTCAGGCGTCCAGTCTCGGTCAGGGCGACGTGCGGCCCCGGCGCAAGGGTCGCGGCGTCGTTTCCTCGGTCGGCTGGTAAAGCGCCACCGGCGCCTCTTCCGCTTCCCCGGGAAGGGTGATCGACCGGGTGGCGCCGGTCTCCGGCGCCGTCTCGGCGGCGGCAACCTGCACGGGCGCGCCGTCAGCGTCAACCGCATCGCTGGGCGCATCCTCGGCCACGGCCTCCGGCCCGGTCGCGTCCGGCGCCTCCGCCTCCACAGGGGCCGCAGCTTCCGCCCCGGCAGGCCGGGGCGCCGGAGCGGCGACCGGCTCGGCCGGAGCGAATTCGCCGCCCGCCGCTGCGGCCTCTCCGGCCGTGGCCCCGTCCGGCGGCGCGCCGTCGCCCGCAGCGCCTTCCGCCGTCGCGGCGGCGGGCGGACCGATCAGGGTGAACTCGATCCGCCGGTTGGCCTCCCGGCCCTCCTCGGTCTCGTTGTCGGCGATCGGATCGGCCTCGCCATAGCCCTTGGCGATGAAACGCTCCACCGGCAGCCGCCGGCCCTGCAGCGCGATCAGCACCGCCTCGGCCCGGGCCTGGCTGAGCGACAGGTTGCCGCCTTCCGAGCCCTGCGAATCGGTATGACCGGCAATCTCCATCGCCAGCGGCGGACAGGCCTCCAGCACCTTGGTCAGCGCGTCGATCGTGCCGCGGGCCGAGCCGTCGATCTCGGCCGATCCGGGGGCGAAGGCGATCTTGCCCATCGCCAGCACCTGGTTCAGCCGCGTGACGCATTCCTCGGGCGAGGGCAGGGCCGCATCGGGGTCGAAGGCCTCGTCATAGCGGACATCGACGGCATAGGTCTCTCCCGGGCCGAGCTTGGCCGACAGGACCTGCGAGATCCGGGCGCTGGCATCCTTGCGGCCGGTCACGCCATGGACCTCGACCGTGTCCGCCCGCACCAGCAGCCGGCCGTCATGCAGCTGCGCCAGCGCCTCGATGCCGGCCAGCACCCGCAGCGGCCAGCCCTCGGGCAGGTTCCCGTCCACCCGGGTGGCGTTATAGACCGATCCGCCACCGAAGCGCGCCTTGGCCACGCTTTCCACCGCCGCGCGCAACAGCTCGTCCGAGACCCGCCCGCGCAGTTCGATCCGCCCCTCGGCGTTGAGCAGGGCGGTGAACTCCGCCGGCCCGGCGGCGGCGGGCGCCTCGGACGGGGCCAGAGTCGCCGTCAGGGCGAAGACCTGCGGCAGCGCCGCCTGCAACTCGCCGACCACACGGTCGAAATCCGCCTGGCTGGTCCCGGCTGCGGCGGTCAGCGTGACATCCGCATCCGAAAAACTGACCGTCCCGCCCTCGGGAAGGGCGCCGATGGCGGCGATCCCGGCCACGGCGGCCTCGCTCCAGCGCGGGGTCGGCACGCCCAGGCCCACGGTGCAGATCGCCGCCTGCGGCGCACCGGCCGCCACAGCGGCGGTGACGATCCGGTCGCGGGCCCGATCAGAATCGGCCGAACAGGCATCGAAACGGGCGCCGGCCGCATCCTTGACGAAGCGCAGGGTGAAGGGCGTCAGCACCGGCCGGGGCGCGGAGATCTCGATCACCGTCGCCAGACCCTCCGGCCTGGCCCGCGCCAGCTGCGATTCGAGTTTGCGCTTCTCCTCGGCGCTGCCGGAGATCGCGGTCACCGTCACCTGACCGGCCGCCACCGAGATCTTCGAGCGCGGCAGGAGCTTCAGCGCCGCGATGCCGAAATCCAGCGCCGGCCCCCAGCCTTCCGGCGCCTCATAGGCGGCGGTTTCCAGCATGTCGGAGACCGGAACCCCGCCGGCCAGCGCCTCGGCGGCCGCGCGCAGCGCTCCCCGTCCGTCGCCGGTCTCGGGCAACAGGCCGATCAGCGACACGCCGTCGGTATTGCGCAGCAACTCGACCGAAAAGCGCGGCGGCTCGATTTCCAGCGCCGGGGCCACCGCCATCCGGTCGCGCAGGCGGCCGGCGTCGATCGCGCCGCCAGCGAGTTTCATCGCCCGGAAGCGCGCCGCCTCGTTGGGCGCGGTGCCCGACAGAAGCAGTTTCAGCCCGTCCGCCTCGACCTCCACCCAGGTCAGGTCCGCATTCACCAGCGCCGAGGTCACGACCCGCTCGCTGCGCCGCTCGACCACGCCGGCGGCCCAGATCGCCACCGCCACCATGACCGCCAGTGCCAGCAACAGCGCCGCCGCAAGCTCGACGGCAGGAGGCAAGGGCCGGCGGGCCGGAGCGGGGGCGGGCGTGTCGGACATGGGCCTTCCCTAGGACCGAAGCCGGGCGGGTTCAATCAGACGAGCGCGGCGGCGGCAAGAAACAGCGCAAGGATCAGTCCGGCATCGCGGTTGGAGCGGAAGAGCCGCAGGCAACGCTCGGGGTCGGTCGTATCCAGCCGGACAAGCTGCCAGGCGAGGTGCCAGCCAAAGGCCCAGACCCCCGCCAATGCCGCGCCCAGGGCCGGAAGCGGCGCTCCCGCCGGGATCAGCGCCGCCAGCGCCGCCGCCGACAGCAGAAGGACGGAGGCGACGAGAAACCGCCGCATCCAGGGCCCGGTGCCGGCATCGCCGAAAAGCCGCGCCGTCGATTTCACCCCGATCAGCGCGTCGTCCTCCTTGTCCTGATGGGCATAGATCGTGTCGTAGAACAGCGTCCAGGCCAGCCCCCCCGCCCAGAGCAGCACCGCCGGCCAGCCCATGCTGCCGCCATGCGCCGTCCAGCCCACCAGCGCCCCCCAGTTGAAGATGAAGCCCAGCACCGCTTGCGGCCACCAGGTGAATCGTTTGGCAAAGGGATAGGCCGCCACCGGCAGGAGCGAGATGATGCCCAGAAGGACGGTCGGACGGTTGTAGGTGAACAGCACCGTGGCTGCGACCAGCGCCTGCGCCACCATCCATACCGTCGCCTGACGCACCGTGACCTGACCGGAAGGAATCGGCCGCGAGCGCGTGCGCGCCACCCGGGCGTCGAAGTCACGGTCGGTGATGTCGTTCCAGGTGCAGCCCGCGCCCCGCATCAGCACCGCGCCGATGCCGCATCCTCCGGCGATCCACAGGTCCCAGAGGCGGAAGCCGCCCGGCCCGGCGGCGGCGGCCAGGAACAGGCCCCAGAGGCAGGGGATGAACAGAAGCCAGGTGCCGATCGGCCGGTCCACCCGTGACAGGCGGAGATAGGGGCGGAGCGCGGGCGGGGCCAGCCGGTCCACCCAGTTGCCGCGCGGCGCATCGGCCACCGGAGCGGGGTCCGGTGCCGGGTCTGGTGCCTGCGAAGCCTCGGCCATAGGATCGCCCCTCATGGCGCAGATCATCCGTCTCTTTGTAGATCAGCCGCTTGGCCCCGGGCAACCCGTGGCCTTGACTGCGGACCAGTCGAATTACCTGTTCAACGTCATGCGCCTTGCGCCCGGTGACGCGATCCGCGTCTTCAACGGGCGCGAGGGCGAATGGCGGGCCGAGGTGGCCGAGGCCGCGCGGCGCGGCGGTCGCCTTGCCGTTGCAGCGCAGACCGCGCCGCAGCGCGATCCGCCCGATCTCTGGCTGCTGTTCGCGCCGCTGAAGAAGGCGCGCACCGATTTCATCGTCGAGAAGGCCACCGAACTCGGCGCCGCCCGCATCCTGCCGGTGCAGACCCGCTTCACCAATGCCGACCGCATCTCGCGCGAGCGGCTCCAGGCCCATGCGGTGGAGGCGGCCGAGCAATGCGGCGGCACTTTCGTGCCCGAGGTCGCCGAGCTCCAGCCCCTCGACCGCCTGCTTGACCGCTGGCCGGCGGAGCGGCGGCTGATGTGGTGCGACGAACATCTGGCCGGCGCGGCATTCTCCCTCGCGCCCCCCACCCCCATCCCCTCCCCACGAGGGGGAGGGGAGCCGCCCGGCCCCGGCAAGGCGCCTCCCTCCCCCCTTGTGGGGGAGGGATGGGGAGGGGGGGCTCCCGGTCACGGAACACGCGCCGGCCCCTGGGCCATCCTCATCGGCCCCGAAGGCGGCTTCGCCGAGGCCGAGCAGGCCCGCCTGCGCGCCCTGCCGCAGGTGGCGCCCGTCAGCCTAGGCCCCCACATCCTGCGCGCCGACACGGCGGCACTGGCGGCGATCACCCTCTGGCAGGCCTCGCTGGGGGACTGGCGATGACCGCCCCGCCGCCCCGCATCTTCGGCATCCTCGCCCGCGAGGCACCCGTGGTCGCCCTGTTCCGTCGCGGACCGTCGCGGCGGGCGCTCCTTCTCTCCTGGGACCTTCGCGACGACCGCATCACCCCGGGACAATGGCTCGCCGGCCGCATCTACGAACGCCGCGCCGATCTTTCACCGGACGGACGGCACCTCATCTACTTCGCCATGGACGGCCGCTGGCAAGGCCCGCTTGGCGGGTCGTGGACGGCGGTGAGCCGGCTGCCCTGGCTGACGGCGCTGCACCTCTACGGCTGGGGCCATTGCTGGAACGGCGGTGGCCTGTTCCTCGACAACCACCGCTACTGGCTGAACGGCGGCAGGGCGGGCGGGCTGGGGGCCGAGGTGCGGGTGGACTGCGGGCTGCGCCCGGTCGATGTGGCGCCCGAGGGCGTCGTCCCGGCGATGGGGGAAGACCCGGTAACCTATCACCCGCGACTGCTGCGCGACGGATGGCGCTTCGCCGGCCCGGTCCGCGACGGGCTGGGCAATCTCGCCCATGCCTATGACCGCAGCCCCCGCCCCGGCTGGACCCTGCACAAGACTTTCCACCTCGGCCGGCCCGACGGTCGCACCGGGCCGGTCTATTCCGAAAGCCACCTGCTGACCGGGCCCGATGGCCCGGTCCCCTTCGCGGCGGAATGGGCCGAGGCGCGCGGGAGCGAACTGCTCTTCGCCCGCGACGGCGCCATCTGGCGCCAGAACCTGCACCGCGACGCCGCCGCACCCGCCCGGCGCATCGCCGACCTGTCCGCCATCGGCTTCGCCGCTACCGACGCCCCCTGTGCCGGCGTCGTCCTGCGCAGCGGAGCCTCCGCATGATCCGTCCCGAACTTGCCGCCCGCCTGCGCCCCTGGCGCGAGACCGCCGCCGCCGTTGCCGCGACGCTCGCCGGCCTCTGGGTGACCGGCCTCGGCGGGATCGTCTTCCTGCCGCTTGGCCTGCTGCTGTCCGGTTTCGCCGGGGTCTGGGCGCTTTCCGCGCTGCGCCGGGCCCGCTTTGCCCGGGCGGTGGCGGCGCCCGGGATGGTGGAGGTGGACGAGGGCCAGATCGGCTATCTCGGCCCCGCCTTCGGCGGCTTTGCCGCCCTGCCCGATCTCGTCGAGCTGCGCCTGCTGGCCATGGGCGGACGGCGGCTGTGGCGGCTCAAGCAGGCCGATGGCCAGGCGCTGCTGATTCCGGTCGATGCCGCCGGGGCCGAGAGGCTCTTCGACGCCTTCGCCAGCCTGCCGGGCATGGACAGCGCCGCCCTGCTCGCCGCGCTCGACACCCCGGCCGCGAGCGGCGGCGCGAGCGAGATGCGGCTCGTCTGGCAGCACCCCACCGCCGCCCGCCTCCGCGCACGGCCTTGACAGTCCCCCGCGCGCCGCTCCACCACTCAGCGCCTGATCGCCACGCCCCGGAGCCTGCATCCCATGTCCATTCCCCAGTCCGGCGGCGGGCCGATCGAGCACTTCGCGCAGCTGGCCGAATATCTCGCCTCCGGCTGCAAGCCGGTGGCCGACTGGCGCATCGGCACCGAGCACGAGAAATTCGGCTTCACCACCGATGACCTGCGGCCCCTGCCCTATGACGGCCCGCGCTCGATCCGCGCCCTGCTGGAAGGCCTGCGCGATGGCTTCGGCTGGGCCGAGGTCCGCGAGGGCGACAATCTCATCGGCCTGTCGCGCAACGGTGCCTCGGTCAGCCTCGAACCCGGCGGCCAGTTCGAGCTGTCCGGCGCGCCGCTGGCCACCGTCCACGACACCGCCGCCGAACTCGACAACCATCTCGCCGAGGTGAAGAGCATCGCCGAGCCCCTCGGCATCCGCTTCCTGCCGGTCGGGGCGGCGCCCGCCTGGCGGCACGAGGACATGCCGGTGATGCCCAAGGGGCGCTATCGCCTCATGACCGACTACATGGGCCGCGTCGGCACCCATGGCACCCAGATGATGTACCGCACCTGCACCGTGCAGGTGAATCTCGACTTCGGCTCCGAAGCCGACATGGTGAAGAAGATGCGCGTGGCGCTGGCGCTCCAGCCGGTGGCGACCGCGCTCTTCGCCTCCTCGCCCTTCTTCGACGGCGCGGTGAACGGCCACAAGTCCTGGCGCTCGCGCATCTGGCGCGGGCTCGACGACAGCCGCACCGGCATGCTGCCCTTCGCCTTCGACGAGGGCATGGGCTTTCAGCGCTATGTCGATTGGGCGGTCGATGTGCCGATGTATTTCGTCTATCGCGACGGCGCCTATATCGACGCGCGCGGCCAGTCCTTCCGCGATTTCCTCGCCGGCAAGCTGCCGGCGCTGCCGGGCCAGAAGCCGACACTCTCCGACTGGGCCGACCATCTGACCACGCTCTTCCCCGAGGCGCGGCTGAAGAAGTTCATCGAGATGCGCGGCGCCGATGTCGGCGACCGGGCGCATATGATCGCGCTCCCCGCCTTCTGGGTCGGGCTGATGTATGACGGCACGGCGCTGGAGGCCGCCTGGGATCTGGCGAAAGGCCTCGATGCCGAAACCCGCCAGGGCCTGCGCGTCGCCGCCTCGGTGGCGGGTCTGCAGGGCGAGGCCGGCGGCCACCGCCTGCACGACCTCGCCCGTCAGGCGCTGGCGATCTCCCGCGCCGGCCTCGCCGCCCGCGCCCGCAGCGGCGACGGCATGGCGGACGAGACCGTCTGGCTCGCCCCGCTGGAGGAAAGCGTCGCCACCGGCCGCACCCAGGCCGATGCGATCCTCGCCGCCTACACGCCGGCCACGCTCGACCGCCTGTTCCACGACCGCGCGCTCTAGTACCGGTCGCGCTCGGTCGGACTCGACTGGAAGCTGGAGAGCCCGTCCCGGGCCCGCCCCGGGACCTCAGGCGCCACCGGCGGTGTTGATGGGGAACGAGGCCCCGGATCAGGTCCGGGGCGGGTGTTCCCGCATCGCTGTCGGATGCGACATGCCCAAGGGACGGATCGCCACACCGGTTCCCCATACCGCAGTCGCGTCCCTCCCCCTCGCGTGGGAAGGAAGGGGGACCACGCCCGACTTCCGCCCCCCACCCCCATCCCCTCCCCACGAAGGGGGAGGGGAGGCGGCGCCGTCGTCGCATGGGTGCCGATCCTGATCGCACCATCGACCCGGCCCGGACATGCGGACCCCTGACCGGCCGAGGCGCTCCCCGCCCCCTCGTGGGGCGGGAGAGGGGCGTTCCCCGCCCGCCTCCCGCCCCGTCCCCTCCCGCACAGGCGAGGGGGCGCCGCCGCGCCGAAGATCGGCAGACCCCGGCCCTTCCCGCCCCCTCGCGGGGAGTGGAAGGCGCGCGCCCGTCGTCCGGGCCCCTCACCCCCATCCCCTCCCCAAGGAGGGGGAGGCGCCGCCGTCGCCGCATCGGTGCCGATCCTGATCGCGGCATCGCTCCGGCCCGGACATGCGGACCCCCGACCGGCCGAGGGCTTCCCGCCCCCTCGTGGGGCGGGAGAGGGTGGGGGGCACCGCCCTCCCGTGCGGTAGATCCCCCCGAAAGAGGCGGGGACGAGAACCCGCCCCCATCGTCCGATCACCTCCGGACCGTCGCGACGGCCGTTGCGTTAACTGCGGGCCGGGCACACGCCCTGTCGGGACGGAAGACCGACGCAAAGCCGACAGGAAACCGACGGGAAACCGACGCCCGCCAGCGCCCGACCCGACAGGGTTAACGCATGTTGCCAGACACTTGCCCGATTCGCCTCCGCCGGCGCCCGCCGATGCGCCCACCTGCCTCCGCCGCGCCGCAGCGCAACACCCTTGACCTTCCCCCTGCCGCGCGGGACCACTGGCGCCGGTCAGGCAGGGATGGCTCATGACACGCAGGGCGCTCGTCACCGGCTCGGCCGGCTTCATCGGCTACCACCTCTGCCGCCGCCTGCTGGCCGAAGGCTGGGAGGTCACCGGCCTCGATGCCATGACCCCCTATTACGACATCCGCCTCAAGGAGCGGCGGCAGTCGATGCTGCTCCAGTCTCCCGGCTTCCGGGCCGAGGCCGGCCGGGTGGAGGAACCGGGGCTGGTCGCCCGGCTGTCCGAAGGGGCGGAGGCGGTGATCCACCTCGCCGCCCAGGCCGGGGTGCGCCATTCGATCGAGGCGCCGGGGGACTATCTGGAGGCCAATGTCCGGGGCACGTTCGCGGTGCTGGAGGCGGCAAGGGCCAACCGGCCGAAGCACCTGCTCATCGCCTCCACCTCGTCGGTCTATGGGGCCAACCGGCAGTTGCCCTTCGCCGAGACCCATGCGGCCGACCACCCTCTAAGCTTCTATGCGGCCACGAAAAAGGCCGGAGAGGCGATGAGCCACGCCTATGCCCATCTCTTCCGCATCCCGGTGACGCAGTTCCGCTTCTTCACCGTCTATGGCCCCTGGGGCCGGCCCGACATGGCGCTGTTCAAGTTCACCGAAGCGATCCTGAAGGGCGCGCCGATCGAGGTCTTCAACCATGGCGAGATGCGGCGGGACTTCACCTATATCGACGATCTCGTCACCGGCATCACCCGCCTGATCGAGGCGGTGCCGGGCGAAACGCCCGTCAGCCAGGAAGACAGCCTGTCGCCCGAGGCGCCCTGGCGGGTGGTCAACATCGGCAATGGCGCGCCGGTGGCGCTCGGCGACTTCATCGCGGCGGTCGAGGCGGCGACCGGGCGCCGGGCGGAGAAGCGGATGCTGCCCATGCAGGCCGGCGACGTGCCCGTCACCTGGGCCGATGCCCGGCTGATCGAGGCCCTGACCGGCCCCCTGCCCCGCACTCCGGTGGAGGAGGGCGTCCGCCGCTTCGTCGCCTGGTACAGGGAGTATCACGGGCTGTGACCATTCCGGTCTTCGACGGCCACAACGACCTCCTCCTGCGCCTCTGGCGGGCGGGAGCGGCGCGCGGGCGGCTCTGGCCGCAGGGCGACGGCAAGGGCCATCTCGACCTGCCCCGGATGCGGGCGGGCGGCTTTGCCGGCGGCTTCTTCGCCATCTTCGTCCCCTCGCCCGCCGATCCGGCGCTGGCGAATTTCGAGGCGCTGATGGAGGCGCCGCCCTATCGCCTGCCCCTGCCCGATCCGCTGCCGCTCGCTGCTGCGCAGCAGATCGCGCTGGCCCAGGCCGGGCACCTGCACTGGATGGCGCGGGAAAGCGGCGGGGCGCTGGTGCTGGCCACTTCGGCGGCGGAGGTCGAGGCCGCCATCGCCGGGGGAAAGATCGCGGCGGTGATGCATATGGAAGGCGCCGAGGCGATCGACGAGGATCTGGACGCGCTTTATCTGTTCAGGTCCATGGGCTTGCGCTCGCTCGGCCCCGTCTGGTCGCGGCCGACCGCCTTCGGCCATGGCGTGCCCTTCGCCTTTCCGGCCGGCCCCGACGAGGGCCCCGGGCTGACGGAAGCCGGCAAGCGGCTGGTCCGGGCCTGCAACGACCTCGGCATCCTGATCGACCTGTCCCATCTCAACGAGGCCGGATTCAACGACGTCGCCCGCCTCTCCCGGGCGCCGCTGGTCGCCACCCACTCCAACGCCCATGCGCTGACGCCGTCCAGCCGCAACCTCACCGACCGCCAGCTCGACGCCATCCGCGATACCGGGGGCATGGTCGGGCTGAACTTCGCCAGCGTCTTCCTGCGCCCGGACGGACGGCGCGATCCGGGCTGCGGCTGGGAGCCGATGTTGCGTCACATGGACCACCTGATCTCGCGGCTGGGCGAAGATCATGTCGGCTTCGGCTCGGATTTTGACGGCGCGACGGTGCCTTCGGTCCTTGGCGATGTTGCGGGGCTTCCTGGCCTTCTGGCTGCGCTCGCGGGCGCCGGCTACGGTTTGCCGCTGGTGGAAAAACTCGCCCATCGCAACTGGATCGCCCTGCTCCGCCGGACAGAAGCCGCACGATGACCGCATAGAGTTTTGCCATGGCCGTGCTAGGATCGCGCGCGCCTCAGGTCCATGGACCCTACCCGTCCGATGAAGGTTCTTGTCGCCGACGATTTCGATCTGGTGCGCGAAACCATCGCGGCCTTCCTGATTGCCGAAGGCGCCGAGCAGGTGGACATGGCCGCCGGTGCCGGCGAGGCGGTGGCGATGCTGGCCGGCGGCGGCTATGATGTCGCGCTGATCGACTACAACCTCGCCGGCATGAACGGGCTTGAGGGCCTCGCCCGCGCCGTCGAGGCCGCAGGCGACACGGCGGTGGCGCTTCTGTCGCAGTCCAGTTCGCGCGAACTGGCCGAGGCGGCAATGGAGCTGGGCGCGCGCGGGTTCGTTCCCAAGAGGATGGCGGCGCGGGCGATGGTCTCGGCCGTGCGCCTGATGGCGCGGGGCGAGAAGTTCGCCCCGCTCGGCCTGTTGCAGGCCGACCGCCCGCCGGACTCGCCGCCGGCGGCGCTGACACTGCGCGAGATTTCCGTGCTGCGGGGCCTGTGCGAGGGCAAGTCCAACAAGGAAATCGCCCGGGACCTGTCGCTGCAGGAGGTGACGGTGAAGCTCCACGTCAAGACGCTGAGCCGCAAGCTCGGCGCCCGCAACCGCACCCATGCCGCGATGATCGCGCGGTCAGGCGGGCTGGTCTGAGGACCTTCAGGCCATGCCTCGCCCGCCCCAGGCATCCAGCTTGCGGTAAAGGGTCGAGGGGGAGACATCGAGCTCGCGCGCCGCGCGGGGAACCGAACCTTCGTTGCGGGCCAGTGCCGCCTCGACCGCCCGCCGTTCCAGCGCCGCCAGGGTCAGCCCGGCAAAGGGGTCCTCTCCCGCCGGCGCCGGAGGTGGCGTTGCCGAACCGCGCCCGAGGTCGCCCGGGAGCATGTCAAGCGTGACCAGGCCACCCCGGTTGAGCACCACGACATTGCGGATGACATTGAGAAGCTGGCGCACGTTGCCGGGCCAGGGCAGCCGGCGGAACAGCGCCTTCACCTCCGAGGAAAGCCCGTCGAAGCTGCGCTTTTCCTCGGCGGCGAAGAGATGCAGCGCCGCCTCGGCGATCTCCACCGCGTCGCGGCCACGCTCGCGCAGGGGCGGCATGTGGATCGGCACCACATGCAGGCGGTAGAAGAGATCCTCGCGGAAGTGCCCGCGCCTTACCGCCTCGGCCGGATCGCGGTTGGTGGCGCAGACGATGCGGACATTGACCTTGCGCGGGCGGGTCGCGCCCACCGGCTGGACGGTCGAGGTCTGCAGGAAGCGCAGGAGCTTGGTCTGCAGGGCCGGGGCCATCTCGCAGACTTCGTCGAGAAACAGCGTGCCGCCATCGGCCGCCGCCGCCGCGCCGGGCTTGTCGGAAATCGCTCCCGTGAAGGAGCCCTTCATATGGCCGAAAACCTCGCTTTCCAGCAGGTCGTGCGGGATGGCGCCGCAGTTCAGCGCGATGAACGGCCCGGAGGCTCGGGTGGAATGCTGGTGCACCGCCAGCGCGCAAAGCTCCTTTCCCGTGCCGCTCTCGCCGGTGATGAAAACGGTGGCCATCGACGGGGAGACGGAGGCGATCTTGTCCAGGACCTGACGCATGGCTTGCGACGAGCCGATGAACTGGCCGGCGTCGATCCGCTCCGGCCGGTCCGGCGCAGGCTCGCTGCGGGCGGCCGCGAGGGCATTGGCCACCGCGTCGGCGAGGCGCCCCTCCTCAACCGGCTTGACGAGGAAGTCATGGGCCCCCGCCCGCATCGCCTCCACCGCGCGATTGGTCGAGCCGTGGGCGGTGACAACGATGATCCGCGCGTCGGGACGCTGCTGCAGCATCTCCGCCATCACCTGCAACCCGTCGCGGTCCGGCAGCACCAGATCGAGGACGACCACCGCCGGCCGCAGGCGGGCGAAGGCGGCGAGTCCTGCAGTTGCCGAGGCCGCGATCTCGACCCGGTGGCCTGCGGCGGCCAGGATCGACCGGTACAGCATCTGCAGCGACGGGGTATCCTCGACGACAAGGATCGGTGCCCGTGCGGCGGCGGGCTGGCGGCTCATGCCCCCGCCTGTCCGGCAAGAGCTGCGATCCGGGCGATGAGAAGATCGACCGGCGCGAGAAGCTCTGCCGCCTCGCCCAGGGCGCCAAGGTCGCAAACCCGGCGGGCGGCGGCGGCCAGCGCCTCTTCACCAGCGGTGCCGGCCAGCGCGGCGATGCAATGCGCGGCCCGGCGCAAGGTCTCGCTTCCGCCCGAACCGGTAATGGCTGCGCGCTGTGCCCGAAGATCCCGGTCGAACTGGACGACAAAGTCGCCCCAGTCGGGGCCGAGGATCTGCCGCAGGCGGTCGAGCGAGGAGGTCATGCAACCGGAAGGTAGCTTCGCAATTTGCAAAGTCCAGCCATTGCATCACAGGCCGACGGCGCGCACTGCCTTCGCCAGCACCGGCACGGTGGCGGCATTCAGCCCGGCTATGTTCAGCCGCCCGTCGGAGACCAGGTAGATCGCATGCTCGTCACGCAGGCGCGCCACCTGCGCCTCGCTGGCGCCGAGCAGGCTGAACATGCCGCGATGGCCGGCGAGAAAGGCGAAACGGTCCGATCCGCTCAGGCGCCGCAGCTCCTCGGCCAGTTGGCGGCGCAGGTCGAGCATGCCGTTTCGGATGGCATCAAGCTCTGTCTCCCAGTCGGCGCGCAGCTCCGGGTCGCTCAGGATCGTGGTGACGACGCGGGCGCCATGGTCGGGCGGGAAGGAATAGTTCTGCCGGTTCAGCCAGGCGAGGTTGCCCTGCACCACCCCGCGCCGTTCCGGCGCGGACAGCGCGATCAGGATGCCGGTCCGCTCGCGGTAGATGCCGAAGTTCTTCGAGCAGGAGGCGGCGATCAGCACCTCCGGCAGCCTTGCCGAGATCAGCCTCGTGCCGGCGGCATCGGCATCCAGCCCGTCGCCGAAACCCTGATAGGCGAGGTCGATCAGCGGCACCGCCCCGCGTTCCGCGAGCAACGCGGCGACCGAGGCCCAGTCGGGCAAGGCCAGATCGGCGCCCGTCGGGTTGTGGCAGCAGCCATGCAGCAGGACCACGTCCCCCGGGGCTACGCTGGCCAGATCGGCCAGCATGCCGGGCACATCGACCCCCCGCGTCTCGGGATCGAGATAGCGGTAGCTGCGGCAGGCGAGACCGAGATAGCCGATGATCGAGGGGTGGTTGGACCAGGTGGGAACGCTGACCCAGACCGTGGCCCCAGGGTTCGCGAGCTTGACCAGTTCCAGGGCCTGGCGCACGGCGCCCGTGCCGCCGGGTGTGGCCACGGCAGCGGCCCTGTCGTGCGGAACCGTGCCCAGGATCAGGTCGAGCATCGCGGCGGCAAAGGCCGGATCGCCGGCCAGCCCGGTATAGGTCTTGGTCTCCTGGGTCTCGACCAGACGCCGCTCGGCGGCCTTGACGGCCCGCATGACCGGAGTGAGACCGGAGGCGTCGCGATAGACGCCGACGCCGAGATCGATCTTGCCCTCGCGCGGATCGTCGCGGAAGGCCTGCATCAGCGAAAGGATACGGTCCTCGGCCTGCGGTCTCAGCCGGTCGAGCATCACGGACCCGTTGCGACCTTCAGGTCCTCGTAGGCGCCCCATTCGGCCCAGGACCCGTCATAGAGCGCATGGTTGCGGTGCCCGATCCGCTCCAGCGCCAGGCTGAGGATGGCCGAGGTCACGCCCGAGCCGCAGGAGGTGATGGCGGGCTTGGCCAGATCGATGCCGGCGGCCTCGAAGGCGGCGCGCAGGCCGGCCACCGCCTTCATAGTGCCATCCGGGTTCAGAAGCTGGCCGTAGGGCAGGTTCTTCGACCCCGGGATCCGCCCCTGGCGCACGCCGGGGCGCGGTTCCGGCGCCTCGCCCCGGAAGCGACCGGGCGAGCGGGCGTCGATCACCTCCGCCAGCCCGAGCTTGGCCGCCTGCGCCACCTGGGTGACGTCCTTCACCAGCCCGGCCTGCCGCTGCACGGTGATATGCCGGTCGCGGATCACCGGCGGCAGGTCCTCGATCTCGCGGCCCTCGGCCTTCCACTTCGGAAACCCGCCGTCGAGCACGGCGATGTCGGTCTTGCCCATCAGGCGGAAGGTCCACCAGACCCGGGGGGCGGAAAAGAGGCCGGAGCCGTCATAGACCACCACCTGATGCCCGTCGCCCACGCCCATGGCCCGCATCCGGGCGATGAACTTCTCGGGCGGCGGGGCCATGTGGGGCAGGCTGGACCGGTGGTCGGAGATCTCGTCGATGTCGAAGAACCGCGCGCCGGGAATATGGCCGGCCGCATATTCGGCCTTCGCATCGCGATTCTCTCCCGGCAGGTACCACGACCCGTCGAGGATGCGCAGGTCGGGGTCCTTGAGATGGGCCGCGAGCCAGTCGGTGGAGACCAGTGTTTTCGGGTCGTCGGCGGGCACGGGGCACCTCACACGCGGCTTTGCGCAAAAGGGTTAGTCGTGCCGGCGGAAGAGGGCAAGCGGGGCCGGTTCGGCCGGCCCCGCCGCATCGGCCTATTTCTTGCCCATCATGCCCTTGAGAATGCCGACGATGACCATGAGCGCACCGCCGCCCACGCCACCCGAGGCGACCGACTGGATGATCGCGCCGATGTCCATTCCGCCGCCGGCCGCCGCGCCGCCGGTCAGCATGGCGAGGATCTGCCCGCCGATGCCGCCGCCGACAACGCCGGCGATCGAGTTTCCGAGCGTGCCGAGGCTGAGGTTCTTGGCAAGGTTGCCGACGATATTGCCGCCAAGCGCACCCGCGATCAGCTGGATGATCAGTTCCATGTCACTTCCCTCCGGTTGCCTGCAGGGTCTGCCTGCTTATTGTCCGCGCGGCATCGCTGTGCGCTGCCCGCGTGGCCCCAGAGTCACATGTCCGTGGTCGTCTGGCAACGGTCTTGCAGGCCCGGCTCAACCGCCCTGTTTCAGAAGCCGCGCCTTCTGCCGGTCCCAGTCCCGCTTGGCCGAGGTGTCGCGCTTGTCGGCGAGCTTCTTGCCCTTGGCGATGCCGAGCTTGAGCTTCACCACGCCGCGCTCGTTGAAGTACATCCTGAGCGGTACGACCGTCATGCCCTCGCGCTGGGTGGCCGACCACAGGCGCGACAGTTCCTTGCGGGAAACCAGCAGCTTGCGGCGGCGGCGCTCCTCGTGGCCCCAGGTCTTGGCCTGGGCATAGGGGGCGATATAGCCGTTGATCAGCCACAGCTCGCCCCCCTCGACCGAGGCATAGCTGTCGGCGATGTTCGAGCCGCCCTTGCGCAGGCTCTTCACTTCCGACCCCACCAGAACGATCCCGGCTTCGAGATCGTCCTCGATGTGGTAGTCGAACCGCGCCCGCCGGTTGTCGGCGATCAGTTTGGAATTGGGATCGGATTTCTCGGCCATGGCCGGGCGGAGATAGGCGCTGCGACCGGGCGTGTAAAGTTGGCGTCGTCGCCCGGGGTCTGGCGTAGGTCGGGGTTCACCCCGACTCCGACGACCCGGAGTCGGGGTGAACCCCGACCTACCTCCCTCACGCGGCGCAGCACACCCGCTTGGCCAGCCAGGCCCGGGCCTCGGCGACCGAAAGCCGGGTGAAGAAGGTGCTTGCCGGCGCCTCCGCCGGGTCCTGCGCCAGGCCGGGGCACCACAGAAGCGCGCCCGAGTTGGCCCAGACGACTTCCTCCTCGGCGAAGAGGGGTGTGAAGACTTCGGCCCGGCCGGCGAAGGGGCGCAGCCGGCCGATCGTGCCCTCCAGCGCCATCGCGGGGAGCAGAAGACTGGCGGCCTCCGGGAAGGCGGCATCGCCCATCGTGTCCACCAGCACATGCTGGAAAGGGGCGAGCCACAGATCCTCGCAGGTGCCCAGATGCCCGCCGGGGACGTGCATCATCCGCCCGTCCGCCACCGCCTGCCGCGACAGGCCGATGATCCGCGCCAGCCCGCCGTCGAGCGTCTGCACCTTGTCGCCCATGCGCAGGGTCTCGATCCGCCGCCAGCCATCGGCAGTTTCCACCAGCGTGCCGGCGGCGATGCCGGTCTGGAGCGCCGGCAGGACCGGCGTGGCGATGGGGCTCTGGCGGGTGAAGTCCTTCATGAACATCGGGGTGTCCTCCTGATCCTGTCTCTGGCCCTTGCGGCCTCACCGCCCGAAAGACACCCGAATTCCGCCACTTTTTTGTCACGGCCGCGTCGCCGAAAGGGCAGAGTTGCCGCCGACCCGACAGTCGCGCCGGCTCGGGGCCGCCTGTCGCCGACACCGGGCGGCCTTAACCGGGAATTTCCCATAACAGATTAAAATTGCGCGGTTTCCGGCGAACGGTTGTCATCGCTTGCTGCCGCCTGCACGCCCCGATTCGGATTTTCTGGCTCCAGAGGTTGGGGGCGGCTGGCCCTATCGCGCGGGGCCGTCAGGGCTCATCCTGCGGCCTCCCCTTCTTGCCGGAGCCCGCGCGCCATGTCCGCCCTTGCCGAAAACGACCTCGCCCCCGTGATCGAAGCCGACCGCGCCCATGTCTGGCACCACCTGATCCAGCACAAGCCCTTCGAGAGCGTCGATCCAAGGATCATCGTCGAGGGCAAGGGGATGCGCGTCTGGGATGCCAAGGGCAAGGAGCATCTCGACGCCGTCTCGGGCGGGGTCTGGACGGTGAACGTGGGCTATGGCCGCGAGAGCATCGCCAATGCGGTGCGCGACCAGCTCGTCAAGATGTGCTACTTCGCCGGCGCTTCGGGCTCGATCCCCGGCGCGAAATTCGCCGAACAGCTGACCGCCAAGATGCCCGGCATGACCCGGGTCTATTATTCCAACTCCGGCTCGGAGGCGAACGAGAAGGTGTGGAAGATGGTGCGCCAGCTTGCCCATCGCCACCACGGCGGCCGCAAGCACAAGATCCTCTTCCGCGAGCGCGACTACCACGGCACCACGATCACCGCGCTTTCCGCCTGCGGCCAGCCGCAGCGGGCGATGCAATACGGGCCCTTCACTCCCGGTTTTGTCGAGGTGCCGCACTGTCTGGAGTACCGGGCGCAGTGGGACGTGGCGAACTACGGCGAGCGCGCGGCCGATGCCATCGAGGAAGTGATCCTGCGCGAGGGTCCGGACACGGTCGGCTGCCTCTGCCTGGAGCCGGTCACCGCCGGCGGCGGCGTCATCACTCCGCCGCAGGGCTACTGGGAGCGGGTGGGAGAGATCTGCCGCAAGTACGACATCCTCCTCCATATCGACGAGGTGGTCTGCGGCGTCGGGCGCACCGGGGTGTGGTTCGGCTATCAGCACTACGGGGTGAAGCCCGATTTCGTGACCATGGCGAAGGGCGTCGCCTCCGGCTACGCCGCCATCGCCTGCACGGTGACCACCGAGGCCGTCTTCGAGAAGTTCAAGGACGATGCCGCCGATCCGATGAGCTATTTCCGCGACATCTCCACCTTCGGCGGCTGCGCCTCGGGCCCCGCCGCAGCACTGGAGAACATGCGGATCATCGAGGACGAGGGCTTGCTCGCCAACACCACCGCCATGGGAGCGCGGATGGTGGCCAACCTGTCGGCGCTGATGGACAAGCACCGCGTCATCGGCGACGTGCGCGGCAAGGGGCTGTTCTGCGGCGCCGAACTGGTGGCCGACCGGGCGACGAAGGAACCCGCCGACGAGAAGAAAGTGGCGGCCGTGGTCGCCGACTGCATGGCGCAGGGCGTGATCATCGGCATGACCAACCGCTCGCTGCCGGGGCTGAACAACACGCTCTGCTTCTCCCCGGCGCTGATCGCCACGCCCGACGACATCGACCAGATCACCGATGCGGTGGACCGGGCGCTGATCCGCGTCTTCAACTGACGCCCGGCGCGGCGCCGGCTTTCAGACCGGCACCGTCCAGTTGAGCCGCAGGTGCAGGGGCCGGAGCCCCGCGCGCAGCATGTTCTGCAGCGAGGGGTTGCCCTCGTCCCGTCGCATCAATCCGGTATGCGACTGGATGAACCCTGCGCCCTCGGCCTGGGCGGCAGCGATGCGGGCGGCGAGGAGCGCTTTCTGCGCCCCCTTGCCACGCGCCTCCGGCAGGGTGGCGGCGCCTGAGAGGATTGCGCGGCCGCCGCGCTGGAAAAGATAGGCCACGCTGACCATTTCCGCGCCGTCGAAGGCGGCGAAGCATCGCCAGTCCTTCCGGCCGACGAAGGCCGCCGTCCACTGGTCGAAGAACTCTGGCAGGCCATAGGCGCGCCGGAAGACTCTCCCTGAGGCCTCGGCCTCCGCCGTGCCGAGTTCGCGGATGGCGAGGGGCGAGACACCCTCCGGCGCCTCGTCGCCCGCGCGTCCCAGCATCACCCACCGGCTGGCGACGGTGGCGCCGCGCGCGGTCAGGCGCTCGGCCAGGGCCGCCGCCTGCGGGCCACCCTCCATGATTTGTATCCGGCCAGCGCCAACGCTGCGGCTGCGATAGACCTCGATCACCGCCTCCAGCTCGGCCTCGCCCACCGGCCCGTCGAGACCCAGTCCCACCGCCCGGTTGAACTCGACCGAGCTGATCCCCGGGGCCACGAAGCAGGTGACCCCGCCCAGCCGCAGGATCTCGACGCCGGCCGCCCGCGCGACTGGGGCCGGCGCGGCGGCGAGGAAATCGCTCCATGCTTCGATCTCGAACCGCTCCGCCACCGGATCGGGCGCAGGGGGCAGCGGCGGCAAGTCCGGCTCCGACGGGATGGGCGGCGCGTCGGTCATGATCCGTCTCCGCAGGTCCGCCGCAGGAATAGCCGAACGGAGTGCCCAGCGCCATCTCCGGAACCGGGCGAAGGCTTGACTTCCGCCACCGCAAGCCGCCCCATGGGGCCAGTGCGCAGGTGCCGTTAGGTCCAGAAATGCCCATCCCGCCGGAAGCCATCCGCCTGGACGCCGCGCCCGGCGGCACCTTGCAGGAGCGCATCCGCCAGGTGGTGGCCGGCGCCATCCGCGATGGCCGCTTCCGCCCCGGCGAGCGGATGCCGTCCTCGCGGGCCCTGGCGCTGCACCTCGGCGTGGCGCGCATCACCGTCAGCCTCGCCTATGCCGAGCTGGTGGCGGCCGACTGGCTTTCCGCCTCTGGCCGCTCGGGCCATTTCGTCTCGCCTTCGGCGCCGCGCACGCCGGCCTTCGATCCGGCGCCCGGTCCTGCGGCGCCCATCGACTATGCCGCCCGCGCCGCCCGCCGCTTTCGCCCGCCCCCGGCGCCGGAGCGGCCGGCGGACTGGGCGCGCTATCCCTTTCCCTTCGTCTATGGCCAGGCCGATCCCACGCTTTTCGACCATGCCAACTGGCGTGCCTGCGCGCTCAAGGCGCTGGGCAAGGCCGATTTCGAGGGGCTGGCGCGTGACTGGTATGCCGAGGACGACCCCCAGCTGCTCGATGCGCTCTGCCGCATCATCCTGCCGCGACGGGGTATCCTTGCCCGGCCCGGCGAGGTGCTGGTGACGCTCGGGGCGCAGAACGCGCTGTGGATCGCGGCTCAGGTGCTTCTGGGGCCGGGCAAGCGGGCGGCGGTGGAGGTGCCGGGCTATCCGGCGCTGCGCTCGATCCTGGCCCAGACCGGGGCGGAGGTGGCGGGCGTGGCGGTGGACGGCCAGGGCCTGCCGCCCGAGGCGGTGCCCGCCGGCACGGATGTGGTCTTCACCACCGCCAGCCACCAGTGCCCGACCGGCGCCACCATGCCGCTCGCCCGCCGCGAGGCGCTGCTGGCGCGGGCCTCGGCCGAGGATTTCGTGGTGGTGGAGGACGATTACGAATTCGAGCTGCGTTTCGGCGAAGCGGTGCAGCCCTCGCTCAAATCGCTCGACCGCGAGGGCCGGGTGATCCATGTCGGCTCCTTTTCCAAGAGCCTGTTCCCCGGCCTGCGGCTTGGCTACCTGGTGGCACCGGAGAGCTTCATCGCCGAGGCCCGCGCCCTGCGCGCCGCGATGCTGCGCCACCCGCCCGGCCACGGCCAGCGCACGGCGGCCTGGTTCATCACGCTGGGCCACTACGACGCGCTGGTGCTGTGGATGCAGGCCGCCTATCGCCGCCGGCAGTCGCTGGTGATGGAGGGCCTGCCGGCCACCGGCCTGACGCTGGCCGGGGCGGCCGGGGCCGGCGGGTCGAGCCTCTGGCTCAAGGCGCCCACGCCCGCCGCCCCGCTGGCCCGCAGGCTGAGAGCCGAGGGGGTGCTCGTCGAGGCGGGGGATGTGTTCTTTCCCGAGGGCAGCGGCCTCGGCCCCTACCTGCGGCTGGCCTATTCCTCGATCCCCGCCGCGCGCATCCCGGAGGGGATGGCGCGGATTGCCAAGGCGCTGGCGTGATCCCGAACGTGACGCCATGGGGCGGGATGGTGCTGCGCCCTTTGCCGAGCGGAGCACGGTCGCGGTTGTGGCTGGTGGAGCGACCGGACGGCCTCTGGGTTGCCCGCGCGACCACGTCTGGCGAACCGTCGCTGCGCTGGCAGGATCGCGTGCAGGCAATCGCCGAACGATGCGGGATCAGCGTGGCGCGTATGCCGCCGCTGGCCGGTGGCGCTTTTGCAGCGGGCGGGCTCGTGCTGGAGCCGTTTCTCGATGGTCTCGCGGGCCGGACCGCAGACCTCGCGACGCTCGCGCCACGCCTGCGGCGCTGGCATTCAATGACGCGCAGCCAGCCGCCCCGCCCGGGCATCCCTGCAGCAGATGAGGGAGCGGCGCGCCTTCCCTGGGGACTGGCGCAGCGCTGCCGGGCGCATCTGCCAGACGGCCCGCGATCGGCCGTCCATGGCGACCTGCACCCCGGGAACCTCCTTCGACTGCCGGGCGACCGGATCGCGCTGCTCGATTGGGAGGAGGCGCGGCGGGATGCGAGCCGGGTGGACGAGGTGGCGCTTTCGGGCGGCCCGCGAAAAGCGGCCAAGGCGCTGGAGGTCGTGGCCTGCTGGCGGGCGGAACCGGCCCGAGCCCGGGCGCTGGCGCGAGAGCTTTTGAGCGTGTCGCACCCAATCTGATACGGGAACACCCGCCCCGGACTTGATCCGGGGCCTCGCTCCCCATCCGCACCGCCTGTGGAGCATGCAGTCCAGGGTCAGACCCGGGACGAGCTGTCTGTTTTCCAACCGAATCCGACTGACCGCAGCCTGTTCCAGGCACTTGCGCGCGGCGAACATGCCGGTCGAGGCGGGGGACACGTTCCTTCGCGAGGGCCACAGGCCCGGGCCGTTCCTGCGGCTGGCCTATTCCTCGATCCCCGCCGCACGCATCCCCGAGGGGATGGCGCGGATTGCGGCCGGCGTTGGGAGCGCCATGGGGTGACCCGGCAGGCTCGCGCACCAGCGGAGATCCCGATGCGCCTTTCGCCTTGAAACCGCAAGCCGCGCCGCTAGCCTGCCGGCATGGACAACGGAGATGCCTACAAACCTGCCGAGATCGCTGCGCTGATCGAAGCGGCCGGCGTGGCCAAGGCCCGGCTTCCCGCGCCGCAGATGCTCGTGCTCGCGGTCCTCGCAGGAGCCTTCATCGGCTTTGGCGGTGCAGCCTTCACCATGGTGATGACCGGAGCCGACCTCGCCTTTGGTCCGTCCCGGCTTCTGGGGGGCGCGGTCTTTTCGCTCGGGCTAATCCTGGTGATCGTCGGTGGGGCCGAGCTTTTCACCGGCAATGCGCTCATGGTCATGGCCGCCGTTGACCGCCGGATCGGGGTCGGCGAACTCGCCCGGAACTGGAGCATCGTCTATTTCGGCAATATGCTGGGCGCCGTGGGCCTTGCCGTCGCCTTCGGCCTGTCGGGCGTTCTCGACGGGCCGATGGGCGCCACGGCGGCCAGGATCGCCACGGCAAAGCTGGCGCTGTCTCCGCTCGAAGCCTTCGTGCGCGGCGCCCTGTGCAACGCGCTCGTCTGCCTTGCCATCTGGCTGACCTTCGCGGCCCGGACCGCCGGCGGAAAGATCGCTGCGATCTTCTGGCCGATCTCGGCCTTCGTGCTCCTCGGCATGGAGCATTCGGTCGCCAATCTCTACCTCTTCCCGCAGGCGGTCGCCGCCGGGACCGACCTGCCCGCAGGCGCGGTCCTGTCGAACCTGCTCTGGGTCACGCTCGGAAACGTGCTGGGCGGCGCGGGCGGCGTGGCACTGGCCTACCGTTTCGCCTTTCACGGGCCGAAGCCGCGCTGAGCGGGCCGGGCGGCCCGTCTTCTGCCATGGCCCCGAACCCGCGCAGCTGGCATGATGCCTCGGGTGCGTCTGGCCCTATAGCCCCCCCGGATTGGGCCTTAGAGAACACAGCATCAAGAAGGGAGCACCCCATGCGCATGACCACCGAGGAAGCCTTCGTGAAGGTCCTCCAGCGGCACGGGATCACCGATGCCTTCGGCATCATCGGCTCGGCCTTCATGCCGATCTCCGACCTCTTCCCCAAGGCCGGCATCCGCTTCTGGGACTGCGCGCATGAAGGGTCCGGCGGGATGATGGCCGACGGCTACACCCGCGCCAGTGGCCGGATGAGCATGATGATCGCCCAGAACGGGCCGGGGATCACCAATTTCGTCACGGCGGTGAAGACCGCCTACTGGAACCACACCCCCCTCCTCCTCGTCACCCCGCAGGCGGCCAACCGGACCATCGGTCAGGGCGGCTTCCAGGAGGTGGAGCAGATGGCGCTCTTCCAGGACATGGTCGCCTATCAGGAGGAGGTGCGCGACCCCGCCCGGGTGGCGGAAGTGCTGAACCGGGTGATCCTGGCGGCCAAGCGCGCCAGTGCCCCGGCGCAGATCAACATGCCGCGCGATTATTTCACCCGCGAGATCGACATCGACCTGCCGGCCATCGTCACCTTCGAGCGCCCCTCTGGCGGCGAGGCGGCGCTGGCCGAGGCGGCGAGGCTCCTCTCCGAAGCTGCCTTCCCGGTGATCCTCAACGGCGCCGGCGTGGTCCTCGGCGGGGCGATCCCGGCCTCGATGGCGCTGGCCGAGCGGCTCTCGGCGCCGGTCTGCGTCGGATACCAGCACAACGACGCCTTCCCCGGCTCGCATCCGCTCTTCGCCGGGCCGCTCGGCTACAACGGCTCGCGGGCCGGGATGGAGCTGATCGCCAAGGCCGATGTCGTCCTCTGCCTCGGCACAAGGCTCAATCCCTTCTCCACCCTGCCGGGCTATGGCATCGACTACTGGCCCAAGGGCGCGAAGATCATCCAGGTGGACATCAACCCCGACCGGATCGGCCTGACCAAGACGGTGACGGTGGGCATCGTCGGCGATGCTAAGAAGGTCGCCGAGGGCCTGCTTGCCCGCCTGTCGCCCGGCGCCGGCGACAGGGGCCGCGACGCCCGCAAGGCCGAGATCGCGCAGAGGAAATCCGCTTGGGCACAGGCGCTTTCCTCCATGGACCACGAGCAGGACGATCCCGGGACCAGCTGGAACGAGCGCGCCCGGGCGGCCAAGCCGGACTGGATGAGCCCCCGCATGGCCTGGCGGGCGATCCAGTCGGCGCTGCCGAAGGAGGCGATCATCTCCTCCGACATCGGCAACAACTGCGCCATCGGCAATGCCTATCCGACCTTCGAGGCCGGGCGGAAATACCTGGCGCCGGGCCTGTTCGGCCCTTGCGGCTATGGCCTGCCCTCGGTCGTGGGCGCCAAGATCGCCTGCCCCGACATGCCGGTGGTGGGCTTCTCCGGCGATGGCGCCTTCGGCATCGCGGTGACCGAGCTGACCGCCATCGGGCGCAAGGAATGGCCGGCGATCACCCAGATCGTCTTCCGCAACTACCAGTGGGGGGCGGAGAAGCGGAACTCGACGCTGTGGTATGACGACAACTTCGTCGGCACCGAGCTTGACACCCAGGTCAGCTATGCCGGGATCGCCCGGGCCTGCGGGCTGCAGGGCGTGGTGGCCCGCACGATGGACGAGCTGACCGAGGCGCTGCGCAAGGCGATCGACGACCAGATGAAGCATGGGCGCACGACGTTGATCGAGGCGATGATCAACCAGGAACTGGGAGAGCCCTTCCGCCGCGACGCGATGAAAAAGCCGGTGGCGGTGGCGGGGATCGACCCGGGCGACATGGTGCCGCAACACCCGTGAGCCTTCCCTTCGATCTTGGGCCTGTCGCGGCGGCCTGGATGGTCGCGGCCGTGCTCGTTTCGGGCTTCGTGCGCGGCTATTCGGGTTTCGGCTTCTCGGCGATGATCATCGCGGCCTCGGGCGTTGTCGCCAACCCGCTGAACTTCGTCGCCGTGGTGGTGATCCTTGAAACCGTCATGAGCCTGCAGGCCTGGCAGGGCGCCGGGCCGGCGGTGGACTGGCGGCGCGTCCGGCTCCTGCTCGGCGGCGCCGCCATCGGCCTGCCGCTCGGTCTCTGGGCGCTGACCGGGATTTCGGAGGACGCGGCGCGGGTGGCCATCGCGTCCTATGTGCTGGCCATGTGCGGCGTGCTGCTCGCGGGTTTCACCCTGCAGGAGGAGAGGCGGGGCGGAGAGAACCTTGTTGCCGGCGTGATCTCCGGACTGGCCAATGCGCCCGGCATGGGCGGGTTGCCGGTGGCGGCCTTCTTCGCCGCCCAGCCGATGCCGGCCGCCGCGTTCCGGGCGACGCTGATCGCCTATTTCCCGCTTCTGGACCTCTATTCCGCGCCGCTCTACTGGCTGGCCGGGCTGGTCACCTGGGACACGCTCGGGGCGTCGCTCCTGCTCCTGCCGCCGACCCTGCTCGGCAACTGGCTGGGCGGGCGGCATTTCTTCGGAACCGATCCCCGGAGCTTCCGCCGCTTCGCCATCCTTCTCCTGGCGGGGCTGGCGGCGATGGGGCTGGTCAGGTCGCTGGTCTAGGCGCGGGGTTGCCGGTCACAGGCGCAGCAGCGCCATCGCCAGGCCGGCCGCCGCAGCACCCGCCGCAGCCCAGAGCAGCGGTCCCAGCCGGCTGCGCCGTTGCGGCGGCGCGGGTGTGACGGACTGGCGCACCAAGGCCGCCTCGACCATGCCCGGCAGGCGCGGCCCGAAGCGGGCCAGCACCCTCAGCGTCTGGCGCAGGTCGCGCAGAAGCGCGCGGGGGCCGAGGTTCTCGGACAGATAGCCCTCGACCACCGGCCGGGCCACCTCCCAGATGTTGATATGCGGATCGAGCGAGCGCGCCACGCCCTCGACCACCACCATGGTGCGCTGGAGAAGGATCAGCTCGGTCCGCGTCTGCATCCCGAAACGTTCTGTGACCTCGAAGAGATAGGTCAGCAGCCGCGCCATCGAGATGCGGCTGGCGTCCATGCCGAAGATCGGCTCGCCCACCACCCGAAGCGCCCGGGCGAACTCGTCGATGTCGCGGTCGGCGGGGACATAGCCGGCCTCGAAATGCACCTCTGCCACCCGGCGATAGTCGCGGCGGATGAAGCCGAGCAGGATCTCGGCATAGACCCGGCGGGTGTATTCATCCAGCCGCCCCATGATCCCGAAATCATAGGCGACGAGGTCGCCATTGGCCGCGACCTTGAGATTGCCCTGGTGCATGTCGGCATGGAAATAGCCGTCGCGCAGCGCATGGCGCAGGAACAGCGACAGGACGCGGGCGGCCAGTTCGCGCAGGTCGTGCCCTGCCGCAGCCAGGGCCTCCACCTCGCCGAGCGGGATGCCCTCGGCCCAGCCCAGGGTCATCACCCGGCGGCCGGAGAGGTGCCAGACCGGTTTCGGCACCAGCAGCCCCTTGTCGCCGGCGGTATTGGCGCCGAACTCGCCGGCCGCTGCGCTTTCCAGCCGCAGGTCCAGCTCTCCCGTCACCACCCCGTCGAAATGGGTGATGACATCCATCGGCCGCAGGCGGCGGGCCATCGGCGCCAGCAGCTCGATGGTCGCGGCGGCGAAATAGAAGGCGTCGATGTCCTTGCGGAAGGCGCGCTCGATCCCCGGGCGCAGGACCTTCACCGCCACATCCGTCCCGCCCTCGCTCAGCCGCGCCCGGTGGACCTGGGCGATGGAAGCGGCGGCGACGGGTTCGGAGAAGGCGGAAAAGACCTCGTCCACCTTCACGCCCAGTTCGCTTTCCACCATCGCCTTCGCCTTGGCAGTGGCAAAGGGCGGCAGCCTGTCCTGAAGCATGCGCAGCTGCCCCGCCAGTTCCTCGCCGACGATATCGGGGCGGGTGGAGAGGATCTGGCCGAACTTGATATAGGCCGGCCCCAGCGCCGTCAGCGCCCGCGTGACCGGCGGCAGGGCCAGATCGCCGCGCAGCCCCAGCCAGGCGAAGGGCCAGCCCAGCACCCGCGCCAGAAGCCGCAGGCGCGGCGGTGCCTCCAGCGCCGCCAGCACCGCGCCGATGGCGCCGGTGCGCTCCATCGTCGCCAGCGTGCGCACCAGGCGGAGGATGTTGTGCGGCCCGCGCATCTCAAGCCTCCCCGCCGCAGGAGATGCATGCGCTTCCCTCCCCCCTCGTGGGGGAGGGATGGGGAGGGGGGGCTCCTCCGGGGGCCTTGCGGCCCGGCTGGGGCACCGCGCCGGTCAGAGCTTCCATCCCGAATGCAGGGCGGCGACGCCCATGGTCAGGTTGCGGAACGTGACCTGACCGAAACCGGCGGTGCGGATCATCGCGGCAAAGCTTTCCTGGTCGGGAAAGCGGCGGATCGATTCGACCAGATACTGGTAGCTCTCCCGGTCCCCGGTGACGACCTGACCCATCGCCGGGATGACATTGAACGAATAGCGGTCATAGGCCCAGGCCAGCGCCGGGTTGGGCACCTGCGAGAATTCCAGCACCATCAGCCGACCGCCGGGTTTCAGTACCCGCCAGGCCTCGGCCAGCGCATCGGGGATGCGGGTGACGTTCCGGATGCCGAAGCTGATCGTATAGGTATCGAAGCTGCGGTCGGGGAAGGGCAGGGCCATGGCATCGCCTGCCACCCAGTCCAGCCGCTCGGCCAGCCGCGCTGCCTCGGCCCGCTTGCGGCCTTCGGCGAGCATCCCCTCGGTCATGTCGCAGACGACCGCCGTGCTGCCCGGCGCCCGGCGCAGGAAGCGGAAGGCGATGTCGCCGGTGCCGCCGGCAACGTCCAGCAGCCGCTGGCCGGGACGCGGCGCCAGCCAGTCCATCATCGCGTCCTTCCACAGGCGGTGGAGGCCGCCGCTCATCAGGTCGTTCATCAGGTCGTAACGGGCGGCCACACGGGAAAAGACGCCGTGGACCATCCCGGCCTTGTCGCCCTCCGGCACCTCGCGGAAGCCGAAATGGGTGGTCTTGGTATCCGCCTGGTCCATGCCGACGCCCGAGTTTTGCCGTGGTCCTGATATACGCCCCGACCGGGAAAAGGAAATGCTGCGGGGGCTTGGCTTGGAATTCCTCTCGTTGGGCATGCTACACGACTCCCTGCTTTTTGAGGGTATTTGGGAGGTTGAGCCATTCTG
>CAZRQN010000019.1:0-32515 GCA_964602115.1 uncultured Rhodobacterales bacterium
CCTCCCCCCAAACCGGCGGAGCGGCCCCCTTCGGGCCGCGACAGAGGGCGGGAGGCGCGGGAAGAGACGAGGGTTCTACGCCGCCGCGGGATCGGAGCCGCCGAAAGCTGCGGCCATCAGCGTGCGGGTGTAGTCGGTCTGCGGGGCGTCGAAGACCGACTGCGCCGCACCGGCCTCTACCACATCGCCGTTCTTCATCACGATCACCCGGTGCGCCAGCGCCCGGATCACCCGCAGGTCGTGGGAGATGAAGAGATAGGCGAGGCCATGACGCTGCTGCAGGTCGCGCAGGAGATCGACGATCTGGACCTGCACCGTCATGTCGAGCGCCGAGGTCGGCTCGTCCAGCAGCACGAGCCTGGGTTTGAGGATCATCGCCCGGGCGATGGCGATCCTCTGCCGCTGGCCGCCGGAGAATTCGTGCGGGTAGCGGTCCATGGCTGCCGGGTCGAGCCCGACCTCCTCCATGATTGCCGCCACCATCGCACGGCGGTCGCGGCCGGTGTCGAGCCGGTGCACCCCCAGCCCCTCGGCGATGATCTCCCGCGCCGTCAGGCGCGGGGAGAGCGAGCCGAACGGGTCCTGGAAGACCACCTGCATGTCGCGGCGCAGGGGGCGCATCGCCCGGCCGCGCAGGGCGTCGATGCGGTTGCCGAGGAAGGCGATCGGCCCCGTCGAGGGGATCAGCCGCAGGATCGCCAGCGCCAGCGTGGTCTTGCCCGAGCCGCTTTCGCCGACGATGCCCAGCGTCTCGCCGGCACGGACGGAAAGCGTGGCGGCGTTGACCGCCTTCACATGGCCGGTGGTCCGCCGCAGGAATCCGGTCTGGATCGGGAACCAGACCCGCAGGTCTTCGGTGCGCACGATCTCGGGGGCCTCGGCAGGCACCGGGCCGGGACGGCCCTTCGCCTCGGCGGCGATCAGCTTCTGCGTATAGGGGTGTTGCGGCGCGGCGAAGATCCCGGCGGTCGGCCCCTGCTCGACGATCTCGCCGCCCTGCATGACGCAGACCCGGTCGGCGATCCGCCGCACGATCGTCAGGTCGTGAGTGATGAAGAGAAGGCTCAGCCCCTCCTTCGCCTTCAGCTCGGCCAGAAGGTCGAGAATCTGCGCCTGGATCGTCACGTCCAGCGCGGTGGTGGGCTCGTCGGCGATCAGCAGTTCCGGCCCGTTGGCCAGCGCCATGGCGATCATCACCCGCTGGCGCTGGCCGCCGGACAGCTGGTGGGGATAGGCGGCAAGCCGGCTTTCGGCATCGCGGATGCCGACCTTGTCCAGAAGGTCGAGCACCCGGGCGCGGGCGGCCCCGCCGGTCAGGCCCTGGTGCAGCGTCAGGCTTTCGGTGATCTGCTGCTCGATCGTGTGCAGGGGATTGAGCGAGGTCATCGGCTCCTGGAAGATGAAGCTGATGTCGTTGCCGCGCACCCGGCGCAGGTCCGGCTCGGGCGCACCGAGGAGCGGCTTGTCGTTGTAGGTGATGGCGCCGGTGACGCTGGCGCTGTCGGGCAGCAGAGACACGGTGGCAAGCGCGGTGACCGACTTGCCCGAGCCGCTCTCGCCCACCAGTGCCACGGTCTCGCCCTTGCCCACGGTCAGCGAGACGCCGCGCACCGCGCGGATCTCGCGTCCGTCCTGGCGGAAGGTGACGGAGAGGTCGCGCAGGTCGAGAACCGGGCTCACCGGAAGGTCTTTCGCGGGTCGAAGGCGTCGCGGACGCCCTCGAAGATGAAGACCATCAGCGACAGCATGATGGCGAAGGTGAAAAAGGCGGTGAAGCCAAGCCAGGGGGCCTGGAGGTTCTGCTTGGCCTGCAGCGTCAGCTCGCCCAGCGAGGGCGCCGAGGAGGGCAGGCCGAAGCCCAGGTAGTCGAGCGTGGCCAGCGAGCCCACGGCGCCGGTGACGACGAAGGGCAGCATGGTCAGCGTCGCCACCATGGCATTGGGCAGGACATGGCGGAACATGATGCGGGCGTCGGAAACGCCGAGCGCCTTGGCGGCGCGGACATATTCGAAGTTGCGCGCCCGCAGGAACTCTGCCCGCACCACGCCGACAAGCCCGGTCCAGCCCAGCACGACCGAGATGATGACGAGCAGCCAGAAATTCATCGTCCAGATCGCCCCGACGATGATGAGGATGTAAAGCCCGGGCGTGGCGCCCCAGATCTCGATGGCGCGCTGGAAGATCAGGTCCACCCTGCCGCCGAAATAACCTTGCACCGCGCCGGCGGCGATGCCGACCACCGAGGTGAGGAAGGTAACGATCAGGGCGAAGGAGACCGAGAGGCGGAAGCCGTAGATCACCCGCGCCAGCACGTCGCGGGCGGTGTCGTCGGTGCCGAGGAGATGTTCGCCATCCGGCGGCGAGGGCGCGGCGCCGCCGAGATCGTTGACGGTATCGAAGCTGTAGGGGACCGGCGCCCAGAGGATCCAGCCGGGCAGCGCCCCCTCCTGCGTGCCGGCCTCGACCGCAGCCGTCACGGCTTCGGGATCGTCCAGGCAGTCCACGACACCGCCGGAGCGGATCAGGCACTGGACCTCGGCATCGCGGTACTCGGCCTCGGTCTGGAAATCGCCGCCGAAAGCGGTCTCGGGATAGAACTTCAGGAAAGGCACATGCCATTCGCCCCGGTAGCTGACCAGCAGCGGGCGGTCGTTGGCGATCAGTTCGGCGCAGAGCGACACGGCATAGAGCGCCGCGAAGATCACCAGCGACCAGCAGGCCCGGCGGTTGGCGCGGAAGTTGCGCCAGCGGCGCTGCGCAAGCGGGCTCATCCGCGCCTCGCGAAATCGATGCGGGGGTCGATCCAGACATACATCAGGTCGGAAAGGATCCCCATCAGCAGGCCGAGCAGGCCGAAGAAGAACAGCGTGCCGAAGATCACCGGATAGTCGCGGCCCACCGCCGCCTCGAAGCCCAGCCGGCCCAGCCCGTCGAGCGAGAAGATCGTCTCGATGATGAGCGAGGCGCCGAAGAACACCGAGACGAAGGCGGCCGGAAAGCCGGCGATGACGATCAGCATCGCGTTGCGGAAGATATGGCCGTAAAGTACCTGCCGCTCCGCCAGGCCCTTGGCCCGGGCGGTCATGACATATTGCTTCCGTATCTCCTCAAGGAAGGAGTTCTTGGTCAGCAGCGTCAGCGTGGCGAAGGAAGAGATGGTCGAGGCCACGACCGGCAGGGTCATGTGCCAGGCATAGTCGGCCGCCTTGCCGAGAAGCGACAGTTCCTCCCAGTTCTCCGAGGTCAGGTCGCGCAGCGGGAACCACTGGTAATAGGAGCCGCCGGCAAAGAGGACGAGGAGCAGGATGGCGAAGAGGAAGCCCGGGATCGCGTAGCCGACGATGATCGCGCCCGAGGTCCAGGTATCGAAGGAGGAACCGTCGCGCACCGCCTTGCGGATGCCGAGGGGGATCGAGACCATATAGGCCAGGAGCGTGGACCACAGGCCGAGCGAGATCGAGACCGGCATCTTTTCCAGCACCAGATCCATCACCGAGATCGAGCGGAAATAGCTCTCGCCGAAATCGAAGCGGAGGTAGCGGCCCATCATGATCACGAAGCGTTCGAGCCAGGGGATGTATTCCTTGCGGCATTCCGGCGCGGCGATGCTGCGCTTGCCGGTATAGCCTTCGGCGCAGAGGATGCGGGCGAAGCCGAATTCCTCTTCCAGCTGGGCGAGGAACTCCGGCGGCAGGCCGCGGGCGCCGATATAGCTGCCGTCGCCCCCCTGTTCGGCCCCGGGTTCGGAGCCGCCGGCATCGCCGGAGCCGGCGATGGATTCGAAGACATCGCCCTCGCCCTCGATCCTGGCCTTGATCTGGTCGAGCGGCCCGCCGGGGACGAGCTGGGTCAGGCCGAAGTTGATGATCATGATCCCGAGCAGCGTCGGGACGATCAGAAGAAGCCGCCTGAGGATATAGGCGCCCATGCCGGTCTCTGCCCCTGCCCCGGTTCCGCGCCGTTACTTGAGCGCGCCCGCCGCCTTCAGCGCGGCGGCCTTTTCCGGGTTGTACCACCAGAAGCTCAGTTCGCCCAGCGCATATGGGGGCAGCGTCTCGGGATGCTCATACATGTTGTAGTAGGCGACGGTGTGCTTGTCCTTGTACCATTGCGGCACCCAGAAACGCTCCAGCCGCAGGGCCCGGTCGAGCGCCATGGTGGCGACAGTCAGCTCGTCCTTGGTCTTGGCCGCCATGGCCACATCGACCAGCCGGTCCACCGCCTTGCTCTTCAGTCCCATCAGGTTGAAGGCCGAAACATCGGCGGTTTCCGAGCCGTAATACTGCTTGAGCTCCGAGCCGGAATAATAGCCCGAGCGCGCGTTGCCGGTGATGATGTCGAAATCATAGCTGGGCGGCCGGGTACGGCTTTCCATCTGCGCATCGTCCACCCGGGTCATCGAGGCATCGACGCCGAGGGCGCGCAGGTTATCGACATAGGGGTTGAACACCCGGTCGAAGCTGGGGCTGTCGTTGAGGAACTCCACCTTCAGCGTCTCGCCCTTGGCATTGCGGCGCAGGCCGTCCTCGCCCACGGCCCAGCCGGCCTCGTCCAGAAGGGCGGAGGCCTTGCGCAGGTTGCCCCGGTCAAGCTGGCGGTCGCCGGACACCGGCGCGCCCACCGGCTCGTCGGTCAGGATCGAGGCGGGCAGCAGGCCCTCGTCCACCAGCGGCTGGAGGATCGCCGCCTCTTCCGCCGAAGGCGCGCCCTTGGGTTCGAGCCAGGAGTTTTCCCAGACCGAGTCGATACGGGCATAGATGCCGTAGAAGAGCGTCGCGTTCGACCATTCGAAATTGAACATCAGCCCGATCGCCTCGCGAACGCGCGGGTCGCGGAACTTCTCGCGGCGGAGGTTGAACAGGAACGCCTGACCCGAGGCCTTGGTGCCCGAGGGCAGTTCCGCCTTGATCACATGGCCCGCCTTGACCGCCGGGAAATCATAGCCGGTCGCCCAGGATTTGGAGGCGGCCTCGTTGCGGAAGGTATAGGTCCCGGCCTTGAAGGCTTCGAAAGCCGCGTCGTAGTCGGCGAAATACTCGATGCGGATCAGGTCGAAGTTGTTCTGGCCGATGTTGATCGGCAGGCCCTCGCCCCAATAGTCGGGGTTGCGGCGATAGACGAGCGTCTTGCCCACGTCCATGTGGTCGAGGACATAGGGCCCGGTGCCGAGGAAGGGTGTGAGGGAGGATTCCTCAAGATCGAGCTTGTTGGCCTCGTAATGGGCCTTGGACAGGATCGGCAGGCCGCCCACATCGGCCGGCAGGTCGCGGGTCGGCACGCCGGGCTTGAAGGTGAACTTCACCCGGTGCGGGCCGAGCACCTCCACCCCCTGGACCTGTTCGGCAAAGACGGTGCGGAAATCCGTCAGGCCCTTGGTGAGGAAGGTCTCGTAGGAAAAGGCCACATCCTCGGCAGTCATCGGGCTGCCGTCGGAAAAGGTGACATCGTCGCGCAGGTTGAAGATCACCCAGGAGCGGTCCTCCGGGTATTCCATCGTCGTGCACATCAGGCAGTAGGAGGAGCCGATCTCGTCGGAGGTGCCGGTGAGGATCGATTCGTAGGGCGCCGAGGCCAGGGCGCCGGCGCGGCCCTTGACCGAATAGGGGTTCATCGAATCGAACCCGCCCTGGGCCCATTCCGAGATCTCGCCGCCCTTGGGAGCATCGGGATTGACGTAGTCGAGATGGGCGAAATCGGCGGGATATTTCAGGTCGCCGAAGGTGGAGATGCCATGCGAGGTGATGACCGTCTCGCCCCGCGCCTGCAACGCCGCCGCCGCCGCGAGGAGAAGCCCGAGGCCCGCCGCCAGCCCGAGCCCTGCCGCATTCGCCGCCGTCCGCGCTGCCACGCCTGCCCGTCCGCCCATGCGCAACTCCCTGTGCTTGCCGGTTCCTGCCGGGCGCGATGCTACGGCGCCTGCCGCTGCGGGCAAGATACGTTCGCGCGATTGTCAGGTGATCGCGGCCGGAACGCCGCCACAGGGGCGGTCGTTCCGGCCTGCCATGGCTACGCCGCTCAGTTCTTCGAGGCGAGATAGGCGATGATGTTGACCCGGTCGTCCTGCTTGGGCAGGCCGGCGAAGGTCATCTTGGTGCCCGGGGCATAGGCCTTGGGGCTTTCCAGGAACAGGAAGAGGTTCGCCGGCGTCCAGCTGTCGGCGCTCATCCCGGTGAGGGCAGCGGAATAGGCGAAGCCCGGGACCGAAGCCTTGGCGCGGTTCACGACGCCGTTCAGATGCGGGCCGGTGCCATCGCCGCCATCGATCTTGTGACAGGCCTTGCACTTGGAGAAGACCTTTTCGCCCGCCGCCGGATCGGCCGCCGCGATCAGCGCGTCGAGATCGGCCGGAACCGCAGGTCCGGCCTCGGCCTCACCCGAGGATTCCCCGCCTTCCGTGGCGATGACATAGGCCTGCTCTTCCTCGCCATGGCCTTCCGCGCCGCCGTAGATTTTCTCGCCGGCAAAGCCGATCAGCAGGAAGACCAGCAGCGCGCCGCAGGCAGCGCCTACCGTTTTGGTCATCGTCATCGTGTCGAGCATGTGCCGTCCGTGCCTTGCCATGTGCCCCCGGGGCAGCGGGTGCCCCCCGGGCGCTTCTACCTGCTTCACGCGCGTTGATGCAAGGTATAGACGCGGCCGGACGCACGATAAGCGGCTGGACGGAGGCGGAAAGTCATGGCGGGTCGGATCGCATTCCAGGGGGAGCCCGGCGCCTATTCCCACCAGGCCTGCCGCGAGGCGCGGCCGGAGATGGAAGCCCTGCCCTGCCGCACCTTCGAGGACGCGATCGAGGCCTGCCGTTCGGGCGAGGCGGCGCTGGCCATGCTGCCGGTGGAGAACTCCACCTATGGCCGGGTTGCCGACATCCACTCGCTGCTGCCGGGGTCGGGCCTGCATATCGTCGATGAGCATTTCCTGAGGGTCCATATCCACCTTCTTGGGGTGAAGGGCACGGCCCTGGAGCAGGTCCGGCGGGCGATGAGCCATACCGTCCTGCTCGGCCAGTGCCGGGCCTTCCTCAAGGAGCACGGGCTGACTGCCGTCACCGGCGCCGATACCGCCGGCTCGGCCAAGATCGTCGCCGAGAAGGCGGACCCGGAGCTGGCGGCGCTGGCCTCCGATCTCGCCGGCGAGATCTACGGGCTCGACGTGCTGGCGCGCCAGATCGAGGACCAGTCCAACAACACGACCCGATTCCTCGTCATGGCGCGCGAACCCGACGTGTCGCGGCGCGGGGCCGGACCGATGATGACCACCTTCACCTTCCGGGTGCGCAACATTCCGGCGGCGCTTTACAAGGCGATGGGCGGCTTCGCCACCAACGGCGTGAACATGACCAAGCTCGAAAGCTACATGGTCGGCGGTTCCTTCACCGCCACCGAGTTCTATGCCGATATCGAGGGCCATCCGGAGGACAAGAACGTCCGCCTGGCGCTGGATGAACTCAGCTACTTCACTTCGGCCTTCACGCTTCTGGGGGTCTATCCGTCCAGCCGTCTGCGGGGCTGACGCTCAGGAAAGCCGGCCGTCCACCCAGGCCTCCAGCAGCGCCCGGGCGATCGAGCCCCGGCGCGGCGGACGAAGCTCGGGGTGCTGGCCGGCGATTGCCTGCGCCATCTCCGCGCGGGAGATCCAGCGCGCCGCTTCAAGCTCCTGCGGATCAAGGGTGATCTCCTCGCTTTCGGCCTCGGCATGAAAGCCGAGCATCAGCGAAGCCGGGAAGGGCCAGGGCTGGCTGGCGAGGTAGTGCACCGCACCGACGCGGACGCCGGTTTCCTCCAGCACCTCGCGGCGCACCGCCGTCTCCAGCGTCTCGCCCGGCTCGACAAAGCCGGCAAGGCAGGAATGCATCCCCGGCGGCCAGCCGGCCGAACGGCCGATCAGCGTGCGTTCGCCGCGCGTGACCAGCATGATGACGACCGGATCGGTGCGGGGGAAATGGGTGGCGCCACAGGACGGGCAGCGCCGGTGCCAGCCGCCATGCTCGGCCAGCGACGCCACCCCGCAGGCGGCGCAGAAGCGGTGGCTGGCATGCCAGCCGGTAAGCGCCTTGGCGGTGGCGGCAAGCGCCCCGTCCTCCGCCGAGAGGCGCGCCAGAAGGCTGCGCAGCTCGCGGAAGCCGTGGTCGGGCGGCAGCCCGGGATGCGGCTGCATGTCCTGGTCGAAGGGCCGTTCCGCCGTTTCAGCCACGAAGCCGGGCGGCACCCAGGCCGAGAGGTCGCAGGCGAAGCGGGCCCGTCCCCCGGAATGGCCAAGGAAGACCGGAGGCTCGCCCGGCCGCAGGACCGGATGCCCGGGGTCAAGCCAGGCGATTTCCGCGCCTTCCGCCCGCGTCAGCGGCCGCCCGTGCCAGAGCGGCAGGACCAGCCCCTGCCGCAGCGCCTCTGCCAGGGCGGCAGGATCGCCGCGCAAAGCGGCGTTGCGGTCCGGCGCGGCGCCGGAAAAGGCGAGGTCAGGTCCGATCATTCTGCCGCCCCTAGCGATGGTTCGTCATACTGCCACAAGAAGTGGTGCGAAAATGCAAGGCTCCGGCGAATTCTGTGCGGCACGAGATTTCTACCCGCCGGTGAAGAAACTTGTGTTGCTAATCTTTGGGTTGTGAGAGGATCGTCACGCCAGGGACCCCCGGTAGCCAATTGTACAAAGCAATTCACGCCAGGCCATTTCCTCTCGCCCAGACCGCCGGGCAGATCCATCTCCGCATCCTTGCCACCTCCGACCTGCACGGGCAGGTCCTGCCCTACGACTATCATGCCGACAGCCCGCGCGACACGATCGGGCTGGCCCGCACCGCCAGCCTGATCCGCCGCGCCCGCGCCGGCTGCGCCAATGTGCTTCTGTTCGACAACGGCGATTTCCTGCAGGGCAGCCCGCTCGGCGACCGGCTGGCGCCCGAAGGGCCTGGGCCGGGGGCCGTGCATCCGATGATCTCGGCGATGAACCTTTTGGCCTATGATGCGGTGACGCTGGGAAACCACGAGTTCGACCACGGGAGCGGCTTTCTGTTCCGCAGCATCGCCAGCGCCGCCTTTCCGGTGATCTCGGCCAATGCCCTGACGGCGGACGGCACGCCGGTCGTTGAACCCTATGCGGTTCTGGAGCGGACAGTCACCGATCTGGCCGGCGGGACGCACCGGCTGCGCATCGGGGTGATCGGCTTCCTGCCGGCCGAGACGGAGATCTGGAACCGCGACCGGCTGGAAGGACGCATCCGCACCCCCGGCATCGCGGCGACCGCAGCCAGGCGACTGCCCGAACTTCGCGCGCAGGGGGTCGATCTGGTGATCGCGCTCTGCCATTCCGGCATTGCCGCCGCCGGGAGCGAAGGCGGCGGGGAAAGTGCCGCGACCTACCTCGCCGCGCGACCGGAGGTCGATGTCGTTCTGGCCGGACACACGCACCAGGTCTTTCCCGGACCGGCGCATGCCGGACTGGCCGGGGTGGATGCGGTCGCGGGCACGCTTTGCGGCAAGCCCTCGGTCATGCCGGGCAGCCTCGGCAGCCATCTCGGCATCATCGACCTGAAACTGTCGCGCGGGCCGGAACAGTGTGGCTGGCGCATCGCCGGCTCGCGCAGCCGGGCAGAGGCGGTGGCACGGCTCGACCGCGAGGGAATCGCCCGCGCGCGGGTTGCCGCCCGGCCGGAGGTGGCCGCAGCGGCGGCCGGACATCACGAGGCAACCCGGGAGATGCTGGGCGAAGTCCTTGGCAGGACTGCCGTGCCTTTGACCACCCATTTCGCGCTCGCCGGCGAAACCTCTGCCGGTCATCTCGTGGCCGAAGCGAAGCGGGATTTCGTGCGTCGGGCCGTCGCCGGAACCGCGCTGGAGGGATTGCCGGTGCTGGCCACAACTCCGCTCTTCCGGGGCGGCGGCCGCGGCGGGCCGGAGAACTTCACCAGCATTGCCGCCGGCCCGATCCGCCTGCGCCATTGCGCCGAGCTTTATCCTTTCCCTGACACCGTGCAGGCGCTGCGCGTCGGCGGGGCGCAGCTTTGCGACTGGCTGGAACGCGCGGCCTCGATCTTCGCCGGGGTTCCGCCGGGCTCGGAAGACGTGCCGCTCGTCGATCCCGCAACGCCCGGCCACCGCTTCTTCAGCCTGGCCGGTGCCAGCTACTGCATCGACGCCGCCGCCCCGCCCCGCCATACCGCCGACGGACGTCTGCGCGACCCGGCGGCGAGCCGAATCCGCAACCTGCGGATCGGCGGGGTTCCGGTCCGGGCGGACGACCAGTTCATCCTCGCCACCGGAAGCTTTCGCGCCGCGCAGTTCCGTGCCGACAGCCGCCTGGGCATCGCCGATCCTGTCCTGTCCAGCGAGCAGAGTTGCCGCGATGTCATCGCCGCATGGGTGCGCGCGCGCGGCCTGGTGCCCCCGCCGCCGGCTTCTCCCTGGCGACTGTGCCTGCCGCAGGGGGCGAGCGTGCTCTTCGAAACCGCCCCGGCAGCAAGGGCGGCGGCAGCGGTTCTGCCCGGGCTGGCCGTCGAAGATCTGGGACTGACCGTGTCCGGTTTCCGTCGCCTGCGGTTGCGGCGCGCGTGACGGATGGACAGGGCGGCATCGGCAGGGCATTGAGGCGCCGCGCAATTGCTCCGGTCCCATGTCCCGCCGCCTCGTCCTCCTCGCCCTGATCGTCGCCCTGGCCGGAATTGCCGCGCATCTGACGCGGCCGGGGCGGGCCGATCTGGAGGCGATGATCGACAAGGCGGTGCGCGAGAAGGTCGCCAATACCGACCTGGACACGTCCGGCGAGCCGGTGGCGACGCTGGCGCTGGCCGCCTGCAAGCTGCGCCCTTCCGACTGTGCCGCGCTGGTCCGCGAGGCGGTGAAGGTCAAGGTCGAGAAGGGCCTGTTCACCAGCCGCGCCCGGGTGGAAGGTCTGGGGCGCGAGGCGAGCTGTCTTGGCGTCTTCGGGCGATTTTTCTGCAGGGACACCGAACAAGAATGAGATTTTTCGCAGCTGTCTTCGACCTCGACGGACTTCTCGTCGATACCGAGCGCCTGTCGATGGAAGCCGGGGTGGAAACCCTGCGCCTGGCCGGTCTCGAATCGGGCGACGAGGCGTTCCACCGCCTCGTGGGCGTCGATGACATCACCGCCGAGCGGGTTCTGGGCGAGCTGCTCCCCGGGCTCGACATGTTGCGTTTCCGCGCCGACTGGCAGCAGCGTTTCCACGCCAAGCTGGAAGGCGGCATCCCGCTGAAACCCTTTGCCCACGAAATTCTGCGGGCGATCACCCTGCCCAAGGCGGTGGCTACCTCCTCCACCCGGGTACAGGCGGAGCGCAAGCTCGCGCGCACCGGGCTGGGCGTGCATTTCTCGGCCGTCGTGACCTTTGACGATGTCTCCGCCCCCAAGCCGGCGCCCGAGCCTTTCCTGCGCGCGGCAGAGCGGCTGGGGGTCGATCCGGCGCTTTGCGTGGCCTTCGAGGACAGCGAGACCGGGGCGCGGGCGGCCCGCGCGGCGGGGATGACGGTGGTTCAGGTGCCCGACATCCTGCCGACGCAGGGCGAGCATGCCCATCACGTCGCCCGCGACCTGATGGAAGGCGCGCGGGCGGTGGGGCTCATCTGAGCGCGATCACCAGCCCCGGATCGTAGAAGAACGGCGGCACGATGCCGCAGGTATCGGCCATGGGCAGGCAGTCGTCGGGGATGGCGAGGCCCAGCGTTTCGCGCAGGAAGCGCTGGCGGGCGGCGCAGCGGGCGGCGACGGCGGGGAAGCGCGCCGCCAGTTCGGCCCTGAGCGCGGCATCGGCCAGGACATAGCCGTCCTCCATCCGGGTCGAGCCATAGGCGGGATGGCCCGGGATGACGTCGCATTGCATCGCCATGCCAGAGGCGAGCGGGATCTCCGAGCCGGGAAAGATCGGCGAGGACATCCATTCGTCGATGCCGATCAGATGGCCGGGGTTCAGCGTCACCCCGTAGAGGCCTGCAGGTAGCAGCCCGTCCATCCTTGCCTGTACCTCGCCCCCGGGCACACCCGGCCGCATCAGCGCCAGCCAGTCCGACATTGCCGCGACATACGGGCCGGCGAAACGCTCGACATAGTCGTGCGCCGCCTCCGGCAGCTCCTCGGCCCCGGAGGCCAGCCAGCCGGCGCGGCAGGAATTGGCCCGCCAGTGGCAGATGTTGAAGCTCGCCGGCTCACCCCGGCCGAGGACACGGCCGCGCGGCCCGGCCATGCCCTGCATCGGCCCGGTGGCAAAGGTCATGTGGCAGCCGAGCGGCAGGCCGCCCACGCCGGCCGCCTCCACCGCCGCGAAGTCGCTGATCCCCGGGCGCAGGGCATGGATCATCCGCGTCAGCGCCCGGCCGGCCATCTGGCCGGCGAATTCGAAGCGGGCGATCTCGGCCGCATCCACCCGGGCGCGCAGCCCATGGCCGGGATGCATGAACAGCGCCGTGGCATTGGTCACGCGCCCGGCCCGGGCGCGCAGCGGATCGGCGAGGAAGGCGGGAAGGTCGAGCGCCGCCTCCGGCACCTCCACCTCGTCCGGCCCGAACCACTTCCACCCCGCCGCCGCGAGCCGTGCGCCGGCGGGCACCGCCCCGGCGATCAGATCGGCGAGCCGCGCCTGCCCGCGCGGCTGGGAGGGCAGCGACAGGCTGCCGCAGAGCCGCACCTCGGCCCAGGGCTGGCTCAGCACCGGCGATTCAACCGTATAGGGCACGCATTCGTTGCCGGTGATCAGCACCAGCCGCTCGGGCGTGAGGATCAGCAGCGCCTCCTCGAAGCGCGGATCAAAGCCGGTCAGCCAGTGCAGGTTGGCCGCATGCTCGCGGTCGCCATAGACCGCCAGCACCTCCAGCCCCTCGGCCGCCATCGCCGCCCGGGTCGCCGCCAGCCGGGCCTGATAATCGTCGAGTGACGGCTCGGCCACCGGCTCGGGCATGCCGAAATCGGGCCAGGTGATGCGGGTCAGGGTCGGGCTGGGCATGGGCACCTCCGTCCAGGCCCGAGCCTAGCCGAAGCGACCGGGCACGCGGAAGCCGTGGCAAGCGGGAAACCCGTCCCGGGCCTGACCCGGGACCTCTCCCCCCGGCCCTTGCCCTCGGCGGGAGGTGAGGCCCCGGATCAAGTCCGGGGCGCGTCGGCCCCGCCGGCCGCAGGCGCTGCGGGTCAGGGGACGAGCGCCGGCCAGACGGCGGCACTGGCCCGGTGGAAGGCGCCGAGATGGCCGATGCGGGCAAGGCCGAAATCCGCCGGCCGCAAGACGCGCTGGCGCTTCCTTGCCTGGGGGTAGAGGGCCATCACCCGCCAGACCGCGTCCGGCGGCACCCAGTCGTCATCTTCCACCGCAATGATCCGCATCTCCGCCGTCACCCGCGCCGGATCGGGCAGCGGCAGGCGGCTGCCGGTGTCGGCGAGCAGGAAGCCCCGGTTCAGGCACCAGCGCCGCCAGTCGGCATAGACGCCCGCCGGAAGGTCGGCGCCGAAGCCCAGCCGCCGCCCCGGCAGATAGCCCAGCGCCGCCACGACCGGCGGAAGGGCATGCCAGAAGACCCGCGCCCTGAGGCGGAAGGCCGGGGGATGGTCAGTGACATGGATGAGACCCGAGGCCACCAGCGTCACCCGCTCCACCCCCGTCATCTCCGGATGATGGCCAAGCGCCAGCCCGCCCAGCGAATGGCCGATCACATGGCGCGGCAGGCCGGGGGCAAGCCGGGACAGCGCCGCCAGCGCCGCCGCCTGATCGCGCAGTGCCCAGTCGATCAGGCTCGCCCGGCTGTCGCGCAAGGAGCCGCGCGCCGAGGCGCCGAAGTCGCGGTAGTCGTAGATCAGCACGGCAGCGGCGCGCTCGGCCGCCAGCCATGTGGCGAAGGCGCGGTAGTAGCCCATCGGCACGCCGGTCGCCCCGTGCAGCACGACCGCCAGACGCGCGGGCCCCTCGGGCCGGATCAGGCGGCCGCACAGCCGCGTGCCCTCCGCCTTGATCTCCACCGGCATCGCCACCACGCCCGGGGTGATTTCTCGTTCCATCCGCATCGCCGCCTCCGCGATTAGACCGATCGGTCCAATAGCAGGTCTGGACCGATCGGTCTAGCGCTTTCCGCCGCGCCGGGCTAAGAGACGCCGATGACCGCAGAACCCTCGACCCGCGACAAGCTGACCTTCGCCGCCGCCGAACTGTTCCGGCAGAAGGGCTACCATGCCACCGGCATCGCCGAGGTTCTGGCCCGGGCCGGGGTGCCCAAGGGCTCGCTCTACCACCATTTTCCCGAAGGGAAGGCCGATCTGGCCCGCGCCGCCGCCGACTGGACGGCCGACCTGCTGTGCCGGATCCTCGACGACGCCTTCCTGCCGGCGCAGGACTGGCCGCAGGGCGTGGCGACCTATTGCCACAAGCTCGCCCGGCTCTTCGATCTCGCGGCCGAGGCCAATGCCTGCCCGATCTCGGCGATTCTCTTCGACGGGCCGGAGGAGACCGGGTTCCGCGACCATGCCGCGAGGCTTCTCGACCGGCTGATCGCCACTGCCGCCGCCCACGCCGCCCGCCTCGGCGCCGCAGAACCGGAGATGGCCGGCGAGACGCTGGTGATCGCCGTCGAAGGCGCCTGGACGCTCGCCCGTGCCCGGCGCAATTCCGACGTGCTGCGCCGCCTGCCGGGCCGGCTGGTGAGCTGACGCTATTCGGCCGGGCTTCCCGTGCCGCCGATTCCACCGTCGTCGGTCGCAACGGGGGAGCAGGCGGCGGCGAGCGAGAGAAAAAGGAAAAGGATCGCGACGCGCAGTTTCATGCCTCGTCCTCATGATAGAAGTACCCGCCGGCCCGGAAGCGGCAGGTACCGGGTGCGGTTTGCTGGAGATGCTGCGCCCGCGCTGCGATCTTGCGGAGCAGGTCCATCTGCTGCTGGCGAAAAAGCGCATCAAGCTCCGCGACGGCCGCCGGAGCCAGCCGGTTGAAATGCGCCGCGCGCTCAAAATAGGGCGCCTGGCCCGCAGCCCCGGCATTGGCCACCGCAGCACCGAGCATGTCGCCGGCATTGGCAGCCAGATAGTCCAACTGTGCCGCCGAGCCTGCCGCCGGCTGGAACGAGTCCTGTTCCAGACGCACCCTGTCCCCTTCCTGCAAGGACACCGCGCCGACGGCAACCAATTCGTCGAGCACGCTGCGGGGATGGACGTCGCGCCGCAGGCTGCGCACCAGCGCGTCGAAACTCCCCTCCTCGCCCGAACGCGGAAGGTCGTGACCGGCATAGCGGGGATCGGTCCGCCACACGAAGATGACCCGCGCCAGGGGCTGCGCGGCATCTTGGCGGGGTTCTTCGGCCTCGGCGCGCAGCCGGGCGATGTCGCGCCGTTGCAGCCCGGTCATCACGCTGATGCGGCTGTCGGTCGCCCGCGCCCCGGCCCGCGCCGTTGCGGCCGCGACATAGGCGAGTTTCAACCGCTCGGCCGCATCCGCGAAACGATAGCCGGACGCGACCAGCAGTCGAGCGACAGGTCGAAGGAGGGAATCAAGGACCCGAAGCATATGTGCACAATGCACATTTTGCTTGACGAGAGAAGGGCGACCCGTGAAATGTGTTTTTTGCACATTTATGGAGTCCCCGATGCGCATTGTCATGATCGCCGCCGCCCTGCTCGCCGGATGCAGCTACACAACCCAGACGACCTCGGGAGCCGACTATGTCGCCGCCTCTCCCGCCGGCATCGATCCTGAGATCGCCCGGGCGGCGGCAGTGGAGCCGGCCCTTCGGCTGCCTGCGCGAATCGGGGTCGCCAAGATCATGAACGGCGGGCTCGCGTTGCCAGGAGCGGAGGAAGCCATTTTGCTTTCTGGTGTTGCGGAGCGGCAGAGCGGCCTTGGAAGCTTCATCCCCATCAGTCCGATCGTGCTGGAGATGGCGACTGGAAGTGACGCGGAATCCTGGCACAGGAACTCGTCAGAAACGGTCAGAAACATCCGCATCGCCGCTGCGCGCCAGCATCTCGATCTGGTGCTGATCTACGAGATCGGCACCAGCGCCCGCGAGGGCGACACCCCGTTTGCCATCGCCGACGTGACCCTGATCGCCGGGGCTTTCCTGCCGACGCGGACGGTTCGCGTCGCGGGCACCGGGGTGGCGATGCTGATCGACGTCCGCACCGGCTATCCCTATGGCACGGCGCAGGTGCGCGAAGACCTGTCAGGCCTGGCCCGCAGCTTCGGCACCCAACGGCGCAGCGAGGCCTTGCAGGAGCGGGCGTCGCTGAAGGTGGTCAGGACGCTGGTTCCGGAAGTGGAGAAGATGCTGGCCGAACTTGCTTCGGCTGCGGGCGGTTGATCCCGCGCTTGCGCCCCTTGCCCCGCCGGCCTATATCGCCCGCCGAGAGGTTGGCGCGGGCAGGCGCCCTGCCAACCCGGTCAGGTCCGGAAGGAAGCAGCCGCAGCGGGACCCGTCTGGGTCGCTGTCCAGCCTCTCACCCCACCCCATCCAGGTGCGCGATGACCGCAACCGATCCGCTGCGCGTCTTCCGCAAGCTGGCCCAGGCCAACCGGCTGGCCAATGCCCGGCTGCACCGCGCCTGCGCCGCCCTGCCGGAGGGCGACTACGATCTGGCGCGCCCGGCCTTCTTCGGCTCGATCCGGGCAACGCTGAACCACATCCTGATGGTGGACCGCTTCTATCTCGGCGCGCTGGAAGGCCACCGGCTCGACCGGGCGGCGCTCGATGAGGCGCGGGCCTGCCCGGACCTCGCCACCCTGACCGGATGGCAGGCGGCCAGCGACCTGCGGCTTCTGGCCCATGTCGCGGCGCTGACGCCGGCGCGGCTGGCCGAAATCGTCGAGGTGGACCGGGGCGCCCGCGTCCAGCACGACCGCCGCGACGACCTCCTGTCGCATCTCTTCCAGCACCAGACCCACCATCGCGGCCAGGTCCACGGCCTGCTCTCCGCCACCGAAGTCGCCCCGCCGCAGCTCGACGAATTCATCACCGGCGACGACCGCAGCTTTCGCGCCGATGACATGGCGGCGCTCGGCTGGTCGGAAGAAGCGCTGATGGGCTGACCTTGTGCCAGCGGCCTGCCACCCGGTAAGGTGACGCCCGATGTCCGACGCCCCCGCCCCCGCCTATCAGGTCCTTGCCCGCAAGTACCGGCCCCAGACCTTCGCCGATCTGATCGGTCAGGAGGCGATGGTCCGCACGCTGAAGAACGCCTTCGCCGCCGACCGCATCCACCATGCCTTCATCATGACCGGCGTGCGCGGGGTGGGGAAGACGACGACGGCGCGGATCATCGCCAAGGGGCTGAACTGCACCGGACCGGATGGCGCCGGCGGGCCGACGACCGAGCCCTGCGGCATTTGCGAGGCCTGCGTGGCCATCGCCGAGGGCCGCCATGTCGATGTGCTGGAGATGGACGCCGCCTCCAATACCGGCGTCAACGACATCCGCGAGATCATCGACAGCGTGCCCTATCGCCCGGCCTCGGCGCGCTACCGGGTCTATATCATCGACGAAGTCCACATGCTCTCGACGGCGGCGTTCAACGCGCTTCTCAAGACGCTGGAAGAGCCGCCGCCGCATGTGAAGTTCATCTTCGCCACCACCGAAATCCGCAAGGTTCCGGTTACGGTCCTGTCGCGCTGCCAGCGCTTCGACCTGCGGCGGATCGAGCCCGAGGTGATGATCGCCCATCTTTCCGCCGTCGCGGCGAAGGAGGGCGTGGCGCTGGAGCCCCAGGCGATGGCGCTGATCGTGCGGGCCGCCGAGGGTTCGGTGCGCGATGCCATGTCGCTGATGGACCAGGCGATAGCGCATGGGGCCGGGACGGCCTCGGGCGAGCAGGTGCGGGCGATGCTGGGCCTCGCCGACCGGGGCCGCTCGCTCGACCTCTTCGATCTGGTGATGCGCGGCGATGCCTCCGGGGCGCTGCGCGAACTGGCGGCGCAATATGCCGAGGGTGCCGACCCGCTCGCCGTGCTGCGCGACCTGGCCGAGATCGCCCACTGGCTGTCGGTGCTGAAAGTGACGCCCGAGGCGGCCGAGGACCCGACCGTCCCGCCGGCCGAGCGCGACCGGGGGCGCGACATGGCGGCGCGGCTGCCGATGCGGGCGCTGTCGCGGGCCTGGCAGATGCTCCTGAAGGCGCTGGAGGAGGTGGGCCTCGCCCCCAATGCGATGATGGCCGCCGAGATGGCGGTGATCCGCCTGACCCATGTGGCCGACCTGCCCGACCCCGAGACCCTGATCCGCCGTCTGACCTCCGGCGCGGCCGTCGCCCCGTCCGGCGGCGCGATCCCGGGCACCGGCGCCGCGCCGTCGCGCCCCATGATGTCGGCTCCGCCGCAGGACGGCCCGCGCATGGCCGCCCCCGGCCCGAGGGGCAGCGCCGCAGCGGCCCCGGCGGAGGCGCCACAGGCGCTGGCAAGCCTGCCGACCTTCCAGCATGTGCTGGACACGATCCGCGACGCGCGGGACGTTCCCCTGCTGATCGCGGTGGAAAGCGGTGTCCGCCTTGTCCGCTATTCCCCCGGCCGGATCGAATTCGAACCGGCCCCCGGCGCGCCGGCCGAGCTGGCCCAGAGGCTGGCGCACCGGCTGCAGACCTGGACCGGCGCCCGCTGGGGCGTGTCGGTCGTGGCCTCGGGCGGCGCGCCGACCGTCGCCGAGGCGCGGGAAGCCGACAGGCTGCGGGCCTTCGGCGATGTCGAGGCGCTGCCGCTGGTGCAGGCCGCGCTTGCGGCCTTTCCCGGAGCGAAAGTGGTGGACGTGCGGGCCCCTCTTGCCTCCGCCGCCGGGGATGCGGCCGCCGCTGCCACGGAGGTCCCGGAAGACTGGGACCCGTTCGAGGACGAATGAGGAGAACGGAATGCTGAAGGGACTGGGGGGCCTCGCCGGCCTCGGCGACATGGCCAAGATGATGAAGGCCGCGCAGGAGATGCAGGGCCGCATGGCCCAGCTGCAGGACGACCTCGGCCGCATCGTCGTGATCGGCGAATCGGGTGCGGGTCTGGTGAAGGCGCGGGCCACCGCCAAGGGCGAACTGACCGGGCTCGACATCGACCCTTCGATCTTCGTCGCCTCGGAGAAGGAAATCGTCGAGGACCTGATCCTCGCCGCGATCAAGGATGCCCAGGCCAAGGCCACGGCGCGCGGCCAGCAGGAAATGGCGAAGCTGACCGAGGGCCTCGGCCTGCCGCCGGACTTCAAGCTGCCGTTCTGACGGGGGTTTCCGCGCCATGGCCGAAGCCCCGAGGCGGATCGAGACGCTGATCGAGCTGATGGCCCGCCTGCCCGGCCTCGGCCCGCGCTCGGCCCGCCGGGCGGTGCTGCACCTCCTCAGGAAGCGCGAGGCGCTGATGGCGCCGCTGGCGCAGGTTCTGGCGCAGGTGGCGCTGGAGGTGCGCGACTGTACCACCTGCGGCAACCTGACGACCGAGGACCCCTGCCCGATCTGCGCCGATCCCCGCCGCGAGACCGGCGAGATCTGCGTGGTGGAGGATGTGGCCGATCTCTGGGCGATGGAACGCGCCGGGGTGTTCAAGGGCCGCTACCATGTGCTGGGCGGCACGCTTTCGGCGCTTGACCAGGTGGGGCCGGAGACGCTGCGCATTCCCGAGCTGGTGTCCCGCGCCGGCGCGGCGCGCGAGGTGATCCTGGCGCTCAATGCCACCGTCGATGGCCAGACCACCGCCCATTACATCGCCGAGGCGCTGGCCCCCGCCGGCGTTGCCGTCACCTCGCTGGCGCAGGGCGTGCCGGTCGGGGGCGAGCTGGACTATCTCGACGACGGCACGATCGGTGCGGCGCTCAGGGCGCGCAAGCGGGTGTGAGGCATGACCTCCGGCGCCCACGGCAGGAACACCCGCCCCGGGCTTGACCCGGGGCCTCCCGGCCTCCCGGCACCGCCTGGAGCGGGCGAGGTCCCGGGGCAGGCCCGGGACGGGGTTTGCGGCGCTGGGCGACGGGACGCTGACGGAGGTGCGCCATGACGGCAGCTGTCGGAGTCCTGATGGCGGACTGGGCTGCGGGCGAGCGCGATCTTTACGCCGCCTTCGGCCGGGCGGTGGCCGGCATCCGCCCGGGCTCGGCCCGGGCGGCGGAAGGGGCGGCGGCGGCGCTGCTGGCGGGCCTGCCGGGGGGCGAGCTGCGCGACCGCATGCATGCGGTCGATCCGCAGCTGCTGGCGGCGGTGGCCCGCGCCGCCTGCGGCTTTCCGGCGGTGGCCGGGGCGGCGGCCCTGCCGGAGCTGCTCGCCACCCTGCCCGTGGCGCCGATGTTCCCCACGCTCGCCGGCCCCGGCATTGCCCTGCCGCTCTCGACCCCCGGCATGCCCGCCTTCTCCGACCGCGCCTTCGACCCATGGTTCGCGGCGCGGCTGGCCGAGGCCGGCGCGGATCATGGCATCGGCCTCTATGGCGAGGACCGCGATGTCTATCGCTCGGCCCAGTTCGCCGATGCCGCGAGCCCGGAGCGGCGGACGGTGCATCTCGGGCTCGATGTCTTCGCCCCGGCGGGAACGCCGATCCATGCGCCGCTGGCGGGCATGGTCGAATGGGTCAATTACAATGCCGATCCGCTCGACTACGGCCATATGCTGCTGCTGCGCCACGAGGCGCAGGGCGCGGTGTTCTTCACCCTGTTCGGCCATCTCGCCGGCACCCTGCCCGGCCTCTGCCGCGTCGGGCAGCGGGTGGCGGCCGGGCAGATGGTGGCGCATCTCGGCGACTGGCCGGAAAACGGCGGCTGGAGCCCGCATCTGCACCTTCAGGTGCTGGCCTCCACCCTGTCGCAGCGCGGCAATTTCTTCGGCGTCGGACAGAAGAGCCTGTGGCATGTCTGGCGCCAGATCAGCCCGGACCCGTCGCGTCTGGCGGGCCTGCCTGCCTGAGCCCGTTTTTCAGGGTGTTCGAAATCCAAAATGGATCGGGGCTTTTCTGGTGCGCTCCCGGCGGATGGTGTCCGGAAAGTCCAATCCCTTCCGGTCGCGCCGTCAGAAATCCAGATCGGCGTAGTGCGCCGGCGGCGGGAAACCGGGAACCTGGTCGGCCAGCAGCGGGCGGAAGGAAGGGCGGGACTTGATCTTGGCGTACCAGTCGCGAACGTTGGCGGAGCGGTTCCAGTCCACGTCCGAGATATAGTCGAGGCAGGACAGATGCGCCGCTGCGGTGAAGTCCGCCAGGCTCATCGCATCGCCGGCCAACCAGCGGCGCTGGTCGAGAAGCCAGCTCATGTAGTCGAGGTGGTACTTGATCCGCCCGGCCCCGGATTTCACCGCCTTCGAATCCGGATAGCCCTGACCCATGACCTTCTTGTTGACCCGCTCGTAAAGCAGCTTGGACGTCACCTCGCCGTTGAACTTGTCGTCGAACCAGGCGCAGAGCCTACGGACCTCGTAGCGGGCCTCGGGGTCGCGCGGCATCAGCCGCGGCTCGGGGATGGTCTCGTCGAGATATTCGCAGATCGCCTGGCTTTCGGAGAGCACCCGGCCCTCGTGGCGCAGCACCGGCACCTTGCCGGCCGGGTTGCGGCGCAGGAAGTCGGGCGAGGGCTCCCAATAGCGCTCCTCGATCAGTTCCACCTCCAGCCGCTTTTCGGCCAGCGTCAGGCGGACCTTGCGGCAGAAGGGCGAGAGCGGGAAGTGGTAGAGACGGTTCATCGCGGCTCCGGCTGGGCGGCGTCGGCGCGGTGATACCCGCCGTCCGGCGCCTGTTCAACCGGGGGGCTGCCGGTCAGTTGCCTTCAAAACAATCCGCCCGACCATCCGCCGCGATCGTCTCGGCCCCGGACATGATCTGCCCGGCGCGCTTGCGGACATAGGGCCCGGGCTTGCCGGCATTGCGATCCTTCGGATCGGGCAGGACCGCCGCAAGCTGTGCTGCCTGCCGGGCGGTCAGGTCCCCGGCATCGACACCGAAATGGTGCTGCGCCGCCGCCTGAACCCCGAAGACGCCATCGCCGAATTCGGCGACGTTGAGATAGACTTCCAGGATCCGCCGCTTGGTCCAGAAGGTTTCCAGAGCCGGGGTAAGGACCGCTTCCATCCCCTTGCGCAGCCAGCTTCGCCCCTGCCAGAGGAAGACGTTCTTCACCGTCTGCTGACTGATGGTCGAGGCGCCGCGCCCCTCGCCTTCTTCCATCGCCGCGCGGATCGCGGCCATGTCGAAGCCCCAGTGCAGGCAGAAATTGGCGTCCTCCGCCGCCACCACGGCCCGGGCCATGACGGGAGCGATGTCCTCCATCGCCACCCAGTCGCGCTCCAGAGCGTGGCCGAGCCGCCAGCGTTCGGACAGCTGGTAAAGGTTCACCGGCGGCGGAACGAAGGCGAAGAGCAGGATCAGGACGAAGAAGAAAAGCGCGACGCCCGCCAGCGCGCGGCCGAGGAGACGTCCGATACGCCTGACCGGCGCGTTGGGTTTTCGCCTTCCGCTCTTCCTGCGCGCCATGCCGGTCCCCGTTCCCGGATTCCGGCCTGTCACAGGCGCCCTGGCCGGTCAACCCGGCTGCGGTCAGCCTTCGGGAAGACCCATCTGGTCATGGCCCACGCCCATCGGCGATACCGGCGGCTCGACGAGGTTGCGCAGTTGCGTCTCGGCCTCATGGCTGAGCGAAGTCTTGACCACCCGGCCCTTGGCGCGGAAGGCGCCGAGCCGTTCCAGAACCTTGTCGGCGGTGATCTTGCGGATCAGCAGGCAAAGCGCCGAGCCGCCCTTTTCCAGGCTGGCACCGACATTGCCGAGGAACGCATCGTCAATGCCGACATCGGAGAGCTTGCCGGCCAAAGCCCCGGCGCCGGCGCCCACGGCCGCGCCAACCAGCGGGTTGAGGAACAGAAGCCCGACCAGCGTGCCCCAGAAGGTGCCGCCGAGGGCCCCGGCCCGGGTGAGGTTCACTGCCTGATGCAGCGCCACTTCGCCGGTGGCCTCGTCACGGGTGACGACGACGGCATCCTCCATCTCGATCAGATATTCCTTCTGCAGGCGGGCAAGCTCGCCCCGCAATTCGAAGGCGGTGGCGGCATCGGGGAAGGCGATGACGATCAGGTCGGACATGGGGTTTCCTCGCTCGCAAGGGCCGCGAATCCGGCGGCTGCCGAACCCTAGCACATCCAAAGCGCTTTGAGCCAGTCTTTCAGCGAAGCGGCGCTCCAGGAGCCGAGAAACCCCGGCGCACAGGCCAAGAATCGGGCATCGACATGCAGATTCGGCTGTTGGCGGGAGTGCGGCGCTCCGCGCCTGGCGCGGAAAGTCAAACCGCTTTGATCCCTTTCAGGGGTCGATACCGGCGCGGTCCGCCGTCCCGACCGCCTGGGAAACGGAGGTGAATCCATCGCGGGCCAGCAGCGCATCCAGGCCCCTGGCGATTCCGGCGGCCAGGGACAGGCCCCGATAGGCGAGCGCGGTGTAGAGCTGCACGGCCGAAGCGCCGGCGCGGATCTTGGCATAGGCGTCCTCGGCCGAGGCGATGCCGCCGACACCGACGAGCGGGATCCGGCCGCCGGTGAGCTGGTGCAGGCTTGCGAGCACGGCGGTGGATCGGGCGAAGAGCGGCTTTCCCGAAAGGCCGCCGGCCTGCCCGGCCAGGGGGCTCGTCAGCCCCTCGCGCGCAAGCGTGGTGTTGGTGGCGACGATGGCCGCCACGCCCTCGGCCTCGGCCACTGCGGCCAGCGCGGCAAGATCGGCGTCGGAAAGATCCGGGCTGATCTTGAGGAACACCGGAATGCGGCGCGGCAGGGAGTCGCGCGCCGCCATCACCCCGCGCAGCAGCGCCGCAAGTGCCGCCGGCCCCTGCAGATCGCGCAGCCGCTCGGTATTCGGCGATGACACGTTGACGGTGGCGAAGTCGAGATGCGCCCCGGCCGCCGCCAGGACGGCGGCAAAATCCGCAGCACGGTCGGCGCTGTCCTTGTTGGCCCCGAGGTTCAGCCCCAGCGGAAGGCCCTGTGGCCGCGCTGCCAGCCGGGCGGCGATGGCAGCGATGCCCTGGTTGTTGAAACCGAAGCGATTGATCGCCGCACCGTCCTCCGCCAGTCGCCAGAGGCGCGGGCGGGGGTTGCCCTCCTGCGGGCGCGGCGTGGCCGCCCCGACCTCGATCCAGCCGAAACCGGCCCGCATCAGCGGCCCGACCGCCACCGCATTTTTGTCGAAGCCGGCGGCCAGCCCGACCGGATTGGGCAAGGCCATGCCGGCCAGGGTTGTCGCAAGGCGCGGCGAGGACATCGGCCCCGGGGCCGGCGCCAGACCGGCGCGCAGGGCGAGAAGCGACAGGGCATGGGCGCGCTCGGGGTCAATCCGGTGCAGGAGACCGAGGCCCGCGCGTTCGAGAAGGCTCACCGCGAACCCTCGAAAAGATGGCCCTCCGGGAAGATATGGCCGGTGACGCCGAGCGGCAGCGACTTGTCCCAGACCACGTCGCGGGCGGTCAGCGGCGCGTAGAGATGGGGAAACAGCGCTCCGCCACGCGAGGGCTCCCATTTCAGAGCCGGTCCGAGCCTCTCGGCCTCGACCGCGACCAGGACCAGATCGCTTTCGGCGGCGAAGTGCTTCGCCGCCGTCTCCGCCACTTGCTGGGCGGTGGAAAAATGGATGAACCCGTCTACCAGATCGACTGGCGCACCACGCGTCTGGCCGGCGGCGCGGAAGGCGTTCCATTCGGCCCGCCGGAGGATCTTGAAGATCAGCATGGCGCCGGTTCCTGCACGGCATGGGCGGGACGGTCAATGGCTGTCGTCGGCGGCACCGGCGTGTCACCGGGAGGCGTTGCCCGGAGGTCCGGGGATCGCATGCGCGGCGGCGACCGTTTCGCGACCGTCGCCGTTGCCGAAGGACCCCTGCTTTCACGCCGGCCTGGACGAAGGAGGCCAGGGTTGTCGGTCCGGGCCGGCCCCGTCACCCGCCGGGCAGGAAATCCTCGGGGCCCGGTCCTAGGACCGGAAGCGCCCCGGAAGATCGTCAGGCCGGTCCGGCGCGCGCCAGTTGCCGAAGGCGCGCCCGGGACCGGCGGCGAAGGCCCTGGCCACCGGATGGTCGCGCCAGCCCGCCTTGGCCTTCTCGAAGCTCATGACATTCTCGATCCTGCGGTCGAGAAAGGCCCAGGTTTCCTCCTGACCCCTGGATTCGTCGCCCAGCCAGTAGAGCAGCGTCGCGGCATGGACGGCCGAGAGCGTGGCACGCTTGCTGTACCACGAGGCGTCACGCGAGGTGTCGCCCAGCGAGGTCCAGATCGCATCCGCCGTGTCCCAGATCAGTCGCGAACCGGTCAGGGCATTCTGCGGCAGGGCGAACAGGGTGGCGGCGCGGCGGACAAGCTCGCGCTCCGCAGCCTCGATGCGCAGGCGCAGGGCCTTCGCCACCTTCTCGCGGAAGCGCAGGGCAGAGAGGTCGGCGGCGGCCAGCGCCTCGACCATGCGCCGGTCGCCCTGCCGGTGATAGGCGACGGCAAGATCGAGCCCGCCGCGCGGAAACAGCGCCCGGCCCAGCGCCGGCGGCACGCCGGCCTCGGCGATGGCGGCCACAAGCGCGTCCTCGGACCAGCCGTCGAAGGGCACATGGCGCAGCGCCGCAGCCAAGACGGCGTCACGAGCCCCGGATGTGGTGTCGGTCATTCGCGGCCCCCTGGTGGACAGGCATCAAGGCCGATGCTATAGGCCCGGCCGCCTGCACGGAACAGTGCAACTCTAACCAGGAAGGTGGTGAACCCGTATGCAGGTCAGCGTCCGCGACAACAACGTCGAACAGGCGCTTCGTGCCCTGAAGAAGAAACTTCAGCGCGAAGGTGTCTTCCGCGAGATGAAGCTCAAGCAGCATTTCGAAAAGCCTTCGGTGAAACGTGCGCGCGAACAGGCCGAGGCGATCCGCCGCGCCCGTAAGCTCGCCCGGAAAAAGGCCCAGCGCGAAGGCGCGCTCTGAACGACCGATGAGCGGCACTGGGGCGGGGCAACCCGTCCGACGAGGGACCCCCGGGACGATGTCCACGGGGGTTTTTCATTTGGGATCAATGCCATGAACATCGAGGTCGATCTGGAGGGCTGCGCGGATGCGGCCGGGGTCTGGGCGCGGCTGCTGCGGGCGCTGGCGGCGCCGGACTGGCATGGCGCCAATCTCGATGCGCTGTGGGACGGGTTGACCGGCGGTCTTTTTGCGCGCCCTGCGGCGATCACCGTCCTCGGCCGGGGCGCGGCGGCGGCGGAAGCGGAATGGGCGCGGATCGCGGCGGTCATCGCCGAGGCCGGGGTGGCGCTGCGCCGCGAGGGTCTCTGAGCGGCCGCCGGCGGGACGATTCGCCCGTCCCCGGCCCGTCCCGCCGCCGTCCCGCCGGTGTCGGTTCCGCGTCGGTTTTCCGTACCGACAGGGCGTGCGCTGCCGGGCGGCCGGCTGCAACGGGCCCGGCGGTCAGGACAGGAGCGGCGCGGCCGCCGCCCACCAGCCCGGGCGGGCCAGCGCGGCCGCCGCTGTACGGGCCGGGGCCTCGGCGGCGAAAAGGGCGAAGCAGGTGGCGCCGGAGCCCGACATGCGGGCGAGGAGCGCGCCCGGCTGCGCGGCGAGCGCGGCCCTGACCTCGGCGATGGCGGGCGCGAGGGCGATGGCCGGGACTTCGAGATCGTTGCGCTGCGCCGCGAGCCAGGCCGCGAGCGCGCCGGCATCGCCAAAGGCGGGAACCGGCGGCAAGGGCGGATTGTCGCGCCGCTCCAGCCGGGCGAAGACCGCAGGCGTGGGCACGGCAAGGCCCGGATTGGCCAGCACGATCCACACCGGCGGCAGCGGCGGCACGGGCGCCAGCACCTCGCCCACCCCGCCCATCCGGCAGGCCCTTCCGGCAAGGCAGACCGGCACATCGGCCCCGAGCGCGAGGATCGCCTCCGGCGGCGGCAGCGGGCGGCCCCACAGGGCGGCAAGCGCGTGCAATGCGGCGGCGGCATCGGCCGAGCCGCCGCCGATGCCGGAGGCCACCGGCAGGTGCTTGTCGAGCGTGATCCTTGCGCCGGGCATGCCGGGGCCGAAGGCACGGGCGGCGCGCAGGACGAGGTTCTCGGCCGGAGCGGCCGGACGGCCCGCCCTGGGCAGGTCGTCCCCCCACCCCATCCCTCCCCCACCAGGGGGGAGGGAGGCGCCTTTCCTGTCGGTTGGCGCGTCCGGTCCGGCCTGCCCCAGCGCCTCGGCGAAGGGGCCGGTGATCGTCAGCGTCAGGTCGGACGCGGGCACGGCGGCCACGCGGTCGCCCACCCCGGCGAAGGCCACGAGGCTTTCGAGCAGATGGTAGCCGTCGGCGCGGCGCCCGGTGACATGCAGGCAGAGATTGACCTTGGCCGGGGCAAAGACCCCGGCCCCGACCTCAGTTGCCGCCGTCATTCGCCACTTCGGTCAGCGATTTGGCGCCCTCGTCCTTCAGCACCGCGTCGAGGCCCAGTTCCAGCTTCCTGCGGATGCGGGTCGCATCCTTTTCCTCGGGATCAAAGGACAGCGCCCGGCGCCACTGGAAGCGTGCCTCCATCGTCCGGCCGACCGACCAATAGACATCGCCCAGATGGTCGGTGACCACGGGGTCCACCGGCTCCAGCAGCGAGGCGCGCTCCATCGGCGCGACGGCCTCGTCATACCGGCCAAGGCTGAACAGGCCCCAGGCGAAACTGTCCACGATATAGCCGGCCTCGGGTTCGGCCTTCATCGCCTGCTCGATCATCGCCAGCGCCTCGTCGAGGCGCTCGTGGCGCTCCAGCATGCTGTAGCCGAGATAGTTCAGCACCTGCGGCTGGCCGGGGTTCAGTTCCAGCGCCTTGCGGAAATCGGGCTCGGCCTTTTCCCACAGCTTCTGGCGCTCGTAGGCGATGGCGCGGGAGTAGAAGAGGCCCCAATGTCGGCTCTCCGGCGTGGCGATCAGCGCCACCGCCGCGTCATAGGCGGCCGAGCACTCGGGCCAGCGCTCCTCGCGGCGCAGCGCATCGCCGAGCGCGGTCTGGACGAGCAACACATCCGGCATCGCCCGGGCGAGCGTGCGCAGGACCTCGATCCCGGCCTCGGCCTTGCCGTCGGACTGCAGCGCCCGGGCGCGGCCGATCTCGGCCGACATATACCCGGGATCGCTGGCCGGGATGGTGGCGAAGGTTTCCACCGCCAGCCCGTACTGACCCTGTTCTTCGAGAAGGGTGGCCGACAGGATCACCGCATCGGCATGGTCGGTCCGCAGGAAGGTGGCGATACGGGCGAAAAGCAGCGTGAAGCCGGAATCCGCATCGGCATTGAGCGCCGCCGCCAGGGTGAAGAACAGCTCTGCCACCCCGTCGCGCGCCGAGCGGATGGAGGTGAGCGGCAGGGTCTCGCCCGCTTCGAGCCGGGTGCGGAGGCTTGCCAGCGCCGGGGTTTCCTCGCCCGGGAAGGCCTTTGCCAGCAGGTCCAGCGCATCGGCATTCCGGCCGAGCTGGCTGAGGATCTCGACATGGGCGATGGTGCCGCGGGTCATCAGCCGCAGCGGGCCTTCGGCCGCGCCGGACAGGATGCCGTCAGCGCCTTCGAGATCGCCGACAAGCGCCAGCGCCAGCGCCTTGTGGTAAAGGCCGAAGGCCTCCTGGCCCCGGGTGGCGACGACCTTGTCGAACTCCGCCAGCGCGGCGGTCATTTCCCCGGCACCGACATCGGCCCAGGCCCGGACCAGCCCGTCGAGCAGCGGGCTGACCAGCGGGCCCTTGTCGAGATCGGCGAGCGTCGCGGCATAGTCCTCGCGCTGGATCTGGTCGGCAAGGATGGCAAGACGTGCCGCCTGGCTGACATCCGGCGTTTCCGCCATGCGCCGGGCAATGGCGGCGGCGGCTTCGAGATTGCCGGCGGAGAGATGGGCGGCGATGGCGCCGTCCATCAGCGCGGGGTTCTTCGGATCGGCGAGAAGCGCCCGGGTGAACCAGGCCGAGGCCTCGCGGTAGTCGCTGTTCACCCCGGCGACGCGGGCGGCGAGATAGGCGCCGGCGTCCTCCTCTGCCGCTGCAGGGGCGGCGAGGACAAGGGCGGCGCAGAGCAGCAGGCGGCGAAGGGGCATGGCGGGCCTCAGACGGATTGGCGGGCGAGGCTAGCCGCGCCGGGGCGGCCGCGCAATGCGGGGCGGAGGCGGACGCGCCCGCCTCGCGCGAATGTCACGTGGCCGGGGCGATCACATGTTGGGATAGTTCGGCCCGTCGCCCCCCTGCGGCGTGGTCCAGGTGATGTTCTGCGACGGGTCCTTGATGTCGCAGGTCTTGCAGTGGACGCAGTTCTGGAAATTGATCCGGAAGCTCGCCTGCGCCCCTTCCCCCAGCACCTCATAGACGCCGGCCGGGCAGTAGCGCTGCGCCGGTTCGGCATATTGCGGCAGGTTGACCGCGATCGGCACCGAAGGGTCCTTGAGCCGCAGATGCGCCGGCTGGCCCTCGGCATGGTTGGTGGCCGAGAAGGCGACATTGGTCAGCCGGTCGAAGGACAGGGTGCCATCGGGTCTGGGATAGTCGATGGGCTTGTGGTCCGCCGCCTTGCCCGTCGAAGCCGCGTCGCTGATCCGGTGGCGCAGGGTGCCGAAAAGGGTGAAGCCCAGCGTGTTGGTCCACATGTCGAGCCCGCCGCCGACCAGGCTGGCGACCAGTCCGCGCCGGGACCACAGGGGCTTGACGTTGCGGACCTTCTTCAGGTCCTTGCCGATCGGGCCGGAGCGCAGCTCGGTCTCGTAGGCGGAAAGCTCGTCGCCCCGCCGGCCGGCCCTGATCGCCGCATGCGCCGCCTCGGCCGCCGCCTTGCCGGAGAGCATGGCGTTGTGGTTGCCCTTGATGCGCGGCACGTTCACCAGACCCGCCGAGCAGCCGAGGATCGCCACGCCCGGCGCCACCAGCTTGGGGATCGACTGCCAGCCGCCCTCGGAAATGGCGCGGGCGCCATAGGCGATGCGCTTGCCGCCCTTCAGCAGCTCGGCCACCATCGGGTGATGCTTGAAGCGCTGGAACTCCATATAGGGGTAGAGCCAGGGGTTCTTGTAGTTCAGATGGACGACGAACCCGACATAGACCTGATTGTTTTCAAGGTGATAGATGAAGGACCCGCCGCCGGCGTTCTTGCCGAGCGGCCAGCCCATCGTATGGGTGACGGTGCCCGGGCGGTGCTTGGCCGGGTCGATCTCCCAGATCTCCTTCATCCCCAGGCCGAACTTCTGCGGGCAATGGCCCTTGGAGAGCTGGTATTTCGCCATCACCTCCTTGGCGAGCGAGCCGCGCACGCCCTCGGCGAGCATCACATATTTGCCGGCGATCACCATGCCGGGCTCGTAGGAGGGCCCGGGCGTGCCGTCGGCCTGGCGGCCGAACTCGCCCGCCACCACGCCGCGCACCGCGCCATCGGCGCCATAGACCACTTCCGAGCAGGACATGCCGGGGAAGATTTCCACCCCCAGCGCTTCCGCCTGCTGCGCCATCCAGCGGCAGACATTGGCCATCGAGACGATGTAATTGCCGTGGTTCGACATCAGCGGCGGCATCGGCCAGTTGGGGATGCGGATCTGCCCGGCCGGGCCGAGAAGATAGAAGTTGTCGGCCGTCACCGGGGTGTTGAGCGGCGCGCCGCGTTCCTTCCAGTCGGGGATCAGCGCGTCGAGGCCCGAGGGATCGAGCACCGCGCCCGACAGGATATGGGCGCCGACCTCGGAGCCCTTCTCAAGGACAACGACCGAAAGCTCGGGATCGAGCTGCTTCAGCCGGATCGCGGCGGACAGGCCCGCAGGGCCGGCTCCGACGACGACGACGTCATATTCCATCTCTTCGCGGACGATCTCGGACATGGCGCTCCCCGTACTGCGGCCCCGTTCGAAGGCACGGGCGGCGATGTGCCGCAACGTCAGCGGCGCGTCAATCGCGCCGCAGCGTCAGGCAGGTTTTCGCCGCAGCGCAGCATTGCGCGCCGGACCGGCGCCCAAGCCCCTTGCAATCGACCCATGGCTGCGCTTGGGTAGCGCCATGCGAGCCGTGGCCCCGCAAGGGCGCCGTGGCTTTTGTTTTTGCCGGAACGGACGGACGCGATGGAAAAGATCCCGATGACCCGCCGGGGCCATGAGGCTTTGGACGAGGAGTTGAAGGCGCTCAAGACGGTCGAGCGGCCGGCGGTGATCCGGGCGATTTCCGAGGCGCGCGAGCATGGCGATCTTTCGGAGAACGCCGAATACCACGCCGCGCGCGAGAAGCAGAGCTTCATCGAGGGCCGGATCAAGGAGCTGGAGGGCGTGCTGGCACTGGCCGAGGTCATCGACCCGGCGCGGCTGGCCGGACCGATCAAGTTCGGCGCCACGGTGACGATCGAGGACGAGGATTCGGGCGAGGCCAGGACCTATCAGATCGTCGGAGAGCCGGAGGCCGATCTGGAAAAGGGCCGTCTCAATGTCCGCTCACCCCTGGCAAGGGCCCTGATCGGCAAGGACGAGGGCGACAGCGTCGAGGTGACGACGCCGGGCGGACGTCGGGGCTACGAGATCATTTCCGTCCGCTACCAGTGACGCTGCCGGAGGCAGGATGAGCGAGGCGAAGGACAAGCCGCTCGATCTCGGCATCTATGCCCGGACCGAGGCGGAGGACCGGCCGCTGGCCGAAGTCATCGCGGGGGCCTTCGCCGGCGTCTGGATCGTCGGCGTCGGCGCCTATCTCTGGTACGGCGGCGACATGGGCACCGGCATTCCGGGGCTGGTCCTTTCGCTGCTGGTGGTCTTCCTGCCGCTCGGCCTTCTGTGGCTGACGCTGGTCACTGCGCGCTCGGTGCGCGGCCTGCGGGAGGAGGCGGCGCGCCTTCAGGTGACGGTCGATGCCATGCGCCATGCCTATGTGCTGAGCCAGCAGAGCGGCGGCGCCCATCCGATCGAGAAGCGCCTGGAGGAAATCGCCGCCGCCCAGCGCCAGACCGAGGCGCAGCTCTCCATGTTCGTTTCGCGCCGCGATTCGACCCTGAGCGTGCCCTCGGCCGACCGCAAGGCGGCGCTGGTCGCGCCCACGGCCCCGGCCCCGGCCGAGGAGGAGCCGCGCCTTGCGCTCGGCACACCGGCCGAGGACCTGCGCGCGCCGCTGTCGGTGGCCGAATTCGTCAAGGCGCTGAACTTCCCGGAATCGGCGGAAGACCGCGAGGGTTTCCGCGCGCTTCGCCGGTCGCTGGAGGACCGTACCGCCTCCAAGCTGGTGCGGGCGGCCCAGGACGTGCTGACGCTGCTCGCCCAGGACGGCATCTACATGGACGACCTGACCCCCGACCGCGCCCGACCGGAGGTCTGGCGCCGCTTTGCGGAGGGCGAGCGCGGTCGGACGATCGCGGCGCTGGGCGGCATCCGCGACCGCGCCTCGCTGGCCCTGACCGCCGGCCGGATGCGCGACGACCCGGTGTTCCGCGATGCCGGCCACCATTTCCTGCGCGCCTTCGATCGCTGCGTCGCGGCCTTTGCCCCGAATGCGAGCGACTCGGAACTCGCCGAACTGGCCGAGACCCGCACGGCCCGGGCCTTCATGCTCTTTGGCCGCGTGACCGGCATCTTCGACTGACCCTTCCCGCGCGGCTGCGCCGCGCGGGACCAGGCAAAGGGGGGCCACCGGCCCCCCTT
>CAZRQN010000020.1:0-32312 GCA_964602115.1 uncultured Rhodobacterales bacterium
CCTTCAGGGCGCGGGGGGCAGAGCCCCCCTCTCTCCCCCTCACCGCAAGTGCCACTCCCCGCTCCCCTCCTGCGGCAGCGCGGCGGGCGAGCGCCCCCGCCCCTGGGCGGGGTCGAGCCCGCCGCCCCTCCCCCCAAACCGAAGGAGCGGCCCGCTTCGGGCCGCGACAGAGGGCGGGAGGGCACGGGGGGTTCGAGGGGGTGTCAGTCCTCCTCCGGCTTCTTGCGCGCCTCGACCCGTTCCAGCGCGTCGGAGACCTTGCCGATCGTGTCGGAGGCCCCGATCAGGTCGCCACCCTTGACCTGCCGGGCACCGATGGCCAACGCCTTCATCAGCCGGTCCTCGGCCTCGTTGTTCAACGCGTCGATCCTCTGCCGCAACGCCTTGACCGAGCGCGCAAGCTTGAGTTGCTGGCTGCGATCCAGCGCCGGCGCCTTGTCCTGCGGCGCGGGTTTCGGCGTCCCGCTCACCGCAGGACGGGCGGCAGAGCGCATCAACTGGCGCACATGCGTTTCCAGCCGGTCGAGCAGGGTGCCGGCGCCGAGATCGTCGCCCTTGTCCTGCGCATCCAGCGCCCCGAGCAGGAGATGGCGCAGGCGGTCGCCGGCCTCGCCGCGCGCCGACAGAACGGCATCCTGCAGCGCTTCAACCCGCCGGGCGAAGCGATCGCGCGGCGGGGCGTTTGCGTCGCCAGCTTCGTCGTCGTCCTCGACATCGGCCAGGATGTCCTCGGTGCCGAGATCCTCGATCTCGGAATCGAATTCGACACCATCGGCGTCGAAGGCGCGGACATTCATCCGGATGTTTTCGCGCGCCAGATGCTTCTTCACCCGCTTGGCGAGATTCGGCAGCAGGTCGATGCAGGTCAGGATCAGCAGCCGGCCCTCGACGACGAAGGTCCCGAAGGCCACCTTGGACTGGCCGCTTTCGCGCCGGGTGCGGCGGGCGATCCGCGCCGCGTTCTTCTTCTTGTGGGTGGCGAACCAGGTGGTCTCGTCGCCGGCGACCGGACAGAAGGCGAAGGGAACCGTCCGGCGCCGCCCGCGTTTCAGCGCTCGCTTGAGTTCCTTCCCCTCGACGACGTATTCGCCGATTTCCTCGTCGTCGTCCTCGTCGTCGTCATCCTTGCCCGGCCCGGACTTGCCGCGCGGTGGCATCAGGCGACGCTGTCCGAGCCGTCGCCAGCGACGATCTTGATTTCCATCGGAATCTTTTCGGCGCGCAGAAGCTTGGCTATCTTCTTTTCCATGCCCGGCAGGGGCTTGTCGCAGGCCAGGATCAGCGTCTTGCCCTCGACCGTCATCGTGCCATAGGCGAACTTGCTTGCCGGCTTCGCCTTCTTTTTGCCGCCGTCGTCCTCCTCGTCGGTCTGTGCGACCGCCTCGTCTTCCTTGGGCTTTCCGCCGAGCTTGCGGGCCATCCGGCCCAGCATGTCGGGCTTCTTCTTGCGGTGGATGGTCAGGAGAGAATCCATCTGCCCGCTGCCGGGCACGAAGGCGAAGGTCAGTCCACGGGTCTTTCCAAGCTTGAAGAGCTTCATCAACGCCAGCTTGTCGAGCACTAGCCCGCCACCATCGTCGCCTTCGTCATCTGCCATGACGTAACCCTGCGAAAATCGCCTCAACCAACGACGCAAGCATGCGGCACGCGATTCCATCGGTCAAGCTTCGCAAAGGGGAGCCGCCGTGGCGCGGAAACGATCGGGACTTTTCTATCCGGACGTTTCTGCTATTGTGCGAATCATTCGCACGTTTTTGACTGTTCCGTACTAGAATTCGCTGGATTGGTGTTCTGGTTCTGATAACGTCGCCACCCGGGCCGGGACCGGCCACCGATGTCATTGGGATTGTTGAGAGACTTTGATGGACTTTGCCGACTTCAAGATCACTCACGGAGACGAGGCGCCCAGCGGCGAGAACCTCGAATACGATCCCGCGTTCATCTCGCTGGAGCTTGCCGCCCAGCCGGGCGAGGAGCGCCAGGTCGGCGACAGCATCATCGAGGCGGCGGAACCCGACTGGCAGGAGGTGATCGCCCAGTCCAGCGACATCCTCAGCCGCAGCCACGACCTGCGCGCGGCGGTGTTCCTCACCCATGCGATGCTGCGGACGAAAGGGTTCGTCGGCTTCGCGGAGGGCACCGGGTTCATCCGCTGGATGCTGGAGGAGCACTGGGACACCTGCCACCCCCAGCTCGACCCCGATGACGACTTCGACCCGACGATGCGGGTCAATGCCATCACCGGCCTTTCCGGCACCGGCGAAAGCGAATCCGCGATCCTGCGCGACGTGCGCCGCACGCCGCTGACCGAGAGCCGGAACTTCGGGCGCATCTCGATGCGCGACATCCTGATGGCAGAGGGCGAGATCCCGACGCCGGAAGGCGCGACGGTTCCGGATGCGAACTCGATCCAGGCGGCCTTTGCCGATACCGATCCCGAACGCAGCGCCACCTTGCGGGCGGCGGTGACCCAGTCGCGCGAGAACGTGCGCGCCATCGCCTCGATCTTCGATGACCGCGCCTCGGGCAACACGCTCGACCTCAAGCCGCTCGACAAGCTGCTCTACCAGGCCGTCAACCGCTTCAACGATGCCGGGATCGGCGGTGACGATGCGGCCGATGGCGCGGACGGTGACGGCGGCGGCGAGGCCGATGCGGGCGACGGCGGCGGACGCCGGGGCGGCGCCGGCATTGCCGTCCCGGGCCAGATCAACAGTCTCAAGGACGTGCGCGACACGCTTGACCGGATCATGTCCTTCTATGCCAAGGTCGAACCGTCCAGCCCGGTACCCTTGCTCCTCGACCGTGCCAAGCGGCTGGTCGGCGTGGACTTCCTGACCATCATCAAGGACATGGCTCCGGACGGGAAGGATCAGGTCCTCAACATTGCTGGCATCAAGGAAGCGTCAGAGTATGATTGACGTTAACCTGAGCAAGGCGCAATTTCCCCCCATCCGACGCGACAGCCCCGCAGGGAGCCCTTAATGGCCCAGAGTTCACAGAAGTTCATCGCCAGGAACCGCGCGCCCCGCGTGCAGATCGAGTACGACGTCGAGATCTACGGCGCCGAGAAGAAGGTGCAGCTGCCCTTCGTCATGGGCGTCATGTCCGATCTCTCTGGCAAACCCGAGGATCCGCTGCCGCCGGTCGCGGACCGCAAGTTCCTCGAGATCGACGTCGATAACTTCGACGACCGCATGAAGTCGATGAAGCCGCGCGTGGCCTTCACCGTGCCCAACACCCTGACCGGGCAGGGCAACATGGCGATCGACATCACCTTCGAGAGCATGGAAAACTTCTCGCCCGCCGCCATCGCGCGGAATGTCGAGCCGCTGGCCAAGCTTCTGGAAGCGCGGACCCAGCTTGCCAACCTGATGACCTATATGGACGGCAAGTCCGGCGCCGAGAACCTGATCGCGACCATCATCCAGGACCCCGCCCTGCTGTCCGCGCTGGCCGCGGCACCGGCCCCGGCGGGCGAAGAAGACAAGGGCTGAGCCATGGCAGAGATGCAAACCGAAGCCGCCGGCGGCGCAACCGAAACAGCCTTTGGCTCATCGGAATTCGCCTCGCTCCTGCAGAAGGAGTTCCGGCCGAAATCCGACCAGGCCAAGTCTGCCGTCGAACAGGCGGTCAAGACCCTGGCCCAGCAGGCGCTGTCGAACACGACGCTGATCTCGAACGATGCGCTGCGCACGATCGAGGGGATCATCGCCGAGATCGACAAGAAGCTGACCGAACAGGTCAACCTGATCCTGCACCACGAGGATTTCCAGCAGCTGGAGAGCGCCTGGCGCGGGCTCCACTATCTCGTCAACAACACCGAAACCGACGAGATGCTGAAGATCCGGGTCATGAACATCTCCAAGAAGGACATGTCCAAGACCCTGCGCAAGTTCAAGGGAACCGCCTGGGACCAATCGCCGATCTTCAAGAAGGTCTATGAAGAGGAATTCGGCCAGCTTGGCGGCGAGCCCTTCGGCTCGCTGGTCGCCGACTACTACTTCGACCATTCGCCTCCCGATGTGGAGCTTCTGGGCGAGATGGCCAAGATCGCTGCGGCCGCGCATGCGCCGCTGATCACCGGCACGAAGCCGACGCTGTTCCAGATGGACAGCTGGTCGGAACTGGCCAACCCGCGCGACCTGACCAAGATCTTCCAGACGCCGGAATATGCGAGCTGGCGTTCGCTGCGGTCGAGCGAGGATGCCCGCTATATCGGCATGGCCATGCCGCGCTTCCTGGGCCGCCTGCCCTATGGGGCCAAGACCGAGCCGGTGGAAGATTTCGACTTCGAGGAAGACACCAACGGCGCCGCCTCGGAGAAATACTCCTGGGTCAACGCCGCCTTTGCGATGGCGGTCAACATCAACCGCTCGTTCAAGGAATACGGCTGGTGTTCGCGCATCCGCGGCATCGAGTCGGGCGGCGCGGTGGAAAACCTGCCGTCGCACACCTTCCCGACCGATGACGGCGGCGTGGACCAGAAGTGCCCGACCGAGATCGCGGTCTCGGACCGGCGCGAGGCGGAACTGGCCAAGAACGGCATGATGCCGCTGATCCACCGCAAGAACAGCGACTTCGCCGCCTTCATCGGCGCCCAGTCGCTGCAGAAACCTGCCGAGTACAACGACCCGGATGCGACGGCCAACGCCAACCTCGCGGCGCGGCTGCCCTATCTCTTCGCAACCTGCCGCTTCGCCCATTACCTGAAGTGCATCGTCCGCGACAAAGTCGGCTCCTACAAGAGCCGGGAGGACATGCAGCGCTGGTTGCAGGAATGGATCAACCAGTACGTCGATTTCAGCGCCGCCACCTCGGCGGAAAGCGAAAAGGCCCGCCGCCCGCTCGCGGCCGCCGAAGTCGTCGTCGAGGAGGTCGAGGGCAACCCGGGCTACTACACGTCCAAGTTCTTCCTGCGTCCGCACTACCAGCTCGAAGGCCTGTCCGTCTCGCTGCGGCTGGTCTCGAAACTGCCGTCGGAGAAGAAGTGATCGAGCGACCGCTCCGCGCGGCCTGAAATGCGGAGCGGTCAAAAAAAGCAGCAAAATGGCGGGCAACCGCTTCCAGAGTTGAACATGAGGAGACTGATCAATGGCATTTGACGCATTCTGCTATTCCGTTTCATCCAAGGCGCGGATCCCCGGGGAAACCCAGGACGACCGGATGGCGGAGAAGGGCGCTTTCGGCATCCTGTCCTTCGAACTCGGCGCCGAGAACAACATCGACATCGGCGCGATCACCGGCGGCGGCGGCGCGGGCAAGGCGAGCCCGAAGGAATTCACCGTCACCAAGAAGACCGACACCTCTTCGCCCGGCCTCTTCACCTCGCTCTGCACCGGCGACCACTTCGACGACCTCGTGGTGGAACTGCGGCGGGCGGCGGGTGTTTCCGCCGGCGGCACTTCGGGCGTGACCTTCATGAAGTTCGACATGCGCCTCGTGATGGTCTCGGACATTTCCTGGTCCGGCTCCGACGGCGATGACATCTGCGAGGAAACGGTCATCTTCAAGTTCGGCGCGATCCAGATCCACTACTACAAGCAGGACAAGACCGGGAAGATGTCCTCCACCCCGGCCGAGGCCAAGTGGAGCTTCGTGAAGAACAACGCCTCTCTGACGGTCTGAACAAGCTTTGGCGGCGCCGGTCTGTCCGGCGCCGCCTCCGGTTTCCGGCAATGCCCGGACGTGAACCGGCGTTGCACCGGGACGGAAAAACATGCGCGCAGAAGAGCTTCTGAAATCCGGCGATCTCGACGGAACATTGGCCGCATTGCAGGCCGAGATCCGGTCGCGGCCCGCCGATGCGCGGCTGCGCATCTTCCTGTTCCAGCTGCTTTGCGTCGCCGGGGACTGGAAGAGGGCCGTCACCCAGCTGAAGGTCTCGGCCGAGCTTGACGCCGTAGCCACCCCGATGGCCCAGACCTACCGCGAGGCGATCATCTGCGAGGTCTATCGCGAAAAGGTCTTCGCCGGGGAGAAGGACCCGCTGGTCTTCGGCGAGCCCCAGGAATGGCTGGCCCTGCTTGTCGAGGCGCTGAAAGCGCTGGTGCAGGGCCGCAGCGCCGATGCCGCCGCCCTTCGCGCGCGGGCCTTCGAGGCGGCGCCGGCGGTGGAAGGCATGCTGAACGACCAGCCCTTCGAATGGATCGCCGATGCCGACAGCCGCCTGGGCCCGGTGCTGGAAGCGGTGGTGAACGGCAAGTATTTCTGGATGCCGTTCGGCGCCATCGCCAAGATCACCGCCGAGCCGCCGCGCGACCTGCGCGACGTGGTCTGGACCCCGGTGAACATCACGCTGAAGAACGGCGGCGACATCGTTGCCCTGCTGCCCACCCGATATGCCGGGACAGCCAAGGCGGGGAATGCGGCGCAGAAGCTTTCCCGCGCCACCGACTGGACCGATGCCGGAGACGAAACCTTTGTCGGCCTGGGCCAGCGCCTGCTGACCACCGACCAGGGCGATACTGCCCTGATGGACCTGCGCAGCCTCACCATCCGGCACCCCGAGGGGACCGCGTGAGATGGCCGACCAGACACTGACGGAGCGGCTCCAGCCCTCGCTCCTCGACCGGCTGACCGACGATGCGCCGGGCGATCTGAAGGAAACGCGCGACAGCCGGGTGATCGACCTGCGGCGGCTGCGCGAGATCATCCAGCGCGACCTGTCCTGGCTCCTGAACACCTTCGACAACTCCTCGCTGATCGACGCCCAGCGCTTTCCGAACGTGATCAACTCGGTCCTGACCTTCGGGGTGAAGGAAGTTGCCGGCGAGTATTCCACCGCAGAACGGGCGATGAAGATCCGCGATTCCATCTACCGCTCGATCCAGAAGTTCGAGCCGCGGATCATTCCCGGCTCGCTGAGCGTGGTGCTGCGCGACGAACAGGGCCAGGACAAGGGTGGCGGCTCGACGACGGTCGATTTCGACATCGCCGCCGACATGTGGGCCCAGCCCCTGCCGATGGAGCTTTACCTGCGCAGCCAGGTGGACATCACCACCGGCGAGCTGAAGCTGGAACGGCCGACCACGGCTTCCGGACAGGTGAGGCGCGCCTGATGGATACCCGCATCCTCAAACACTACGAGAACGAGCTGGCCTATCTGCGGGAAATGGGCGCGGAGTTTGCCGAAGCCTATCCCAAGGTGGCCGCGCGGCTGGGGATGGACAGCGCCGAGGTGCTCGACCCCTATGTGGAGCGGCTGCTGGAGGGCACGGCCTTTCTGTCGGCGCGTGTGCAGCTGGAGCTGGAACAGCAGTTTCCCTCCTTCACCCGGCATCTTCTCGAAATCATCTTCCCGCACTACCTGGCGCCCACGCCCTCGATGATGATCGCGGCTTTCGTCCCGGACGCGACCAATGCCTCGCTCAAGGACGGCTTCGTCCTGCCGCGCGGCTCGCGCCTGCGCTCGACGCTCGGGGACGACGACCAGACGGCCTGCGTCTTCCTCACCTCGCAGGACGTGACGATGTGGCCGATCGAGATCACCGAGGCCGAATATATCGACGGTCGCGGCCCGCTGGTGGCCATCGGCATGGCGAAGGACGTCGAGGCGCGCGCGGCGATCCGGCTGCGGCTTGCGCGCAAGAACGGCGAGCCGATCACCCAGCTGTCGATCGACAAGCTCACGCTCTACCTCAACGGCCTCGGGGCGCGGAACTGGGAGTTGCACGAGCTGCTCTGCACCCAGTTCACCGGCCTGGCGGGCCGTTCAACGGACCGGCGGGCCGACTGGCTGGTGGACCTGCGCGAGGGCAAGGTCGTGCCGCGCGGCTATGAGCCGGAAGAATCCATGCTGCCGCGCCCGAAGCGCTCCTTCGACGGCTACCGGCTGCTGCAGGAATATTTCGCCATGCCGGAGAGGTTCCACTTTGTGGACATCACCGGCATCGCGCCTGCCCTGCAGCGGGCGGTGGGCACGGATCTCGATCTCTATATTCTCCTGAGGGACGGGAAACCCGACATCGCCCCGGCGATCGTACCCGAGGCGTTCACCCTGAACGCAACGCCGGCGATCAATCTCTTTCCCAAGCGCTGCGACCGGGTCTTCGTCACCAAATCCGACGTCGAACACCATGTGATCCCCGACCGTACCGCGCCGCTCGACTACGAGGTCCACACGCTGCAGGAGGTGGTGGGGATTTCCGACAAGGGCGAGGCCGATATCGTCTTCCGGCCCTTTTATTCCTCCGACGACTACACATCGGCCGGAGACAACTTTCCCGCCTATTACACCCAGTTCCGCCGCATGCGGCAGCGGTCGGAGAAAGAGCGTCTGCGCGGGGTACGCACCTCCTACCTGGGTTCGGAGATCTATGTCGCGCTGGTCGATCCGATCGAGGCGCCCTATTCGGCGGATATCTCGCAGCTCTCGGTCCAGGCCATGTGCTCCAACCGCGACCTGCCGCTTCTGCTGGCGACCGGCTCACCGGATATCTTCCACCTGCCCGACGGCGGCCCCGTCGCCTCGGTCCTGACCCCGGTTGCCCCGACCCGGCCGCGCCCCTCGCTGGGTCAGTCCGATGCCGCCTGGCGGCTGATCTCGCATCTCAGCCTCAACTACCTCTCGATCACCGATACCGAGGCCGGCAAAGGTGCCCAGGCGCTGCGCGAGATGATCGGGATCTATGCTCCGGCAGGCGACCGCACCGTCGAGAAGCAGATCGAGGGCCTGGTGCAGATGGAAAGCCGCCCCATCGTCCGGCGCATGTCGGATGGCCTGATGGCCACCGCCGTCCGCGGCATGGAAATCCGCATCACCTTCGACGACAGCTTCTTCGAGGGAACCTCGGCCTATCTTCTCGGCTCTGTCCTTGAACGCTTCTTCCGGCGCTACGTCAGTATCAACAGCTTCACCGAAACCGTGCTCTCGACTGTGCAACGCGGGGAAATCGCGCGATGGAAACCGCAGCTGGGGAAGGGCCGGATCATCTGACGCATTACGCGCAGCTGCTGGCCGATCCCCAAAGGTACCACATCTTCCTGGCGCTCCGGATCATCGAGGCGCAGTTTCCCGATGCGCCGCGCATCGGCGAAAGCAAGCGCCCGCGCGACGACCGGTTCCGTTTCGGCCAGGAAGCGGAAATGGCCTTTCCGCCCTCCTCCATCGCCTCCATCACCCCGCCGAACGGCGGCAAGCCGGGCAAGCTGATCAACCGCTTCTTCGGCCTCTGGGGGCCGATGGGGCCGATGCCGATCCACTTGACCGAATATGCCCGCGACCGGCAGCGCAACCACCGCGATCCGACCCTGATCGCCTTCGCCGACATGCTGACGCACCGGCTGATGGCGCTGCTGTACCGGGCCTGGACCGCCGCCCTGCCGGCCCCGTCCTTCGACCGGGCGATGCGTACCGACAAGGGCCGCAGCCATTCCGACCCGTTCGAGCGCAAGATCGCCGCCCTGTCGGGCCATTACGAGAATGGTCTGCGCGACCGCGACGCCATGCCGGAAATGGCCAAGCGCCATTTCGTCGCCCATCTCTCGCCGGCGCCCCGGCATCCGGAGGGCGCGGTTTCCATGGTCTCCACCTTCGTCAACGCACCGGTGGAGCTGATCGAATTCGTCGGCGAGTGGCTGGAACTGGAAGACGACGACCGCTGGTCGTTGGGCGCGCCAACCGGGCTTGGGCTCGGCACTTCGGTGGGAAGCCAGGTTTACAGCCATTCCGCCAAGTTCCGGCTGCGTATCGGGCCGATGCATCTGGCCGACTACAAGCGCATGTTGCCGGGCCGGAAGCTGCTCAAGCAGGTCGAGGCTGTGGTGCGCAACTACGTCGGCGACACCTTCGACTGGGACATCAACCTCGTCCTCGCCAAGGACGAGGTGCCGAGCGCGCAGCTCGGCATGGATACGGCGCTGGGGCATACGTCCTGGCTTGGTCAGCGGACGGAAGACAGCGACGCCGACGAGTTGTATCTTGTACCGGAGAGCCTCGCCAGCCGGCGGCGAGCAGCATGACAGGACAAGCGGGCATCAGCCCCGCGCAGGGAAGGGACGGACGATGAGCGAAATCAGCCGCGTGGCGCTGTTCGGCAAGCTGAACAAGCTGGGGTATCAGGCAATCGAGAGCGCGGCGGTCTTCTGCAAGCTGCGCGGCAACCCCTATGTCGAGATCGTCCACTGGTTCCACCAGATCCTGCAGTATCCCGACAGCGACCTGCACCGCATCGCCAAGCACTGGAAATTCGAGCCGGGCCGTTTCTCGGCCGACATCACCCGCGCGCTCGATGCCCTGCCGCGCGGCGCCTCGACCATCACCGACCTGTCCTCGCATCTGGAAAACGCGGTGGAGCGGGCCTGGGTCTATGGCTCGCTGAAGTACAACTCCAACCAGGTCCGCATCGGGCATATCGTGCTGGGGATGCTCAAGACCAAGGAGCTGCAGGGCATCCTTTTCGGCATTTCGAACGAGTTCCGGATGGTCAAGCCGGATGACCTCGCCGAAGGCTTCGCCAAGATCGTCGAAGGCAGCCCCGAGGACACGCTGCAGCCCCAGGACGGCAGCCGCACCGGCGACCGCCCGGGCGAGCAGACCGGCGCCATCGCCCCGGCCCAGATGGGCAAGGAAGAGGCGCTGAAGCAGTTCACCACCGACCTCACCCAGCAGGCACGCGACGGCAAGATCGACCCGATCATGGGCCGCGACGAGGAAATCCGGCAGGTGGTCGATGTGCTGATGCGCCGCCGTCAGAACAACCCGATCCTGGTGGGCGAGGCCGGGGTGGGCAAGACCGCCGTGGTCGAGGGCTTTGCCCTGCGCATCGCCCGGGGCGACGTGCCGCCCGCGCTCAAGGACGCGCGGCTTCTGGCGCTGGACGTGGGCCTGCTGCAGGCCGGCGCCAGCATGAAGGGTGAGTTCGAGAACCGGCTGAAATCGGTGATCGAGGAGATCCAGGCCTCCACCACCCCGGTCATCACCTTCATCGACGAAACCCACACGCTGGTCGGTGCCGGTGGCGCGGCCGGCACGGGTGACGCGGCCAACCTGCTGAAACCGGCGCTGGCGCGCGGCACCTTGCGCACCATCGGCGCCACCACCTGGGCCGAGTACAAGAAGCACATCGAGAAGGACCCGGCGCTGACCCGCCGCTTCCAGACCGTGGTGGTGGACGAGCCCGACACCACCAAGGCGATCCTGATGATGCGCGGCATCGCCTCGATGCTGGAGAAGCACCACAAGGTGCAGGTGCTGGACGAGGGGATCGAGGCGGCGGTGAACCTTTCCGCCCGTTACATCCCGGCCCGCCAGTTGCCCGACAAGTCGGTCTCGGTGCTCGACACCGCCTGCGCCCGGGTCTCGATCAGCCAGCACGCGGTACCGCCCGAGGTGGACGACAGCCGCAAGAAGATCACCGCGCTCGAAACCGAGTTGGGGATCATCGACCGGGATGAGACCGCCGGCTACGACGTGGCGGAGCGGCGGACGATGATCTCCCAGATCAAGACCGACGAGGAGGCGCGGCTCGCCGAACTCACCACCCGCTGGGAAGCGGAGAAGAAGGTGGTGGAGGAGATTCTCGCCATCCGCGCCAAGCTGCGCGAGGGTGGCCAGCCGGTGGAAGGCTCGGCGGAGGCTCCGGCCGCAACGCCGGCGCCGGACCGCGAGGCGCTGATGGCCGAGTTGAAGGCCAAGAATGCCGAACTGACGGCAATGCAGGGGGAAAGCCCGCTGATCCTTCCCATTGTTGACGCGCAGGCTGTCGCTACTGTGGTCGGCGATTGGACGGGCATTCCGGTCGGCCGGATGCTCAAGGATGAGATTGAAACCGTGCTGAACCTTGCCGATCACCTCGCCAAGCGTGTGATCGGGCAGGATCACGCCATGAAGATGATTGCGAAGCGCATCCAGACCAGCCGGGCGGGGCTCGACAATCCGTCCAAGCCAATCGGGGTGTTCATGCTCGCCGGCACCTCCGGCGTTGGCAAGACCGAGACGGCGCTGGCGCTGGCCGAAGTGCTTTACGGCGGCGAGCAGAACGTCATCACCATCAACATGTCGGAATACCAGGAGGCGCATACCGTCTCGTCGCTCAAGGGCGCGCCTCCGGGCTATATCGGCTATGGCGAGGGCGGGGTGCTGACCGAGGCGGTGCGGCGCAAGCCCTATTCGGTGGTGCTGCTCGACGAGGTGGAAAAGGCCCACCCCGACGTGCACGAGATCTTCTTCCAGGTCTTCGACAAGGGTCAGATGGAGGACGGCGAAGGGCGGATGATCGACTTCCGCAATACGCTGATCCTGCTGACGACCAATGCCGGCACCGAGATGATCATGGACATGTGCGCGGACCCGGACCTGATGCCCGACCCCGATGGCCTGGCCAAGGCGCTGCGCGAGCCGCTTCTCAAGATATTCCCGCCGGCCCTGCTCGGGCGTCTGGTGGTGATCCCCTACTATCCGCTCTCGGCGCATATGATCGCCGAGATCACCAAGCTGCAGCTTGGCCGCATCAAGAAGCGCGTCCAGGCCGCCCATGGCGTGCCCTTCGAATATTCTCAGGAGGTCGTGGATACGATCGTCAGCCGCTGTCAGGAGCTGGAATCGGGCGGTCGGATGATCGACGCCATCGTGACCAACACGATGCTGCCCGACATTTCCAACGAGTTCCTGCGCCGCATGATGTCCGGGGGAGCCGTCAACCGGGTGGCGATCGACGTGAAGGACGGCGACTTCACCTATTCATTTGATTGACGGGAGGAAATCGTGGGTGCCAAGGGCGAAAAGAAGAAATTCAAATTCAGTTTTGAACTGGATGTGGTCAACAACAAGCCGAATGAGGTGAAATCCGAGCTGAGTACGGATTTCCAGAAGGAGTCAAAGGACTTCATCAGCAGCAGCGCCGAGCTTATGAAAGTCGTCAAGCCGCTTTCGCTGGATGTCGAGGCCGAACTGGACGACGCGGAATGGGACGAGAAGAAAATCATTACGGAAGGCTATTACTCTTTCCGCATGTACGTCAAAGGTTTCGACCAGACCGTCAAGGAAGGCAAGAAGAAGAGCCGGCCAGACGTTGTCATCAAGGAATTCAAGTCCCTTGAGAAACGCTGCAACTCCGCCCTCAAGAAATGGCTGGAGAAGACGGCCTCGGGCAAGGCGGACAACGACAAGGCGCTCAAGGCGGGTGCGGACGCAATCAAGGCGGTGGAGAGCGCGGATTTCGTTTCTTTCGCCGGCAAGGCGCGCTCGGCCGCCACCAAGGCACTTGAGCCGTTTACGAAGTCCGGCGGCAAGCCGGACAAGAAGGAATTCCAGAATGCCCAAAAAGGGATAGGCGACGCGATCGGCGAATTCGCCAAGACCTGGCAGATCGCCTTCGACGCCAAGGAAGCGCTGCAGGATGCTGCCAAGAAGATCGGTTCGGACAAAAAGGCCGACGGGTCGCTCAAGACCTTTGCCAGCAACGTCAAGAAGCAGGAAGGCACGCTCGACAAGCTGGTTGAGGGGATCAGGCCGATCCTTTTGGCGATGTTTGAGGCGCAGGAGGAACTTGCCAAGGACGAGCCGGACGCGAAGAAGCTGAAGGCTACCTACGACAAGCTCGACAAGATGAAAGCGGCGGAGGCGAATGGGCCGAAGCTGGACAAGATCATGAAGACCTTCAGCAAGGATTTCGAGAAGATCGAGAAGAGCCTGAAGTAATCCGCCGCCGCCTGGGGGCATGGTCTGCCGCCGGAAAGGGGAAGCCGATGCATTGTGCGATCCGTGACACGACCGGGGGCAGCGCGTGACGCCGCCCGCCGACGAGCCGAAGAACGACGCGCTGAAATCGGCGCTCGATGCGCTGCGCGCCAAGGCGCCGGCGCAGCCTGCCGGCGCGACGGATCCTGCGGCTGCGGCACTGGCCGCCTTGCGCGCGAAGGCCCCGGCTCCTCCCACCGCACCGGCTGCGGACCCTGCGGCGGCGCTGCGCGCCGCGCTCGGCGGGGGCGCCGCCGCCCCGAAGGCCCCTGAACCTTCTGCCGATCCGGCTTCTGTCCTGAATGCCTTGAAAAGCACGGCTCCCGCACCGTCCCCCGCCGCACCGGCGCCGGACCCGCTGGCTGCGCTGCGGGCCGCCGGATCGACCGCCGCTGCGCCGCCAAAGCCGGACGATGCCGCTGCCGCACTTGCTGCGTTGAGGGCTGCAGGGCCGGCGACCCCCGCCGCCAAGGCCGATGATACCGCCGCCGCCCTGGCCGCCCTTCGCGCGGCGGAGGCGGCGACCAAGGCGCCGCCGGCAGAGGATGCGGCGGCGGCACTTGCCGCGCTGCGTGCCGCCGGCCCGGCGACGGCGCAGCCGCCCGCAGATGCCACTGCGGACATTCTGGGCGCCATGAAGCTCGGCACACCTTCCCCCGCCGCCGCCCCTGACGAGGCCGCCAACGCTCTGGCCGCCCTGCGTGCCGCCGGGCCCGCCGTCGCGCCGCCCGCGCATGACAAGGCCGCTGACGTCCTTGGCGCGATGAAACTGGGCGCCCCGGCCCCCGCAACCCCGGCCCCGGACGATGCCGCCGCCGCACTGGCGGCCCTGCGCGCCGCCGGGCCTGCCCCGGCCGAGCCGAACGCCGGCGACACTGCGGCTGCACTGGCTGCGCTGCGCGCGGCGGGTGCGGCGCCCGCCCCTTCGTCGCCCGACGACACGGCAGCCGCCCTTGCCGCCCTTCGGGCCGCCGAGCCCGGCAGCACCGCCCCGGCCCCGGACGATGCCGCCGCCGCGCTGGCGGCCCTGCGCGCCGCCGGGCCTGCCCCGGCCGAGCCGACCGCCGGTGACACTGCGGCTGCCCTGGCTGCGCTGCGCGCGGCGGGTGCGGCGCCCGCCCCTTCGTCGCCCGACGACACGGCAGCCGCCCTTGCCGCCCTTCGGGCCGCCGAGCCCGGCAGCACCGCCCCGGCCCCGGACGATGCCGCCGCCGCGCTGGCAGCCCTGCGCGCGGCAGGCCCGGTCTCGGCGCCATCATCCCCTGCGGACGGCACCGCCGGTATTCTCGATGCGCTGCGCGACCGCGCCGTTCCGGAACCCGAGCGGCCGGTCGCTGACCTGCTCGACGACCTGCTGTCGGGGGATGGCAGCGACGCGATTGACGACCTCCTCGGCACGCGAACGGATGGCCCGCCCACCTCTGACGCAGCCTCCGACCTGCTCGACTCGCTCCTGGAACCTGCGGCGGAGGAGGATCCGCTCGCCGGCCTTCTGGCGGATGTGGCGCCGGAACCGGAGGCTGACGGGGCCTCCGACCTGCTCGACTCGCTCCTGGCTGCGCCCGAGCCTGCGGCACCGGAGCCGGAACCCGCCGCTGAGGTCGATCCGCTGGCAGCGCTGCTGGCCGATGAGGAGCCGGTCGCCGAGGATGATGGTCTGGGCCTGCTCGACGACCTGCTTGGCGGGACATCCGAGCCCGACCCGGAGCCCGCGCCGAAGGAGGATGCCGATCCTCTCGGCGATCTCGACAGCCTGCTCGCCGGGGAAGCCGAGGCGCAGGAGGCGCCTGATGCTGAGGTGGATCCGCTGGCCGCGCTTGACGATCTGCTCGCGCCGGAAGAGCCGCAGACAGAGAACGTTCCCGGGGAGGAGCCCGATCCGCTGGCCGCTCTCGATGACCTTCTCGCGCCGGAAGAATCGCCGGCCGAAGCTGCACCGGAGGAAGAGCCCGATCCGCTGGCCGCGCTTGACGATCTTCTCGCGCCGGACAGCGGCGAGGACGATCCGCTTGCCGCGCTGGAGGCGCTGCTCGCCGATCCGGCGGAGGACCCCGCGCTGGACGGGCTGCTCGCCGAACTGGAGGCGCCGGCCGATCCGCTGGCCGGGCTGGACGACCTCCTGTCCGGGATCTCGGACGGCGCGCCAAAGCCGGCTGCCGCTTCGGTCGCCTATGACCCGCGTGCCAATTTCGGCCGGCTGACGGCTGCGGCGCCGGCTGCGGAGGCTCTGGAGCGCCAGCGCTTCCGCATTGCGGTGCTCGGCGATTTCTCCGGCCGCGCGGCTCGCGGGATGATCGACGTGGGCGTCACCCTTGCCAAGAGGCAGGGGCATCGGCTGGACATCGACACGGCCGAGGATCTGATCGAGCGTTTCGCCACCACGCTGGTCCTGCCCATCGGCGAGGACGGGCGCGGGATCGAAGTGCCGCTGAAGGGGATCGACTCGCTGCATCCCGACGAGCTGATCCACAGCGTCGCCCTTTTCGACGAGATGAAGGGTCTGCGCCAGCGCCTCGGCAATCCGCGCACTTCGGCGGCAGCGGTGGCCGACATGCAGCGCTGGCGCTCCGAGCACTCGACCCATGCCTTCGCCTCGCATACCCGCTCCGGGGCGCAGGCGATCCCGGCGGACCGGCCGCTTTCCGAATTCCAGCGGCTGATCGGCGACACCTCCGGGCGTCTGGCGGCCGCTGCGGCGGCGCCGGCGGATTCGCTCATCGCCCGGATCGTCGGTCCCTATGTTCGCCCCGGCCCGGCGCCGGAAGCCGGCGCAATGGTTGGCGAAGTGGACAAGGCGATGTCTTCCGCCATGCGGCTGGTGCTGCACCATCCGGAATTCCAGGCGATCGAGGCGGCCTGGCGGATGATCGACCTGCTGGCGCGGCGGATCAACGGCGACGAGGTGGAGATCACCCTCTACGACATCTCCGCGCAGGAGCTGGCGGCGGATCTCGCTACCGGCGCCGATCTGTCCAAAACCGGGCTCTTCGGCCTGCTGAACGCGCCGCTGACCGAGCTGGGGGATACCGGTTTCTCGGCGATCTTCGGCCTCTATGTCTTCGAGGAAACTCCGCCCCATGCCGAGCTGCTCGGCCGCATGGCGCAGATCGCGGCCCATGTGCAGGCGCCGTTCTTTTCTTCGCTGTCGCCCAAATACCTGGAGACCCGCCGCGACGACCGCCACCCGCTCGTTGCCCGGGCCTGGGACGCGCTGTCGGCAGACCCGACGGCGGAATGGCTGTCGCTTCTCTCGCCCCGGTTCCTTCTGCGGCGGCCCTATGGCAAGCGGACCGAACCGATCGACGCCTTCGACTTCGAGGAATTCACCCTTGCCGAAGGGCTTCAGGGGATGCTCTGGGGCAATCCTGCGGTACTGATGGCGGTGCTGCTCTCCAGGGACTGGGAGGAGGACGGCGACCGGATGTCGCCGGGCAAACGTCTGACGGTGAACGAGATCCCGTTCCACTACATCACCGATCCCCACGGCGACCAGGTGGCCCTGCCCTGCACCGAGCGGCTGATCACGCTGGAGAAATCGACCGACACCGTGTCGCGCGGGCTGATCCCGGTGCTGGCGGTGAAAGGCCGTGACGAAGTGCGTCTGGGCGCGGTCCAATCCCTGGCCGGACAGAAGGTGCGCGGGCGCTGGACCGACGCGCCGGCCGCTGTCGAAGCGCAGGCCGAAGCAGAGCGGAGGCCGACCTTCTCCCTTCCCCAGGGCTGGGAGCCTGAGCCATCGGCCGCGCCGGCGCCGGCCCGGCCCGCTGCCGCGCCTCGGCCATCGGCCGCAGCGGCGCCGGCGGCTGCGATGGACGACCTGGACGCACTGCTCGCCGGCTTCGGCGATGCGGCTGCACCGATCAATCCTGATGCGATAGACGCCGATCTCGCGGCTTTGCTGGAGGGCTTGTGATGCGAGACGCCGAAGCGACTGGCGACCGGGGCGGCCCGGACGAACCGCGGATGACCTTGCTCGCCGTCAAGGGAAGCTACTGGCTTTATGACGGCGAGGACTTGCTGAACGATATGCTGTTCGGCCGGGGCGCCTATCCGTTCCGGGTCCGCTGTGTGATGTTCAAGGATGCCGTTGAGGTGCGGAAGATTCTGGGCGAGGGTTTTCAGATCGGCGCGTTGTGGAACATCAATGCCGACATCGTCGAAAGACTTCGTCGCGAGAATCTGTTGGTTGAGGTCTTGCCGACCGATGACTGAGCCAACTCGGGTTCGGTCGATGGGTCAGAAGGAGTAGAAAGCGATGCCCACGGGTGGCGGTGGCGGTGGCGGTGGCGGTGGCGGTGGCGGTGGCGGTGGCGGTGGCGGCGGCCTCAAGGCGATCCTGGAAGGCCGCAAGCTGAAAATGGCCGGCCCGCTGCCGGAGAACAAAATGTTCATCAAGGCGGCGAAAGTTCAGGAGGGCCTGAGCCAGGTCTCCGAAATTTCCGTCGATTTCATGTCCCCCGACCGGACGATGGATCTCGCCCAGCTCGTCGGCAAGTCGATCACGGTCAAGATGCAGACCGGCGACGCGGATACCGGCGGCACGTCAAGCGGCACGGGCACGGGCTCGTGGCGCAAGCACATGGGCACCTGCATCGAGGCGCAGTCCATCGGCATCCACCAGGGCTATGGGTTCTATACCCTGCAGGTCCGTCCGTGGATCTGGTTTCTGACCAAGACCTCGGGTTGCCGGATCTTCCAGAACCTCAACGCCGTGGACATCATCAAGAAGATTTTTCAGGACCGGGGTTTTTCCGACTACACGGTCACCGTCAGCCGCACCCCGACCGTTCGCGTCTATTGCGTCCAGTACAACGAGACGGATTTCGACTTCATCGCCCGGCTGATGGAGGAAGAGGGGATCTACTTCTACTCCACCGTCCAGAACGACAAGGATCACCTGATCCTGACCGACGGGCTTTCGGGCCATGGGCCGATCCCGGGCAATGCCACTGTCGATTACGAGCAGCGGCTGAAAGGCACGCGGCGCCAGACCGATCACATCTTCGAATGGCGCCCGACCGAGCGCGTCACCACCGGCAAGGTGACGCTGCTCGACTACAATTTCGAGACGCCAAGCGCCCAGATGAAGACGGTCAAGGCCATTCCCAAGGGCAGCCACAGCCACAAGGACTATGAATCCTTTGGCTACCCGGGCCGCTACCGGGACACGGGCCTCGGCAACGAGTACAACCGGGTGAAGATGGAAGCGAAGGCCTGGCAGTACCAGGTGCGCGACGCGGTGGGCAACACCCGCGAGATGGCGGTCGGCAAGACCTTCAAGCTCGACAAGCAGGCGCGGGCGGCCGAGAATCAGGAGTATCTGGTGACCTCGGCCGTGCATTGGATGCAGATCGAGGTCGATGCCGAGGACGAGAGCCAGAAGGTCTCCGGCATTCCCGGCAGCATCAAGTTCGACGAGGAAAACCGCGACACCTACCGCGTGAACTTCAAGACCATCCCGAAGACCACGCCGTTCCGCGCCCCGCATGCCACCAAATGGCCGCGCATTCCCGGCATTCTCATCGCCCGCGTCACCGGCGCCTCCGGCGAGGAGATCTACACCGACAATTATGGCCGCATCAAAGTCCAGTTCCCCTGGGATCGCGAAGGCCAGAACAACGAGACCACCACTTGCTGGGTCCGGGTGGTGACGCCCTGGTCGGGCAAGGACTGGGGCATGGTCCACGTTCCCCGCGTCGGCCAGGAAGTGGTGATCCAGTTCGAGGACGGCGACATCGACCGGCCGATCTGCACCGGCATGCTCTACAATGCCGATACCAAGCCGCCCTATGCGCTCGACGCCAACAAGACCCAGATGGGGATCAAGACGCGGTCGTCCAAGGGCGGGGGGGCGGACAACTACAACGAGCTGGTCTTCGAGGACAAGAAGGGCAGCGAATTCATCCGCATGCACTCCGAGAAGGACTATTTCCTGACGGTCGAGAACGACGCCACGATCTCGATCGGCGAGACCAAGAAGAGCCCCGGCTCGATCACCACCACGATCCACAAGGACCGGACCGAGACGATCAAGACCGGCGACCTGACGCTGAAGGTCGAGACCGGCAACGAGAACCGTGACATCAAGACCAACCGGACCGAAAAGGTGGGCGGCAATGCCAACCAGGAGGTCAAGGGGAACAAGGAAACCAAGGTCACCGGCAACACCACGGCCGAGACCACCGGCGACTATACCGAAAAGATCACCGGCAAGTCCGACACGACCGTGACCGGCAACTACACCAACACCGTCACCGGCTCGATCACCATCGAGTCGAAACAGAAGATCGAGCTGAAGGTCGGCGGCAACTCGATCACCATCGACATGACCGGCATCACGGTCAAAGGCACGATGATCAAGACCGAGGCCACCGGCATGGCCGAACACAAGGCGAACGGGATCATGGTGGTCCAGGGCTCGCTCGTGAACATCAACTGAGGCCGGCAGGAAATGTCCAAACGGTTCGAGAACCTGAAGAAAATCCCGCCGGATCCGGCGGCGAAGCAGCTTGCCCAGGCCAATACCAAGCTGCAGACCAAGATCGCCGCGCCGGCATCGGCGCCGGTGGCGGTGGTACTGGCCGAACTGGAGGAAAAGGGCGCCAAGGTGGACATGCTTCGTCTCCTGTCCGTCTGTCTGCCCCCTCGCGAGGCGACCTGGTGGGCCTGCCTCGCCGCCCGTGACATCATCGGCGCGGAGGCCAAGACTGTGCCGCCGCCGCTGGCTGCGGCCGAGAAATGGGTGTTCAAACCCAATGCCGAAAACCGCCAGGCAGCGCGCGATGCGTTCGAAAGCGCCGAGCAGGACGACGACACCGTCTATTGTGCCATGGCGGCCGTCTATGCCGATGGCACGCTGGGGCCCGGCCCGCTCGCCAATTCGCCGGCGCCGCCGAACGGGGTTTCGGCTGCGGCCCTGGCGATGAACCTGATCTCGATGCGGGCCAATGTGGAGCGGATGCAGCTCCATCTCGACATCCTGATCGACCGCGGACTCGACATCGGACGCGGCGGCAACGGGCGGGTCGAGGCCGGCGGCGGCGCCAAGGCGGAGGCAAAGAGCTAGATCATGCCGGGACCGCCCAATGCCCGTCTGACCGATACGCATATCTGCCCTTTGACCGTGGGAGCACCGACGCCGGTCATCCCCCCCTGCATCATTCCGGTCCTGGTGGTGAAGCTGCCGGCGGCGCGGGCGACCGATATGGCGGTCACGGCGGTCGCACCGCCGCCGCACCCGATTGCCAAGGGGTCCATGACGGTTATGATAGGCAAACTGCCCGCAGCGCGGGTGGGGATGGACCTCTGCTCTGGCGGGGGTACCATCATCCCTGTCCAAGTTACGGTGATGACCGGAGGCTGAAGCCTGAATGCCTGTCGTGCTGCGATTCCAATCGACGGGTGCGGTTCCCGGCGACGGCTCTCCGATTGTAATGCGGGGGCCCTCGCTGACGCTTGGCCGCGGCCAGGAGAATGACATCGTCCTGCCCGACCCGGACAAGCTGATCTCCAAGCGCCATTGCGCGATCGAGGATCAGGGCGACGGCAATGTCGTGGTGGTGGATCTTTCCACCAACGGCACTTTCCTCAACTACGGCAAGGTGCCGCTGGGCCGCACGCCGACGCCGCTCAACGACGGGGATGTCCTGTCCTTCGGCGGTTACGAGATGGTCGTGGCCATCACCTCCGGCCGCCCGGCCGAGGTTCTCGCCGCCCCGGTTGACGACGCGCCGATCTCGCACGGGCGGGCCGAGAATGCTCCCGATCTGATGGATCTGCTGGATGGTTCGGCATCGCGGAAGGTGGATTTCCTTGACGATCTGATGGGAGCCGAGCCACCGCGCGGCCCCTCGACGATCAGCCGCGAGGATCCGATCGACGCTCTGTCCCAGCCGCTGATGCCGGGGGAAGACGATCCGATCCTCGGCCGGGCACCGGTCGATCCGCTCGACGATTTCACGGGGGCCTCGGCGCGCCAGCATTCGGCTTCGGTCCACGACAGTTTCTCGGTGGCCAAGCGGTCTTCGGTCATCCCGGATGACTGGGACGACGATTTCCTCAAACCGGCAGGAGGAAAGGGCGGCGGCGGCCGGGGCGGCGATCCGCTCGATCCCTTCGGTGCGCCCTCTGGCGGGCGCGGGTCGCCTGCGCCGGCTCCGTCGCGCCCGGCGCTCGACCTGCCGCCGGATGCGTTCGAGGGCCTGCTGCCGGGCAGTTCGGTGGTGCCGCACAAACCGGTGCGCCCGCGCGTCGCCGATCCCGAGCCGCGTGGCGAGCCCGAGGTTTCGCCCTTTGCCGCGCCGCTGCCCAGCGGCCGCAATGCCTCCATCGTCCCGCCGCCTCCGCCCCGCGCCAACCCGCCGGCGGCGGCTCCGCATCCCGCGCCGGAGGCCCCTGCCCCCAGACCGGTCGCGCCGCAGCCCCAGCCGCAGCCCGCCGTCGCCGCGCCGGCGCCGGAAGCCCCGCGCGCTGCCGCCAGCCCGATTCGCGGCGACGCTGCACGCGCCTTCCTGCGCGGCGCCGGAGCGGAGGATGTCCATATCCCCGACCCGGAACTGGCCGCCACGATGGAGCGGCTCGGCGCGGTGTTCCGCCTGTTGGTCGAAGGGCTGCGCGAGATCCTGATGACCCGCGCCTCGATCAAGGGGGAGTTCCGCATGGAGCGCACCCAGATCGGTGCCCAGGGCAACAACCCGCTGAAATTCGCCCTCTCGGGCGAGCATGCGGTGGAAATGCTCGTGAAGCCCAAGGCCAAGGGCTACATGGACGCGGCCAAGGCGGCGCAGGAAGCGCTGTCGGACATCAAGGCCCATGAAGTGGCGATGGTCACGGGCATGGAGGCCGCGATCAAGGACGTGCTCTCGCGCTTCGATCCCAAGGGGCTCGAGGCCCGGGTGCCAGGTGGCGGGATCATGTCGAACCGCAAGGCGAAACTCTGGGAAGAGTTCGAAAAGCTCCACGCCCAGTTGTCCGAACAGGCAGAGAATGATTTTCAGGAATTCTTTGCCAAAGAGTTCGCGCGGGCTTATCAGAACCAGTTGGAAAGATTGAAGTGACACGCGCCTGAACGGCCGCTAGGGTCGCCGTTCGGGGTGTCGGGGAAGGGTCATGTCCTGGGAAAGTAAGGTTCTGTGGACCGAAGGGCTGTTCCTCCAGCCACACCACTTCCAGCAGGCCGACCGCTATGCGGAAACGCTCGTCACCGGGCTCGCCCGCCGGGTTGCGCCCTATGTCTGGGGCGTCAGCGAGCTTGAGATCAACGACGAGGTGCTGAAGTTCGGCCAGTTCGCCATCAAGGGCGCCGCAGGCCTGACGCCGGACGGTACGATCTTCCGGGTGCCGCAGTCGGAGGACCACCCCCCGGCGCTGCATGTGCCGGACGGGGTGAAGGATTGCCTGGTCTATCTTTCGGTGCCCGCCCGCCGGCGCGGGGCGCTGGATGTCGATCCATCCGGTGCGGAGAAATCGGCGGCGCGCTACCGGGCGGCCGAGATCGAGGTGACGGACACCACCGGCGAGGGGCGCAAGCCAGTCATCCTCTCGGTCGGCAAGCTGCGTCTTCAATTCGCGCTGCAAGTCGATGACCTGGCCGACCGGCTGGTGATTCCGATCGCGCGGATCATCGAGAAGCGGCCCGACGGCGAAGTGCTGCTCGACAAGGCCTTCATGCCGACCTGCGTCGATGTCCGCGCCGCGCCTTCGCTTCAGTCCTTCCTGCGCGAGATGGACGGGCTGCTGGCCCACCGGATGCGGGCGCTGGCCGGCCGCCTGTCGGAGACCGGCGCCGCCAAGGGCGTGGCCGAGATCTCCGATTTCCTGCTCCTGATGGTTCTCAACCGGATGACGCCGCTCGTCCGCCACCTGATCCAGATCGAGAATGTGCATCCGATCCAAGTCTATCAGACCTGCGTGATGATCGGGGGCGAGCTTGCCACGTTCATGGCGACCGAGAAGATGCCGCCGGAGTTCCCCTCCTACCAGCACGACAACCTGTCGGCCACCTTTGCCCCGGTGATCCGCCTGCTGCGCCAGTACCTGTCCTCGGTTCTCGAACAGACCGCCGTCTCCATCGCGCTGGAGGCACGGAAGTACGGCATTTCGGTCGGGATCATTGCCGATCGCAAGCTCATCTCGACCGCAAGCTTCGTCCTGGCCGTCAAGGCCGACATCCCGGCCGAGAATGTGCGCCGTCACTTCGCCGGCCAGGCCAAGATCGGCCCGGTCGAGGAAATCCGCCAGCTCGTCAACTCGGCCCTGCCGGGGATCACGCTCCGGCCCCTGCCGGTGGCGCCGCGGCAGATTCCCTACCATGCGGGGGTGGTCTATTTTGAACTTGACCGCGATAGTCCTTACTGGCGCAAGATGACGACGTCGGGCGGTATTGCCGTCCACGTCTCGGGCGATTTCCCGGGCCTCATCATGGAGCTCTGGGCCATCCGCGTGAGCTGAGGCGAAACAAGGAACGGGTGCGATGGCCGGACACGACCCCTTTGCCGAACCGGATGATTCCGAACGCACCGTGATCCGACCCAATCCGGCCGGACGGCGTGCTGCGGGCGGCAGTCCCGCTGCGCCTCCGGGCGTGCCGAGCTATTCCGCTCCACCGCCGCAGGCGGCTGCGCCGGTCGGCTACGGCGTGCCACAACCTCCGCCGCAAGCCCGCGACAGCTCCGCTCCGGCATCGGAGGCCAAGGCGGGCGAGTCGCCGATCCAGCTGGCCATGACCGGCATGAACCGGCTGAACGCGACGGCGGCCACGCTCTTCGCCCTGGTCAGCCGCATCCGCAACCGTGCCCAGCACGTCGATCCGGACGCGCTGCGCCGCAATGTGGTGGCCGAAGTCCGCAACTTCGAAAGCCGCGCCATCTCCGCCGGGGTCGATCCCCAGCAGGTCAAGGTCGCCCGCTACGCCATCTGCGCCACGATCGACGACGTGGTGCTGAACACGCCCTGGGGGGAGCAGTCGAACTGGGGCATGCAGTCGATGGTCGGCACCTTCCACAAGGAAACGGTGGGCGGCGACCGCTTCTATGACGTTCTGGCGCGACTGGAGAAGGATCCGCCGAACAACATCGAGCTACTCGAATTCATGTTCATGTGCCTGTCGCTCGGCTTCGACGGGCGGCTGCGGATCGAGCAGGGCGGCGCGGACAAGCACCTGCAGATCCGCAACGGCCTGGCGCGGATCATCCGCGCCCAGCGCGGCCCGGTGGAGCAGGATCTCTCGCCGAACTGGCAGGGAGTGGAGCGTCCGCACAAGCCACGGTCCCTGTTCAAGCCGGTCTATATCGCCATCGCCGCTTCGGCGGCCATTCTGGCCGGAATATTCTCCACGCTGACCTTCCTGCTCGGCACGCCCACGGACCAGCTCCTCGGCCGGCTCGCGGCGGTGGACAGCGGCGTGATCCCGGTTCTCGACCGTCCGGCGCCGCCCCCGCCCCCGCCGCCTCCCCCGCCGCCCGAGGCCGGGCCGGACCAGGCAGAGGTGATCGCGGGCTTCCTCGAACCCGAGATCAAGGAAGGCCTGGTCAAGGTCAAACAGGACGCCACCAAGATCACGGTGCAGGTCAAGGGCGAAGGCATGTTCGGTTCCGGCTCCGACGCGCTGGCCGAAGGCTATCCCGAACGGATCGACCGGCTTGCCGAGGGGCTGAAGGACCAGCCGGGCAAGATCCTGATCGTCGGCCATTCCGACAACCAGCCGATCAAGTCCCGCCGCTTCCCCTCGAACATGCATCTGTCGCTTGCCCGGGCGGAATCGGTGATGAAGCAGATGGCGACTGTGCTCGGCGAGGACCGGCTTTCGGCCGAGGGCCGTGCGGACAAGGAACCGATTGAATCGAACGATACGAAGGAAGGCCGGGCGGCCAACCGGCGGATCGAGATCATCCTCCTGAAGACGGAGAGCTGAGCCATGATCCGCCGCTACATCATCCCGCTCTTCCGCAACATCTACACGTTCCTGTTTCTCCTCACCGGCATCCTCGCCGCGCTCCTGTGGTTCTTCGGCGACCTGATCGCCTGGGGCGAGGCGCGGCCTTTCGGCGACCCGCTGACCCGCATCAAGTGGATCATCGGGATGTTCGTGGTCTGCTTCCTGCTGATGATCATCATCCGGATCGTCCGCTGGCGGCGGAACCGCAAGATGACCGAGGAGATCGTCTCCTCCACCGCCGATCCCGACGAAGGAGATGCGGTCTCGGCCGAGATGGACGAGCTGAAGGGCAAGCTGAAGACGGCGCTGACCTCGCTCAGGAAATCCAAGCTCGGCAGCCGCAGCCTGTACGAGCTGCCGTGGTACATCATGATCGGGCCGCCGGGGGCGGGGAAAACCACTGCCATCGTCAATTCCGGCCTCAAGTTTCCGCTTCTGGAAGAGGGCGGCGAGGCGTCGATCGGCGGCGTCGGCGGCACCCGCAACTGCGACTGGTGGTTCACCGACCATGCCGTGATGATCGACACCGCCGGCCGCTACACCACCCAGGAGAGCGATGCCGATGCCGACAACCGCGGCTGGCTCGGCTTCCTGGCGCTGCTGAAGAAATACCGGAAGCGCCAGCCGATCAACGGCGCCATCATCGCGATTTCGCTCTCCGACCTCTCGATGACCGACGAGGTGACCCAGGCCGCGCATGCCAAGGCCATCCGCCGCCGCCTGCACGAGTTGCGCGACAAGCTCGGGGTGCGTTTCCCGGTCTATGTGCTGTTCACCAAGGCCGACCTGATCGCGGGCTTTGCCGAATTCTTCGACAACCTCGGCAAGGAGGCGCGCGAACAGGTCTGGGGCTTCACCCTCCCCCTGGAAAAGTCGCGGGGCAATGCCTCGCCCATGGCGCTGTTCGACGAGGAGTTCTCTGGCCTGCTGACCCAGCTCAATGCCCAGTCGCTTGAGCGGATGACCACAGAAGTCGATCACCAGCGCCGCAGCCTGATCGCCGGCTTTCCGGGCCAGGTGGCTTCGGTCCGCCAGGTTGCGCGGGATTTCCTTGCGGAGGTGTTCCAGGACAACAAGTTCGAGCACCGCCACATGCTGCGCGGGGTCTATTTCGCCTCGGGCACGCAGGAAGGCACGCCCATCGACCGGCTGATGATGGGTATGGCCCGCACCTTCGGCCTTGGCCGCCAGGCCATCGGCTCGGGTCGCGGCACCGGCCGGTCGTATTTCCTCACCCGTCTGTTCGAGGGTGTCATTTTCCCGGAATCCGGCCTTGTCTCCGCCGACGACAAGGTGGAACGGCGCTACCGCTGGATCCGGATCGGGGCGATTTCGGCCACGGTGGTGGTCTCCCTCGGCCTCGGAGCGCTGTGGACGCGCAGCTATCTCGGCAATGTGTCGATGATCGCGGAAGCCTCGGCGATGCTCGACAGCTACCAGACCGAGATCGCTCCGGTGCCCCAGAGCCCGATCGGCGATGGCGATGTCGTCTCGACGCTCAAGGCGCTTGCCGTCCTGCGGGCGCTCCCCGCCAATCCGATGGCGGTCGAAGGTGGCGAGGTCGAAGTGCCCTCGGACCTGACCTGGGGTCTCTATCAGGGCCGCGTCCTGGGCTCCAATGCGGCGATGGCCTACCGCGCGAGCCTGAACCAGAACTTCCTGCCCCGGCTCCTGCTGCGTCTGGAAGGCCAGATCCAGTCTTCGATGAACGAACCAGACGTTCTTTACGAGGCACTGAAGGTCTATCTCATGCTCGGCCAGCGCGGCCCGCTGAACCCGGACATGGTCAAGGAATGGATGAACAACGACTGGAACGTCGCCATTCCCGGTCCGGCCTTCGACCAGACCCGCGCCGACCTCAATGCTCATCTCGATGCGATGCTCAACCAGCCGATGGTCGAGATCGCGCTTAACGGCCCGCTGATCGAACAGGCGCAGGACATTCTGTCGCGCACGCCGATGGCGCAACGGATCTATGCCTCCATCATCAACAGCCCCGAATCGCTTGCTTTGCCGCAGTGGCGGGTCTCCGACATCGCGGGACCGTCGGCACCGCGCGTGCTGGTCCGTTCCTCCGGCAAGCCGCTGAATGACGGGATCGAGGGCATCTATACCTACAAGGGATTCAACGAGGTATTCCTCGGCGAAGCGCTGGCGGTTTCCACCCGCATCCAGTCCGAAGGCTGGGTTCTGGGCGAGCAGAACGTGCAGCAGCAGTCCGACGCGGCGATGCTTGCGGTCACGCGGGATGTGCTTGACCTCTACTACAATGACTTCATCACCCGCTATGAAGGCATCCTTGCCGATGTCGATATCGTGCCGATGGAATCGGTCGCCCATGCGGCGGAGGTGACCAACATCCTCTCCGGCGCGACATCGCCGATCACCAACCTCCTCAACGCCGTTGCCTCGGAAACCCGGCTGACCGAAAACCGCTCGATCGTGCCGATCGAGGGCATCACCCAGGGTGCCGAAGTTGTCGGCCGGCTGGAAATGAAGAGCTTCCTGTCGCTCCAGGGCCAGGTCCTGCTCGAAGCGCTGATGACGCCCGAGCCGGGACAGGCGGCGCCGAAACTGCCCGGCGCCATCGTCGAGGAGCGCTTCACCTGGCTCAACGATCTGGTGCGGCGCGAGGAAGGTCAGCCGTCGCAGCTTGACGGCATCATCCAGGTCCTGCTCGACGTGAACCGCGACATCGCCAAGGTCGGCTTCACCGGCCAGGCCGATGTGCCGGAGAATCCCGAAGAGGATCCCGTCTTCCAGCTCAACCTCGCCGCCAGCCGGATTTCCGATGGCCCGCTGCAGCGTTGGGCGGCCCAGATCGCCGCCGGCGCCTCGGGCGTGTCTGCCACCGGCGCACGGGCGCAGATCAACGCCAAATGGTCGAGCAACGTGCTTCCGGTCTGCGAGCAGACCTTGAATGATCGCTATCCGTTCAACCGCCGCGCCAAGGAGGAGGTCGGCATGGCCGACTTCACCCGCGTCTTCTCTCCCGGCGGCCTTCTGGACGTCTTCTTCAACGAGAACCTCGCCAAGTTCGTCGATACGCAGGCGCGGCCCTGGAAGTGGAAGAAGGTGAACAACGTCGATCTCGGGATTTCCGATGCGGCGCTGGAGCCGTTCCAGTTCGCCGCCGAGATCCGCGCCGCCTTCTTCCCCGAAGGTCCTTCGCCGAAGGTCAAGTTTGCGCTGACGCCGGAGGCGCTCGATCCCAACGCAACCTCGGTGGCACTGGAAATCGACGGCACCGCCGTCAACTTCGAGCAGGGTATCGCCCAGCCCTCGCCCTCGGGTGTGGAATGGCCGGGAGCGGCGGGCTTTGCCCGGCTCACCTTCCAGCCACCGCTCGACGGGGTGGAGAACGAGCTGCGTCGCGACGGCGCCTGGGGCTGGATGCGGATGCTCGACGCGGCCGAGATGCGCCCCGCCGGAACCGGCAACCGCGTCATCTTCAAGGTTGGGGGAAGGCTCGCGATCTTCAACATGTCCTCCTCTTCGGCGTTGAACCCGTTCAAGCTGGCGGCGCTGTCGAAGTTCGCCTGTCCGAAGACGTTCTGATGGCGGGGAAATTCGGCGCCTTCGGCAAGATGCCTTCCCTGGGAGATTTCTTCCGGGCCGATCTCGTGCCTTCCTTCGTCGATCCCTGGGATCGCTGGCTGCAGGAGGGCATCCTCGCCGCCAAGGCTGCGCTTGGGGAGCGTTGGCAGGATTGCTACTTTTCCGCCCCGATCTGGCGTTTCACCCTGGCGCCCGGAATGGCCGGGGCGGCGGCGGTGATCGGGGTGATGATGATGTCGGTCGATCGCGTCGGCCGGCAATTCCCGCTGACCCTCGCCACTGCCTTGCCGGACGGCGCCGATCCGGTGCAGGCGCACCTTCTCTCGCCGGCGCTGTTCTACGATCTGGAAGGCGTGGCGCTGGCGGCGCTGGAGGACGGGTTCACCAGGGAGGCGCTGGTCGAGCGGCTGGCCGCGATGGCCGTCGCCGATCTGCCTGCCGCCCCTGCGGTTGCCCGGCAGACGGGCGGCCTTGTCGCCGAGGGCGGCGATCCGGCGAGCCTGCCTTCCGGTCTTGCCGCCTCGCTGCTGGCCGGCCAGTTCCGCCGGCCTAGCCTGTGGTCCGCCGATCTTGAATCCGGCACCCGCCTGATGGTCTGCGAGGGGCTGCCGGCCGGCGGGCAGGCCCTGGGCCTTTTCGACCTCTCCGCCCCGATCTGGCAGCGCGACAAGGAGCCGGTGGACGCATGAGCCTCTATCCCATCCGCTATTCCTCCACCTCGCATGTCGGCCGCGTCCGAAAGATCAACGAGGACTCGATCCTTTCCCTTCCCGACCAGCGCATCTGGGTCGTTGCCGATGGCATGGGCGGGCACGAGGCGGGCGATTTCGCCAGCCAGACCATCGTGGACACGATCGCGATGATCCCGCCGGAACTGCCCCCGGCCGAGCTGATGAAGGCACTGCGCCAGACGATCCTGAAGGCGCATGAACGCATCCACATCGCCTCGCAGACCAAGTACCGCACCACGGTCGGGGCAACGGTGGTGGCCCTGATCCTGACCGACACGCATTTCCTCTGCTTCTGGGCCGGCGACAGCCGCCTGTACCGCCTGCGCCAGGGCGAGCTGGAGATGCTGACCATCGACCATTCGGTGGTGGGCGAATTCGTCCTCGCCGGCGAGATGACCTGGGACGAGGCCGAGAACCACCCGCATTCCAATGCCATCACGCGTGCGGTGGGCGTCGGCGAAGTTCTGGAGCTGGACAAGATCCGCGGCGAGGTGGAGCCCGGCGACCGTTTCCTGCTCTGCTCGGACGGGCTGACCAAATACGCCAATTTCGCCACGCTGAAGAAGCTGATCGACGGCGAGCCGATCGAGACCGTTTCGGAGAAGCTGAAGACCTTCGCGCTCGAGTCAGGAGGCGGTGACAACGTCTCGATCATCGTGGTGGACGTGCCGCCCGCATGAAGCCGTCGCGAGGCGGGGCAACATGGCTGATGTGACGATCTGGACCTACGACTGGGTTCCGCCCGGCCCCCGGGGCTTCGTGCGCGACCTGCGGCTGCGCTGGGCCTGCGAGGAGGCGGGGATCGCTTACCAGGTCGGGACCGTCAGCTTCGACCATCGCGGACCCGACCATCTTGCGCATCAGCCCTTTGGCCAGGTGCCATTCCTCACCGATGGCGCCGTGACCCTGTTTGAAAGCGGCGCGACCCTCCTGCATCTCGCCCGGAAATCCGAGGCCCTGATGCCTCGCGATCCGGGGGGCGAGGCCGAAACCCTGCAATGGGTGATCGCGGCGCTCAATTCGGTCGAGATGGTCTCGGTGCCGTGGTGGTTCCTCGAAATCACCGGCACCGCGCCGAACGCGCTCGAAGGCTGGCTGGTCCAGCGCCTCGACCGGATCGAGGATGTCCTGTCCCGGCGTGACTGGCTCGCCGCCGACCGTTTCACCGTGGCCGACCTGCTGATGGCCGATGTGCTGCGCGTGGGCCGGCTCCGCGCCTTCAACACCCGCGCCGCGACCGAAGCCTATGTCGCCCGGATCACCGCCCGCCCCGCCTTCCGCAAGGCCCAGGCCGACCAGATGGCACATTTCGCGGCGGCTGACACGACGCGCAAGTCGCCGTAGGCGCGCCTCAGGCGAATTGCTCGCGGATCAGGCGCTCGTCCAGTCCGTGGCCCGGATCGTGCAGGATGCGGTGGCGCACCGCAGGCTCCGAATGCACCGTCACGGCGACGACCCGGCCGGCGGAGCGGCTGTCGGCATCGGCCATCACCGGGCGCTTGTCGGCCTCCAGCACGTCGAAGCGGACCACCGCCGACTTGGGAAGGAGTGCCCCGCGCCAGCGGCGCGGTCGGAAGGCGGCAACGGCGGTCAGCGCCAGCACATCCGATCCGATAGGCAGGATCGGCCCATGGGCGGAGTAGTTGTAGGCGGTGGAGCCCGCCGGTGTGGCCACCAGCGCGCCATCGCAGACCAGTTCGTCCATCCGCTCGCGTCCATCGACGGTGATGCGCAGCTTGGCCGCCTGGGGGCCGGCACGCAGCAGGCTCACCTCATTGATCGCCAGGGCCTCGACCGTTCCGCCGGCCTCGGTCTCGGCCTTCATCCTCAGCGGATTGATGATGGTTTCTTCGGCCGCGCCCAGGCGTCCCGCCAGGTCTTCGGCGGAAAAGGCATTCATCAGAAAGCCGATGGTGCCGCAGTTCATCCCATAGACGGGAAGCCCCGCCGTCTCCACCGCATGCAGCGTCGCCAGCATGAAACCGTCGCCGCCAAGCACCACGACCACCTCGGCCTCGGCAAGCGGCCAGTCCCCGTGGGACTGAAGCAGCACGGACAGCGCATCCTGCGCCGCCGGCGTCGGGCTGGCCCGGAAGGCGATCTTCGGCGCGCGCATCACCGGCTCCTCTCGCCGCCAGTCTTGTCGGTCCGGCCCGGCAAACTCAACCCCGCTTCGACTTTGGTCGCGCAGGCGTCGGAATCCTCGCTTTCCTGCAGCCCCTGCTTTGGTTACATGCCCCGGACCCGATGCAGGAGGCCCCGATGACCGCTCCCCACCGCGACCCCGGATTCTTCACCGAGGCCCTCGCCAGCCGCGACCCCGAGATCGCCTCGGCGGTCGGCAAGGAGCTTGGCCGCCAGCGCGACGAGATCGAGCTGATCGCCTCGGAAAACATCGTCAGCCGCG
>CAZRQN010000021.1:0-32062 GCA_964602115.1 uncultured Rhodobacterales bacterium
AAGCTCGAAGCGCACCTGGTCGTTGCCCTTGCCGGTGGCGCCATGGGCCACGGCATCGGCGCCGGTGGCTTCGGCGATCTCGACGAGGTGCTTGGCGATCAGCGGCCGGGCGATGGAGGTGCCGAGAAGATAGAGGCCCTCATAGACGGCATTGGCCCGGAACATCGGGAAGACGAAGTCGCGGACGAATTCCTCGCGCACATCGAGGATGTGGATGTTTTCGGGCTTGATCCCCAGCAGGATCGCCTTGTCCCGCGCCGGCCCCAGCTCCTCACCCTGGCCGAGGTCGGCGGTGAAGGTGACAACCTCGCAACCATAGGTGGTCTGCAGCCACTTGAGGATGATCGAGGTGTCGAGGCCGCCGGAATAGGCCAGCACAACCTTCCTGGGTGCGTTCATCTCGGGTCTCCCGTTGTTGTCGGCGGGTTACAGCGCGGGCGGAGCAAGGGCAAGAACGCGCGCGGCGCTTTGTCTGCCGCACCGCTGGCGACAGACTTCCGCAAAGGAGACCGGCCAATGAAGCAAGCCTGGACGATCCTGATGCGCGCGGTCCGCGACATCCTCGACAACCCGATCCCCGCCCTGCAGATCTCGGTGCTGCCGATCCTGATCGCGACCTATGTCGGCCAGCACTGGCTGGAACGCGCATTGGCGGCGCAGTTCGGGTTTCTCGGATTCGGCGGCCGCATGGTCTGGTGGATGTGGGCGCTTGGCTTTGCCGGGACATTCCTGCCGCTGCTGTGGATGGCGGTGGGCTGGCATCGCTTTGTCCTGATGGGCGAACGGCCCTGGCCGATTGCACCAAGGCTGCACCCCGGAAGCATGCTGGCCTATGCCGGCCGCAGCCTGCTGGTTCTGCTGATGGCCCTGCTGGCCACACTTGTCGCCGTGCTCATTGCAATGCTCGTCCTGGGCATACTCGGAATGGCGCTTCTGGCATTCGGGATCGACCTGTCCAGCCAATCCGAGCAGCTTTCCGAAATCGCAGGCGGCTTCTTCGGTACCTATTTCTTCTTGTGGTACAGCCCCTCAGCGGTCGCGGCGGCCTGCGGCCAACGGATCACCCTGCGCCAGGCCGCCCGCCTTGGCGATGCGCAGACCGTGCCCATCTTCTGGCTGACGCTGGCGAGCTATGGCATCGTCTGGCTGCTGCAAAGCATCGTCGGCCTGATGGAGATGAACGGCGCAGTGCTTGGCGGCTATGTGCTGATCTCGAACTGGTTCATGACCCTGTTAAACGTCGGCCTGCTGACCGCACTCCTGGCAGAGGCGAAATGGGGCGCAACCCCGCAGCCACTTTCGGCGGCTGCAGGGTCGGCGGATTCGCTGGGCTGACCGTCAGGCGGGGATCGGTCAGCCGCCCTCGGGAAGGATCAGGAGCGGATCTTCGGCGCCATCGGTGCCGGCATCGGCTTCGTCTTCAGGGAGAGCTTCGTCTCCGCTGTCGTCCGTAGCCTCTTCTTCGCCTTCGACCGCCGCATCGGTGGCGGTCTCGGCGATGGCCGCCGCGATCTCGTCGCCGTATTCGGCCAACCGCTCACGCGCGAGGGCGAGCAGGGCATCTGCGTCGCCGTCCTTGTTCCAGGCGCCGACGAAGGCGTCCTCGGCCGCCGTCACCCCGGCTTCGGCATCGGCAATGGCGGTCTCGGCTGCCGTCACCTCCTCGGCGGTCGGGCGCGGGGTGACGAAGGTGCCATCCTCGTTCAACCCGCCGGCCGCTTCGATCAGGTCGTTGATCGCCGCGATTTCCTCTTCGGTGAGCGGATCCTCTTCCGTCGCGGTGCCGTCGCCAGGCGTTTCCTCGCCATCGGCGACAACCTCTTCGCCGGTGGTGCCTTCTTCGGCGGTAGCTTCCTCTTCCAGCGCGGCGACCGCCGCAAGGAATTCATCGACCGAAGCAAAGCCTGCATCGGCGAGCGCGGTTTCCAGACCCGCATGCGCGGCGTCGAGCTCAAGCACCGGGCCCGATGCTTCCTCCGCAGCGGCAACGGCGGCATCGGCTACCGCGAGGCCGGCCATCAACCCGACCGGCCCGCTGTTGATCTGGCCGTTGCGGATATGGGCCAGGATGGCGTTGATGCTGGCGTGCATCGCGCCGTTCATCTTGCCAAGCTCGTTCGGGCGCAGCCCGTCAACGACGTCCTCGGCGGTTGCCTTCACCTTGGTCGCCGGTTTCTTCCCGGTCGTGGTGCCCTTGGCGGTGGACTTGCCAGCGGATTTCGACTTGCCGCCAGCGGACTCCGATTTCGACTTCTCGGCGGATTTGCCGCCACCGCCGCCGCCGCCGTTGCCCCCGCCATTGCCATTTCCGCCGCCGCCACCGCCGCCACCCTTGTCGTTCTTGGCAAAGGCGGCGCCGAATCCCTGGGCATCGACCAGCGGCAGGGCGGGCGAAAGGGTCAGCGCCGCGACAGCGACGGCACCGGCAAGCAGGACGGAGCGGGACATGGAATTCTCCACAGAATGACGAGCTGCTGACACGATAGCCATCATCCGGTCGTGAAATAGGCCGAAATGGGGCGATGCGGTGGCGTCCGCCGACGGACGGGCAGCCATTCGGCGGTTTGGCGCTCAGCCAGGCCCCTTGCCCCGGGGCAATCTTCGCGGCAGGCCTTGCGGATGAGCGATTTCCCCGCCTCCGCCCGCACCGCCGCCGAAGCGCTTCGTGTTCTGTTCGAGCCGACGCCCCTTCAGCGCAACGATCATCTCTCCGAGCGTTTCGGCGCCGATATCTGGCTGAAGCGCGAGGATCTCGGGCCGGTGCGCAGCTACAAGCTGCGCGGCGCCTTCACCGCGATGCGCAAACAGGTACCGGGGGCCGTGCATTTCGTCTGCGCCAGCGCAGGTAACCACGCGCAGGGCATGGCCTATGCCTGCAGGCATTTCGGCGTGCGCGGCACCGTCTTCATGCCGGTCACCACTCCGAGGCAGAAGATCGACAAGACCCGTGTCTTTGGGGGCACCTCGGTCGAGATCGTGCTGACCGGCGACTATTTCGACCAGACGCTTGCCGCCGCCCAGGCCTTCTGCGCCGGCAACGGCGCCCAGTTCCTGCCGCCCTTCGACGATCCCGATGTGATCGAGGGCCAGGCCACGGTGGCGGTCGAGCTGCTCGACCAGCTCGGCCGCGCGCCGGATCTCGTGGTCCTGCCGGTGGGCGGCGGGGGCCTGTCTGCCGGGGTTACGCGCTATCTGCGCGAGGCCGCGCCGGCTGCGGACTTCCGGTTTGTCGAGCCGCTGGGCGGCGCCAGCCTGCGGGCGGCGCTGCTGTCCGGAGGTCCGGTCTCTCTTTCCAAGGTGAACAGCTTCGTGGATGGCGCCGCCGTGGCGCGGATCGGCGCGCTTCCCTACGAATTCCTGCGCTGGGTCGATCCCGCGCATGTCCTGCTTGCGCCCGAGGACCGGATCTGCGGCACGATGCTTGAGATGCTGAACCATGAGGGCATCGTACTGGAGCCGGCCGGCGCCCTCTCGGTGGACGTGCTGCCGGAACTGGCGCCGCTGATCGCTGGAAAGACGGTGGTCTGCGTGACCTCCGGAGGGAATTTCGATTTCGAGCGGCTGCCAGAGGTCCGGGAGCGGGCCCAGCGATTCGCCGGCCGCAAGAAGTACTTCGTGCTGCGCATGCCGCAGCGCCCGGGTGCGCTGCGCGAGTTCCTGACGATGCTGGGGCCGGATGACGACATTGCCCGCTTCGAATATCTGAAGAAGTCGGCGCGGAACTTCGGATCGGTGCTGATCGGGATCGAGACCGGCGCAGCGGAGAATTTCGTCACCCTCTTTGAGCGGTTGGACGCGGCGGGGATGGTCTATCGCGACATCACCGGTGACGAGACCCTGGCGGAATTCCTCATCTGAGCCATGCGCCCGCCGGGCGCTCAGGCGGCGGATCGTTGCCGTGCGCCGCCCCTGAACGCCGCCTTCGACAGCCGGTAGCATGCGACGATGACGGTGAGATCCACCGTTTCGGCCTGACCGGCCGCCGCAGCCTTCTCCCCGGCCTGACAAAGGGCGGCAAGTTCGGAAAGGCCGAGGTTCAGGGCACTGCCCTTGAGGAAATGCAGGACCGCCTCGACCGGCAGGTCGCCATCCGCGCCCGATAGCCGGACAGCCGCATCATCCGCCTCCTCGAAGAACAGCGCGACCACCTCATCGAAATCCTCCGCGCCGATTTCGGCGCGCAATTCCTCCACGCGCGACCAGTCGATCATGACCGACACCCCTACCCGTTACGTCACACCCCTGCCCAGTCTGGACAGCCCCGCTTAACCGAAGATGACCGCCACAGCGGCGAACACCGGCAATTTGAGTCTTTACCGCCGGTTAGGGCGCGGCGGGCAGAGTTGTGCGCCAAGGTCGTCTGCGGAGCCACGTTGCACATCACCTCATCAGTTTTCACGGCGCCAGCGGCTGCCCGGGGCTTGCGGCATGTGCTTGTCGTTGATGACAGCCGCGCCCAGCGCCGGGTTCTGGTCCTGACCCTGGAGCGGGCCGGCTACCGGGTGTCGGAGGCCGGTTCGGCCGAGGAAGGTCTCGCGCTCTGCCGGCGGACGGAATTCGACATCGTCATCAGCGACTGGATGATGCCGGGGATGACCGGAGTGGAATTCTGCCGTGCATTCCGCGCCCTGCCGCGTGAAACCTACGGCTGTTTCATCCTCCTCACCTCGAAATCGGAGAAGACCGAGGTGGCCGACGGGCTCGACGCGGGGGCGGACGACTTCCTCGCCAAGCCGGTCAATCCGGATGAGCTGCGGGCACGCCTGCGCGCCGGCGAGCGGATCATCGGCATGCAGAGCGAGCTTCTGCGCAAGAACGCGCTGGTGGGCGAGGCTTTTGCCCAGTTGCAGGAGGTCTATGATTCGCTCGACCGCGACCTGATCGAGGCGCGGAAGGTCCAGCAGACGCTGGTGCGCGACCGTCACCGCGACCTGCCGCAGGGTCAGGTGACCCTGCTCCTGCGGCCATCGGGCCATGTCGGCGGCGATCTCGTAGGCTCCTTCGACATCGGGGCGGACCGTCTCGCGCTGTTTTCGGTCGATGTCTCCGGCCATGGCGTCGCTTCGGCGATGATGACCGCGCGCCTGTCCGGCCTGCTTTCCGCCGCCGCGCCGGAGCGCAACCTCGCCCTGTCCGGGCGCAGCGCGAACGGGTCAGGCGGCTGGCCGCCGGAAGTCGTCGCCGGTCGTTTCAACCGGATGATGCTGGAGGAGTTCCAGGTCGATCTCTATTTCACCATGGCCTATGCCGAGGTGGATCTGCGCAGCGGCCATGTCCGACTGGTTCAGGCCGGCCATCCCCATCCTCTGGTCCTGCGCGCCTCGGGCGGGATCGAGGTGCTGGGCAACGGCGGGCTGCCGATCGGGCTGATCCCGGATGCCGGCTATGAAGGCACGGAAACACGGCTCCTCCCGGGCGACCGGCTGCTTCTGCTGTCCGACGGCGTGACCGAATGCGCCGCCCCGGACGGCAGCGAATTCGGCGGCGAGATGCTGCTGCGCTTTCTTGCCGATCACGCGCATCTGCCGAATCCGGCGCTTCTGGAGGCGCTGTCCTGGTCGCTGGCCGACCACAGCGGGCTGAGCGTGTTTCAGGACGATGTCTCCGGCGTGGTCTTTGCCTATGACCCGGCGGCTTCGCTCACGCTCCCGCAATGAACCGCCGCAGCATGGCCCGGTCGCCGATGGTGCCAAGGAGATTGACTGCATCCTCGGCCGGCAGCCACATCGCGGTGTGTCCCGGTTCGCTCGGCGGTCCGAAACGACGGATCGGCCGGGCGACATAGATGGTGCAGACCTTTTCCGCCCACAGGTCGTAGTCCGGCATGTAGGTGAACCGGCGGAAGGCTCCGATCCGCCGGGGCAGGCCGATGATCCAGCCGGTCTCTTCCCGGACCTCGCGATGCAGGGCGGCAATCGGCTGCTCGCCCGGATCAATGCCCCCGCCGGGAAGCTGCACCTCAGGAATCGGCTCGGCCTGATGGGTGACGAGGATCGAACCGCCGCGCGGCAGGATCGCATAGACACCCGGCCGCCGCCGGTAGGTTTGGCCCTCACGGACCGGCTCGCCATAGCGCCGCAAGGAACCGCCCCCTTCCGCTTGGCGTCCGTTTTGCCTACATGGGCGCGGAATGCCAAGGGATGAAGCCTAGGGAAACCTCAAGGAATGGCGATGACCAGACCCAGCCAGATCGCCTGGGACGACAGCGTCCTGCCGTTCCAGCTCGACCTGTCCGACATCCGTGGCCGGGTTGCACGGCTGGACATGACCCTGGCGCATGTGCTGCGCCAGCACCACTATCCGCTGGGGATCGAGACGCTGGTGGCCGAAGCGGCGCTGCTGACCGTGCTGATCGGGCAGGCGATCAAGCTGCGGTGGAAACTGTCACTTCAGGTGCGCGGCAGAGGACCGGTGCGGATCATCGCGACCGACTATTACGCCCCCACCGACGACGGCGAGCCGGCCCGCGTCCGCGGCTATGCGAGCTTCGATGCCGAACGATTCGACCCGGACATGGATGCCTTTGCCCAATTCGGGGAAGGTTACCTCGCGCTGATGATTGATCAGGGCGAGGGGACGGTGCCCTATTCCGGCATCACGCCGCTGGCCGGCGGATCGCTGACCGCCTGCGCCGAGACCTATTTCGCCCAGTCCGAGCAGATCCCCACCCGCTTTGCCCTGTCCTTCGGGCGCCTGCCGAACGGCAGCGGCACCGAGGAGTGGCGGGGTGGCGGGGTGATGCTCCAGCACATGACCCGGCAGGGCGGCGTGGCCGCTTCCGGCGGGTCGGGGCCGGGCGGGGTTCTGGCGCATACCGACATCCTGTCCGGCGAGGCCGGAGAGAACTGGACCCGCGCCAACCTCCTTCTCGACACAGCCGAGGATTTCGAACTGATCGGCCCCGATGTGGCGCCCACCGATCTTCTCCTGCGGCTGTTTCACGAGGAAGGCCCGCGCGTCTTCGATGCCCTTCCCGTGCGCTTCGGTTGCTCCTGCTCCGAAGCCAAGGTGCGCCAGTCCCTGTCGATCTATTCGGCCCGCGACATCGCCACCATGACCACGCCCGATGGCCGGGTGACGGCCGACTGCCAGTTCTGCGGCGCGCATTACGATCTCGATCCGCGCACCGTCGGGTTCGAGGCGGTGTCGGCCGATGGCGGCTGATCGGCTCCGCGCTGCCCTGTCCCGGCCGGCGCGGCCTTCGTCCGACTATGACCTGAATCCCGGCATCGCCCTGCCGCCGAGCCGCAAGCTGCGCCCCGCCGCCGTCCTGATTGCGGTTCAGGGGGAAGAGGTTCTGCTGACCAAGCGCGCCTCGGGGCTGAAACATCATCCCGGCCAGGTGGCCTTTCCCGGCGGCAAGGTCGATGCGGCGGACGGCTCGCCGGAGGCGGCGGCCCTGCGGGAGGCCGAGGAGGAAATCGGTCTTCCCCCGGCGGCGGTCGAAGTCCTCGGCCGGCTTCCGGCGCATGAAACCGTCACAGGCTTCTCCGTCGTGCCGGTTCTTGCCCTCGTGACCCGGCCCTTCACACTGCGGCCGGAAGCCGGTGAGGTCGATGAGGTCTTTTCCGTGCCGCTCGCCTATCTGGCGCAGGCGGAAAGCTACCGGATCGAGGGCCGCATCTGGCGCGGCGAGATGCGGCGCTACTATGTCGCCCCCTGGGGCCCGCATTACATCTGGGGCGCAACCGCCCGCATCCTGCGGGCGCTCGCCGACCGGCTGGCACCATGAGGATCGCCGGTCCCTGGCTTGACGATCCGGGCACGCAGGCCGTGCTTCGCCTGCTGACGGGCCACGGCCACCAGGCCATGGGCGTTGGCGGCTGCGTACGCAACGCGCTTCTGGGAAGGCCGGTCCAGGACGTTGACATCGCCACCGACGCCCTGCCGGAACGGGTGCTGCAGCTGGCAAGGACGGCTGGCATCAAGGCGGTTCCCACCGGGATCGAGCATGGCACCGTGACGCTGGTTTCCCATGGCCGAGCGCTGGAAGTGACGACCTTCCGCCAGGACATAGAAACTTTCGGCCGCCATGCCACCGTGGCTTTCTCCGCCTCGGTCGCCGAGGATGCGGCGCGGCGCGATTTCACCATGAACGCGCTTTACGTCACGGCCGATGGCGAACTGGTCGATCCGCTCGGCGGCCTGCCGGACCTGCGCGCCCGGCGTGTCCGGTTCGTCGGCGTGGCGGAGGCCCGCATCCGCGAGGACTACCTGCGCATCCTGCGCTTCTTCCGCTTTCATGCCTGGTATGGCAGCGACGGGATCGATGCCGAGGGCCTTGCCGCCTGTGCCGCCCTGGCCGAGGGGGTGGATAGCCTCTCGCGTGAGCGGGTAGGGGCCGAGATGCGCAAGCTTCTTGCCGCGCCGGACCCGGCACCCGCTGTCGCGGCGATGGCGGCGGCGGGGGTTCTCGCCCGTATCCTGCCCGGCGCCGATCCCCGCCCGCTGGCGCCCCTCGTCCATCTCGAAGCGGCACGGTCGCCGAGCTGGCTGCGCCGCCTGTCGGCCATCGGCGGGACCGGGGCCGAGGCGCTGCGCCTGTCTCGGGATGAGGCGCGGGGGCTGGCGGCGCGGGCAGATGCCCTTGCGGAGGGTGGCACGCCCGGTGCCCTGGGCTATCGTTTCGGCGCCGAGGTGGCGGCGGATGCGGTTCTGCTTCGCGCCGCGTTCGGGGCGCAGCCTCCGGAAGAAGGCTGGGAGCAGGCCGTCCGGCAGGGCGCGGCGGAAGTCTTCCCGCTTGCGGCGGCCGATCTCATGCCGGACCTCGCAGGCCCGGCTCTCGGCTCGGCGCTGCGGGCCGCCGAGACGCGGTGGGTGGCCTCCGGCTTTCGCCTGACGAAGGATGAGCTCCTCGCCGGCCTGCGCGGTTAGCCAGCGGATCAGAGCCGGATCACCGGCCCACCCGCATCCGCCGCATCCTCTTCGTCATGGGTGACCAGCAGCGCCGGGATGCGGAAGCTGCGGACATGGTCGAAGGTAAAGGCGCGCACCTCGGCCCGAAGCGCCGCGTCCAGCCGCGAGAAGGGCTCATCCATCAGCAACGCCCTCGGCTCGGCCAGCAACGAGCGCATCAGCACCGCCCGCGCCCGCTCGCCGCCGGAGAGCGTGGCCGGATCGCGACGTTCGAATCCGGCAAGCCCGGCCTCGGCCAGCGCCCCGGCCACTGCGGCCTTGCGATCGCGACGCCCGGGCGCAAGGCCGAAGGCGAGGTTGTCGCCCACCGACAGATGCGGAAAGAGCCGCGCATCCTGGAACATCATCCCGATCCTGCGCGCCTCGGGCGGCAGAAGGGTGACGTCGCGCCCGTCGAGAATGACGCTCCCCCGGGCGGTGAAATCAGGCGCGAGATGGCCGCCGATGGCGTCGAGCAGGGTCGATTTGCCAACGCCGGAGGGACCCATGACGGTGACGACCTCTCCCTCCGCAACCGAAAGGCTGAGCGGCGGCAGAAGATGGGTGCTGCCGCGAAACACCGTCAGCCCGCGCAGTTCCAGTGTCATCGCCCGGCCCCCCTCAATCCCCGGCGATTGCGGTAGAGCAATGCCGGCAGGGTGGCCGCCAGCGCATAGACAGCCCAGGGCAGGATGGACTGAAGGCTGGCGGTGACGCCAAGGACCCGCCGGTCCGCGCCGGAGGCGAGCGTCACGGCCTCGGTCGTCAGGGTCGCCACCCGGCCGCCGCCGAGGGCAAGCGTCGGCAGGTAAAGCGCCACCGAAGTGCCGAAGCCGATCGCCCCTGCGGTCAGGATCGGCTGCAGGAGCGAAGGCAGCTTCACCGCCAGAAGCCGCCGGTTCGGCCCGGCACCAAGCGCAGCCGCCGCGCGCAGGAACGCGGGATCGAGCGCGCGCCAGGGCGGTGACAGCGCGATCATCACATAGGGAAAGACAAAGAGCGCATGCCCCCACAGGACCGCGCCCCATCCCGGCCCCGTCCCCGCCGTCAGGAGCGCGATGTGCAGGCCGAAAAGGAAGGCAACCTGCGGCACGAGGAGTGGCAGGTAGATCAATGCCTCTGCCCAGCCGGCGCGCGGCAGCCGGGCGCGATCCTCGGCCTCCAGCCAGAGGATTGCGATCGCAAGCGACAGAAGGGTTGACCCCAGCCCCAGCGTCAGCGTCGTCCGCACCGGGCCGGCCCAGGCAAGGCCAGGGGCCGACCAGGCGGCCAGCGACAGTCCGGACGGCCAGAGATCCGGCCAGGCCCAGCGGCGGGCCAGCGACCACAGGAAGAGGGCGGCCAGCGACAGGAAGCCCAGCGCCAGCGTCGCCCAGGACAGGCCGGCCACAAGACGCAGCGTGGCGGCTCCCGCTGCACCCCGCCGGCCCCGTCGCAGCCATCGGCAGCCGGCGGCGGCAATCCCGCGTTCCAGGGCGAGAAGGGCAAGCACCCCGCCAGCGACCGTCCCCGCCAGCAGGACTGCCGTCGCCGCCGCCGGAAGACGGGCCGCAAGCGCCGGATCGGAGAAGCCGCGCGTGACCATCACCGCGAACGATGGCGGCTGCGATGGGCCGAGGATCAGCGCCAGTTCCACGTTCGACAGGCCATAGGCGAGAACGACGCAGGTGGGCAGGCGGACCAGCGGCCAAAGCTGCGGCAGGATCACCTTCACCCAGGCGAGGTTCTCGCGGTAGCCCAGCGCCCGTGCCGCCGCGAGATCGCGCGCTACCGGCAGGCGGGCAAGTCCGGACAGGGCGACGATGGCAAGGAAGGGCATTTCCTTCACCACCAGCCCGAGGATCAGCGCGAGCCCGGCGGGATCGTTCAGCGTGTCGATGTCGGGCGGGCGGTCCCAACCGGTGGCCCAGGGGCTGACGAGCCGGATCATCCAGCCGCTGGGCGCAATGAGAAACGCCAGGCCGATCGCCACGGCCGCATGCGGCGCCGCCAGAAGCGGTGCCAGAAGCCGCCCGCTCCGCCCCCGACGCCAGAGAGAAGCCGCCAGCGGCAAGGCCAGAAACAGGGCGACAAGCGTCGAGACGAGCCCGGTGGCCAGGGTCAGGCGCAGGCTGGAGGCCAGCCCCGGCATGGAGGCCAGCCGGCGCCAGGCCTCCAGCGACAACTCGGTCCCTACCGGCGGCAGGATGCCGAAGGCGACCCGCAGCGTCTGCATCAGGCCTGCGGCAATGGGCAGGACGAAGCCGGCCAGCACCAGCGCCAGAACCACGCGGGCCAGACCCCGGCCGCTCACTTGACGTAACGCCGCGCCCATTCCTCGGTCAGCCTCGTCATCCAGCTCCCGTGCGGTTCGGCCCGCGTGGGGCCGAGGGCTTCCAGGCTGGGGAGTGCAGGATGGCCGGGAAGGGCGGCAAATCCGGCCGCCGCCTCCGGCGTCAGCCGGGCCGGGTCGAGCACCGAGAAGCTGCCCAGGACGCGGATATCCTGCTGCCGCGCCTGGGTGGCGGGATCGAGCAGGAAATCGGCGATGACCATCGCCCCTTCCTTGGCCGAGGAATTGAACGGAATGGCAACAAAGCTGACATTGCCGATGGAGCCACCTTCGGGGACGAAGACGCGCGCCGTCTCGGGCAACAGATCCTGCTCGATCAGCGCGGCGGGTGCGGCCGGATCGAAGAACATGGCGATGTCCACCGCCCCATCGTTCATCAACTGCGCCTGCGCCGTCTCGTTTTCAGGAAGCACTTCGCCGCCACGCCAGAGGTTGGGGCGCAATGCGTCGTACCAGGCCCAGAGAGGCGCGGTCTGCGCGGCAAAGGCCGCTTCCGTCACCGGCGCCTGCAGGGCCGCCGGATCGGGCGCCATCTCGACCAGCGCCTGCTTGAGAAAGGTGGCGCCGATGAAATTCGATGGGTCTGGATGGGTCAGCCGGCCCGGATGCAGGGCGGCCCAGTCCGCCATCGCCGCCATGTCGGCCGGCGGTTCGCCTCGGGCGCTGTCATAGGCGAAGACGAAGCGCGCCAGTCGCCAGGGGCTTTCGTATCCCTCCGCCGGGACGGTGAAATCGAGCGTCGCCGGCGCGCCCGGCGCAAGGTCGAGGAACCGCGCATTGGGCAGGTCCGAAAGGAAAGGACCGGCCAGCAGCCCGGCCTCATTCATCGCGGCAAAGTTCGGGCCGTTGATCCAGATGAGATCCACCGACCCGCCCTCGGTCCTGCCCGCCGCCTTCTCGGCCACCACGCGGTTCACCGCCTCGGCGGTATCGGTCAGCTTCACATGGGCAAGCGTCACCCCGTAGCGGGCCTGCACCTCTGTTCCCACCCAGTCGAGAAAGGCATTGGTGCGCGGGTCCCCGCCCCAGGCATTGAAATAGACGGTCTGCCCGCGCGCGGCCTCCAGCGTGGACTGCCAGTCGGCCAGCGCCGGCGTCGCGACAAGAAGGGCCAGGGCGGCAAGTGCGGAACGCATCGGAACTCCCGTCAGGTGAAGGCCTGCCATCCCATTCGCCAACGCATCGCAGTCGTTACCGCGCAGAGTGCCGCAAAGGCCGTGGCGAGGACGGGAAAAGCCGCCGGCCACAGGCACATGGCCAGAAGCACGCCGATGGTCTCGCCGCCTTCGGTCAGGCCGCCGAGGTAATAGATCCCCTTCGCGGGAAACCGGGTCGAATCCATCCCCCGCCGCGCCGCGATCGTGGCAAAGGCGAGGAAGGACGAGCCGGTTCCGACAAAGCTCGCGATCAGAAGCGCCGCCGGCAATGCGTTGGCCGCCGGATCATGCAGGGCAAAGCCCAGCGGGACCAGCGCGTAGAAGGCGAAATCGAGCGCGATGTCGAGAAAGGCGCCGCGATCGGTCGGGCCGAGCCGCCGCGCAAGCGCGCCGTCCAATCCGTCGGCGATGCGGTTGGAGAGGATCAGAACAAGGGCGAGCCCGAACCAGCCGAGCCAGAGGGCCGGAACGGCCAGCAATCCCAGGCCGAATCCTGCAAGGGTGACCGCGTCTGCCGTCACGCCGCGCGCATCCAGCGCCCGCGCCGGCAGCGCGTAGATCCGCGCCAGCAGCGGCAGGGCGGCGGCGTCCAGCATCAGACCTCGGCCTGGTGCTGGCCCAGGCGCGGTGCCGGCCTGTCGAGCGCCAGATCGGCGGCGGAGAAAGTGAAGGGCGAGCGCACGCCGGGAAGCCCTTCCGGCGCGATCCGCAGGCCGCGCGCGATCATCTGCGGATCGGCGAAGACCTCGGCGATATCGTTGATCGGACCGGCCGGCACGCCTTCGGCCTCGCAGGCGGCCAGTAGCTCGGACTTGGCGAAGCGCCGCGTGGCCGCAGTCAGCGCTTCGGTCAGCCGCTGGCGGTTGCGCACGCGGTCGGCGTTGGTGGCGAACTCCGGCGTCTCGGCCAGGTCCGGCAGGTCCAGGATGCCGCAGAGCCGCCGGTACTGGCCGTCATTGCCGGTGGCAAGGATCACCCAGCCATCGGCGCAGTCAAAGACCGCATAGGGACAAAGGTTGGGATGCGCGTTGCCCAGACGCGCCGGGACTGTGCCGCCGGCGAAATAGTTCAGCGCCTGGTTGGCCAGGATCCCGGCGGCGACATCCATCAGCGCCATGTCGATCCACTGCCCCTCGCCCGTCCGTTCCCGCTGGTGCAGCGCGGCGAGGATGGCGGTCGCGGCATAGACGCCGGTGAAGATGTCGGTGACGGCGACCCCCACCTTCTGCGGCTGGCCATCCTCCGGTCCGGTGATCGACATCAGCCCGGCCATGCCCTGGATGATGAAGTCATAGCCCGCCCGCGCCGCATAGGGCCCGGTCTGGCCAAAGCCGGTGATCGAGCAATAGATCAGCCGCGGGTTGACCTGCCGCAGGCTCTCCCAGTCCAGGCCGAATTTCTTCAGGCCGCCGACCTTGAAATTCTCGATCACCACATCGGCTTCCGCCACCAGCCGGCGGACCAGCGTCCGCCCCTCCTCGGTGGCGAAATCCGCAACAACCGAGCGTTTGCCCCGGTTCGCAGCGTGGAAATAGGCGGCTGCGGTCTCGCCGCCGTTGTCGATGAAGGGCGGGCCCCAGCGACGGGTGTCGTCGCCCTCCGGCGCCTCCACCTTGATCACATCGGCGCCAAGATCGGCGAGCGTCTGCCCGGCCCATGGCCCGGCGAGGATACGCGCCAGCTCGACGACCTTGAGGCCCGCGAGCGGCGTCATTCCGCCAGAAGCCGGTCGATCTCGGCCTTCAGGCCGTCATAGCTGCGGTCTTCCACCCGCGCGCCGTTGAGGAACAGCGTCGGCGTGCCCTGCACCTCGTCGGCAGTCGAGGTTTCCTGGAACCGCGCGACCAGCGCCTCTGCCGTGGCCTTGTCGTTGAGGCAGGTATCCATTGCCGCATCCTCGAGACCGGCTGCGCGGCCAAGGCGCTTGAGGTTCTCGACGATCACCGCCGGATCCTCGCTGGCCGCCCATTCCTGCTGCTTCTCGAACAGCATGTCGGTGAACCCGAAATAGCGCATCTCGCCGCCGCAGCGCGCCACCATCCCGGCCCAGAGGTCCAGCCGGTTGCGGTAGAACTCGCGATAGACGAAGCGGATCTTGCCGGTATCGACGTAATCCGCCCGCAGCTGCTTGAAGACCGCCGAATGGAACTCGGCGCAATGCGGGCAGGTGAAGGAGGCGTATTCGATCAGCGTCACTTTCGCATCGGCCGGGCCGATGCCGAAATCAACGACCGCAGGCGCAGCGGCGGTTTCCTCGGCCTGCAGGCGGGTCGCAAGCGGCAGGGCCAGGGCGAGGGTCAGGGCGGAGCGTCGGGTCAGGGTCATGTCAGGCCTTCGGTTTCTGCATCACATTTGCGGCCAGCTGCGCGAGCGCCGCGCGCAGGCCGGGATCGGTCACGCCCTCTGCTGCCGCCTTGGCGGCCGGGGACGGGGGCAGGGTCTGCCGCGCGGGCGGCACATAGGCGGCTGCCGGCTCGGCAAGACCGACGGGATCGGTCTGGGTCACGATCACCCGCGACACGGCGGCATAGCCATAGACCGCGTTCACCCGCTCGCGGATACGGCCCTTCTGCATCTCGACCAGCGGCGCCATCGCGCCCTGGGCCCAGAGCGTCAGCGTTGCGCCGAACCCCTCGCGCCCGTAGCCAACCTTCACCGGCCGGGTCACGCGGGCGAGATCCTCGCCCACCACCTCGGACCAGTGGGTGAGCAGACGGGTCATCGCAAAGCCGCGCGATTCGCCGGCCTTGCGGATGCGCTCGGCCAGTAGCCCTGCGGCAGGCTCGAAGCCGCGCATCCGGCGGACGGGCTCCTGGGGCGGGCGGTCGCGGGTCATCTGGCCAAGGCTCCTCTCACGCGCCTATTCATATCAGCCGCCGCGCCCCCTGCCACCCCGCGCCGCACCGGAGGCCGCAACTTTGCGTGACGATCCCAACAATCGGCCCGGGACCTGGCCCGAGACCGGGTCCGGGCTGCCCGCCCGTCTGCTCGCCTGGTACGACCGGCATGCCCGGGTGATGCCCTGGCGTGTCTCGCCGCAGGGCCGGGCGGCGGGAGAGCGCCCCGATCCCTATCGGGTCTGGCTTTCGGAGGTGATGCTCCAACAGACGACCGTGGCGGCGGTGCGCGGCTATTTCCACCGCTTCGCCGAGCGCTGGCCCACGGTTCAGGCGCTGGCCGCCGCAGAGGATGCCGCCGTCATGGCCGAATGGGCGGGGCTCGGCTACTACGCCCGGGCGCGCAACCTGCTGGCTTGCGCCCGGACCGTTGCCCGCGACCACGCCGGCCGTTTCCCCGAGACGGAGGCGGAGCTTCGCCTCCTGCCGGGGATCGGCCCCTATACCGCCGCCGCCATCGCCGCCATCGCCTTCGACCGGCCGGCCACGGTGGTGGACGGCAATGTCGAGCGGGTGATGGCCCGCCTGCACCGGATCGAGACGCCGCTGCCCGCCGCCAAGCCCGCGCTGACCCGGCTGGCCGCCGCACTCACCCCGTCCGCGCGCCCGGGTGATTATGCCCAGGCGGTCATGGACCTTGGCGCCACCATTTGCACCCCGCGCAGCCCCGCTTGCAGCCTCTGCCCCTGGGCGGAGGACTGCGCCGGGCGCGCGATCGGTGTCCAGTCGGACTTGCCGCGCCGGGCCGCCAAGGCAGTCAGGCCGCAGCGCCGGGGCATCGCCTGGGTGGCCTTGCGCGACGACGGCGCCCTGCTGGTCGAGCACCGTCCCGCGCGCGGGCTGCTCGGCGGGTTGACAGGCTTCCCCGGCAGCGGTTGGGACGGCCAGGGCAGCGACGATCCGCCGCTGGATGCCGATTGGCGGGAGGCGGGGTCGGTGCGTCACATCTTCACGCATTTCGCGCTGACGCTGACCGTGGTGACGGCCCGCGTGGCAACCTCTGCGCACGCGCCCCGGCGCGGCACCTTCCTTCCGGCCACCGAATTCGCCCCGGGCGACCTGCCCAGCGTGATGCGGAAAGTCTGGGACGTGGCGTCAGCCACCTTTCAGCCGCGTTGAGTGGCGAGGCTCCCCTGCCATAGAGTGCCGGTGATGACCGAGGCTTCCCTTCCCCGATTTCGCGATGCCGCACCTTTCTGGCTGTCGCTGGCGCTGGTGCCCGTTGCCGTGATCGGCGCGGTCTTTGGCGGCTGGACCGTGGCACTGATGCCGGCGGCCTCGTGGCTGACCTTCGGCCTTCTCGACACCGTCCTGGGGACCGACGAGCGCAATGCCGATACCGGGACGCCGCTCAACGGCCTTTTCTGGTACCGGCTTGTCACCCTGATCTGGTTCCCGGTGCAGGCGGTGCTGCTCCTCTGGCTCCTGTGGTATGTCCCGGCTGCCCCGCATCTCGGCATGGTTGAGAAGTTCGTCCTGTTCTTCGGCATGGGCATCGTCAGCGGCACGATCGGCATCGTCTATGCCCATGAGCTGATGCATCAGGGCAACCGGCTGGAACGCTGGCTGGGCGACCTGCTGCTCGCCTCGGTTCTCTACTCCCATTTCCGTTCGGAGCACCTTCGCGTCCACCATGTCTGGGTCGGTACCCCGCGCGACCCGGTGACGGCGCGATACAACGAGGGGTTCCACGGCTTCTTCTTCCGCGTGCTGCGCGACTGCCCGCGTTCGGCCTGGCGGGCCGAGGTCCAGCTTCTCGCCAAAGCCGGCCGCCCCGCCTGGGACCGCGCCAATCCTTTCTGGCGCTATGCGGTCCTGCAAGGCGCCTTCCTGGCGGTTGCGGCCACGCTTGGCGGGTGGCTGGGGCTGGAACTCTTTGTCCTGCAGGCGCTGGTGGCGATCTGGCAGCTGGAGCTGGTCAACTATGTCGAGCACTACGGCCTGACCCGGCGGCATCTCGGAGGCGGAAAGTACGAGCCCGTCCGGCTGCACCATTCCTGGAATGCGGCGCATAGGGCGTCGAACTGGCTGCTCATCAACCTGCAGCGCCATGCCGACCACCATGCCAGGCCGGACCGGCGCTTTCCGCTGCTGCAGACCTATGGCGAGGACCAGGCGCCCAACCTGCCCTATGGCTATCCGCTGATGACCGCTGCGGCGCTGGTCCCGCCGCTGTGGCGGCGGATCATGAACCGCAGGGTGCGGGCCTGGCGGCGGCAGTGGTATCCCGACATCGCCGACTGGGGATCCTACGAGCGCGGCGAGAACCCGCAGCCCGGGGCGGCCTAGCTTTCGGGCCGGATACCGTTCGCCAGGCAGGCGAGCCAGAGATGCTTCAGCCATCCCGTTCCGCGCGGCACGCCCTTGCCGTGCAGAAGAACATGCGGCCCGATCCGCCGCGCAGCTTCGGACAGCGCCACGGAAGCGGCCTCGTCAGCATCGCGCAGATAGACATCCGCCGCGACATGCTGGCAGCCCAGCGCGCCGAACCGCGACTGGAACCCGGGATAGGAGGCAATGAGGATGGTTCCCGGCCGGCACTGCGCGCAGATCTGGCGCTCCAGCGCCATCAGCCCGTCATCGTCCTGCATCGGGCGGTAGAAATAGATCACGTCATAGTCGGCGTAGCCGTCAAAGGTGATGCCGTCGGCATGGAAGGCACGGCAGCGGCCGGCCCGCATGGCGTAGAAATTGGCGGTGGCGACCTCGACATAGCCCTGATCGTAGTCGAGCCCCTCGGCACGATCGAAGAACTCCGCAGCCAGCGCGACCTTCATCCCGCCGCCGCAGCCCACGTCCAGGAACGAGAACGGCCGGCGCTGACGCCGGGCCATGAGCAGCCGGCAGGCCAGATGCGCGCTCTGGACGAAATGGCCGACGCCAAGCGCGATATCGGGAAAGCAGCCGAGCGCCGCCGCCTCGGCTTTCTGCTGGGTCCGGTTCGCGGCGGCATGGGCATCGGTGAACACCTTGGTCAGAACCGATTCCTGGACGGCCCCGAGATCGAGCTTCGGTCGCCTCGCCGGTACCAGCGGCCATTCGTGGCCCGCGGCGCAATCATCCACCGCATCGTTGATGCGCGCCCAGTACTGCACCCGGGTGCGGACGGCGCGGATGAACTCGTTCAGTTCCTCGGTCCTGGCGGTCCTTTCGGTCCTTATCGCCAGACGCCGCAGTTCGGTCAGCTCGACTGCGGCGGCGGTCTGGAGCCTGCGCAGCTCGGCGGCGGCAGCGGGGAGTTCGAAGCGCTCGTCCGGCGGGCGCCAGAGCGCGGCGGCGGCGTCCCGCGCCGGGCCCCGTGCCTGCTCCTCGATGGCCTCAATCCTGGCACGCACCCGCTCGGGCGATCGCATCGTCTTGAATTCCGATTTGGCGAAAATCCGCGCCGCCCAGTAATACAGGGCCGATCACAGGAGTTCCACCATGACCACGCTTGCCCCCCGCACCTGGGTTCCCGCCGCCGTGGAGGCGCATGTCCAGCGACTGGCGCTGGGCGTCGGGGCGCCGGATGCCGCCCTCTCGGGACGGATCGAGGCGCTGATCGAGCGGAACCTCGCCATCCATGACCGCGAATGCTTCAACCTCAATCCCGCCACCAACGTGATGAACCCACGGGCCGAAGCGGTCATGGCGCGCGGGCTGGGGAGCCGTCCGTCGCTGGGCTATCCGGGTGACAAGTACGAAATGGGGCTGGAGGCGATCGAGGAGATCGAGGTCCTTTGCGCCGCGCTGGCGGCCGAAGTGTTCGGCGCCAGCTTTGCCGAAGTGCGGGTCGGGTCGGGGGCGCTGGCCAATCTCTATGGGTTCATGGCCCTGGCCAGGCCCGGCGACACGATCATCGCCCCGCCGCCGGAGATCGGCGGCCATGTCACCCATCACGCCGCCGGCTGCGCCGGCCTTTACGGGCTGACCACCGTGCCGGCGCCGGTCGATGCCGCAGGCTACACGGTCGATGTGCCGGCGCTGGCCGAACTGGCCCGCAGGGTAAGGCCCAAGCTCATCACGCTGGGCGCCAGCCTGAACCTCTTCCCCCACCCCGTCCGGGCGGTCCGTGCCATCTGCGACGAAGTTGGCGCGGCGCTCCTCTTCGATGCGGCCCACCAGTGCGGGATGATTGCCGGCAAGACCTGGCCGAACCCTCTGGACGAGGGGGCGCATCTGATGACGATGAGCACCTACAAGAGCCTCGGCGGGCCGGCGGGCGGGCTGATCGTCACCAATGACGCCGCTGTGGCCGAGAGACTGGACCGCATCGCCTTTCCCGGCCTGACCGCCAACTTCGACGCCGGAAAGACCGCCGCGCTGGCGATCACCCTGCTGGACTGGCGCGCCCATGGCGGGGCCTATGCTTCGGCGATGGTGGCGCTCTCCCGCGCACTTGCCCGGGCGCTGGCGGACCGTGGCCTGCCGGTCCATGCCATCGACCGGGGGGCCACCACCTCGCACCAGTTTGCCGTCGAGGCGGCCGGGTTCGGGGGCGGGCAGGCGGCTTCGAAGCGCCTCAGGAAGGCCGGGTTCCTTGCCTGCGGGATCGGCCTTCCCGGACCGGGCGTTGAGGGCGACCTCAACGGCCTGCGGATCGGGACCCCGGAACTGGTGCGCCGGGGCGTGACCCTGGCCGACGTGCCGGCCCTGGCGGACCTGATCGCCGAGGGGTTGCGGGCGAACCGGCCCGAGGATGTGGCGCCGAGAACGGCCGCCCTCCGGGCACGGTTTTCGGGGCTGCATTTTATCACTCCGTGAGGCGTCACACGGTGGGACGCTTTTTTAGTTGAGCGATTCCATGGGCTTGCGCTGATTCGGCAAGGGTTAGGTAAGGACTGTGGCGAAGTTGATGCTGCGCCCGGGGCCCTGCCCGCCTTGCCATGCCGGGCAATCGGCGATCTGCACGGGGGGACCGCACCATCCGCGACGCGCGTGCCCCCCACCCTCTCCCTCCCCACAAGGGGGAGGGAAGCGTCCATCTCCGACCGGGATCGCCGGGATCGCTGGCCTTCCGCCGCACCAGCCTCGTTCTTTTCAATGTCAGCAATTCGTTATATAAGTGATTCGTTACATAATGGACCACCGCCGTGACCGCGCTCGACCAGTCCTTCGCCGCCCTTGCCGACCCGACTCGCCGCGCCATCGTGGCGCGGCTGGCGCAGGGCGAGGCGACGGTGCAGGAGCTTTCACGGCCGTTTCCGATGAGCCAGCCGGCGATCAGCCGCCATCTGAAGGTGCTGGAGGAGGCGGGGCTGATCGAGACCCGCATTGACGGCACCGCCCGCCCCCGCCGGCTGAAGGCCGAAGCGGTCGAAAGGCTCTGGGACTGGCTCGGCCAGTACCGGGCGCTCTGGGAAGCGAGATTTGCCGAAATGGACCGGGTGCTTGACAGCCTCGGCGACGAGACCGGGCGGCCCCCGGCCGGGAAAACCGAAGGGAATCGCGCATGACCATGGCCCTCGACCTGACCAAGATGCAGCTGGTGATGGAGGGCGAGACCGACATCATCATCCGCCGCGACTTCAGCCATCCGCCGGCCCGCGTCTGGCGGGCGCTGACCGAGCCGGCGCTGCTCCGCCAATGGATGGCGGTGGAGCGCTTTCCGATGACGCGCTGCGAAGTGGACCTGCGGCCCGGCGGCAGCTTTCACTATGAATGGGCCAATGGCGAGGGGCATTCCTTTTTCTTCTCGGGGCCGTTCCTTACCCTCGATCCCCCGCATCGCATGGTCCATGTCGAGCATTTCAACGGCGACACGGCGATGGCGGCCGAAATCACCACCGAGCTTGCCGCGCTGGGAACAGGCACGCGGATGACCATGCGGATGCACTATGCCGATGCCGAAGCCCGGGCTGCCGCCATTGCCACCGGCATGACCGACGGGATGGACGAGGTCTATGCCCGGCTGGAGGCCTTGTCGCTCGTGGACTGACCGGCGGCGCCCCGGGGACGCGCGCCTATCCGGCGCGTTCCTGCCCCAGGCCGGCGTCCGCAATCTCGCGTTTCAGCCAGCTGCGGAAGTGGCGGGCGGGTGGCGGCAGGCTCCGCCCCTCGGCGGTGACGAACCAGTAGGCGTTGCTGGTGGCGCGGCGGCGGCCGAAGGGCTCGACCAGCCGCCCATGCGCCACGGCGTCCACGGCCAGCGCCTCGAAGGTGAGAAAGACGCCGCTGCCGGAGATGGCCGCGTCAAGACAGAGGGCGGCATCCGAAAAGACCGGACCGTCCGGAAGCTGCGCCGCTGCCGGTTCGCCGGGCGCCAGCCAGTCGGACCAGCCGTAGTTGGCCTGGGGCTCGCGGATGATCGGGACATGCAGGAGATCCGCCGGGGAGGAAAGGCGCGTCGCCAGAGGCGGGGCGCAGACGGGAAAGACGACCTGCGGGAAAAGCCGCTCCAGCGCCACGCCGGGCCAGGCGCCGGGTCCGAGACGCAGGCAGAGATCCACCCCGCCCCGCCCGGGATCGACCAGCCCGACGCTGGCGTCGAGCCGTACCTTGACCCCGGGATGCGCGGCCTGAAAGGCGGGCAGGCGCCAGATCAGCCAGCGCGCCGCAAAGATCGGCGCGACGGACACCGTCAGCACGTCGTCGCGCATATCCTCTGCCAGCGTCATAGCTTGCGCGAGGTGGGCAAAGCCTGCGGAAAGCTCGGCGCAGATCGGTTGCGCCCGCGCGGTGGGACGCATCGCCCTCGGGCCGCGCTCGAACAGGGCGAAGCCCAGCACCGCCTCGGCACCCGTCACCTGCTGGCTGACGGCGCCGGGACTGACGCGAAGCTCCTCCGCAGCCCGGGCCAGGGAGCCGAGGCGGGCCACCGCCTCGACGGCGCGCAGGGCGCGGAGCGGCAGTCGATTGAGGTTCTGCATTCAGTTTTCCTGAACCCAGCCGCAGGAGGACTCCCTGGCGGGGACCCGACCGAAAGTGCAGGTTCTTATGCATCAGAACACAGGAATGCGCCATGAGATTTCTTGGACGCCTATTCAGACAGGATGAAAGCGATGCCCCGGCATCCATGGAGCCGCTGGACCATCCCGAACTGCGCCGGATGAGCCTGCGCGAGCTTGCCGACCTGCCCCTGCAGCGGCCCGCACAACTTACGGAGGCGGAATTCCTCCGCCCGCCGGGCCGGGCGCTGTGAGCGGTGGGAGGCGCCGGGGTCAGCAGGCGACTTCGATCAGGCGCGGGCCGGGCTGCGCCATCGCTCCGGCAAAGGCGGCGTTGAAGCTTTCCATGTCGGTGGCGCGGCTGGCCTTGACCCCGTGGCCCTGCGCCAGCGCCACCCAGTCGAGCGTCGGGCCTTCGACGTTGAACATGCGTGCCGCGTTGGCGCCGATCTCGGTCACGCCGACCGCCGCCACCTCGTCGCGCAGGATCTGGTAGCCGCGATTGGCGAGCAGGACGACCGTCACGTCCAGCCGCTCGCGCGCCATCGTCCACAGCGATTGCAGCGTGTACATGGCCGAGCCGTCGCCCTGCAGGACCACGACCTTGCGCTCCGGGCAGGCCAGGGCCGCGCCGGTGGCGCAGGGCAGGCCGAAGCCGATCGAGCCGCCGGTGATCGTCAGCATGTCGTGCCCGCGCGCCCGGACCAGCGCCGGGGCAAAACTGGCAAAGCCGGTGATGCTCTCGTCCACCACCACGGCGTTCTCGGGCAGGAGCGCGGCCACCGACTGGCTGATGCCCGCCATCGTCGGCGTGCCCTGTGCCGGCGCCGGCAGGTTTAGGGGCACGAAGTCCTCCGGCGCGAGTTCAGCCTCGCCGGTTTCCGCCGCCAGGGCGCGCAGGGTCCAGTCGATGTCCATCTCGCGGGAGCAGAGGTCGATCAGGCGGGTATCGGGATCGTCGGGGGTGGAGGGCTTGCCGGGATAGGCGAAGAACCCCGCCGGCCGCGAGGTGCCGCAGAGGACCAGTGCCGGGGCGCCCTTGAGGAGCGCGATGTTGTTGTCAATCCGGTAGGACATGCGCTCGACCCTCACCGCGCCGGCACCCTGGCGGAAGCGGGAGGCGAAGAACGGCTGCATCAGCCGGGCGCCGGCGGCCTTGGTCAGGCGTTTGGCGAGCAGGCCGAGGTCGGACCACAGGACCGGGCCATCGACTAGCAGAACCGCCCCGGGCTGGCGCAGGGCGCGGGCGGCGGCGGCGATCTCCCCCTGCGACGGGCGGCGCAGCGGCGGGGGCGGCGGGGCTTCGGCCAAGCCCTCTGCCGCCTCCCAGGCCATGTTGGCGGGCAGGATCAGGGTGGCGATCTGGCCGTTCTTCGCCCGCGCCGCCTGGATCGCCTCGGCCCCGTCCTGCGCCACGCGGCCGGACTCGAAGGTCACGCGGGTCCAGTGCGAGACGGTGCGGCTGATGCCGGCGGTGTCGCCCTTCAGCGGTGCCTCGAAGCGCAGGTGATAGTCGGCATGGTCGCCCATGATGTTCAGCACCCCGCTCTGCGCCTTGCGCGCATTGTGCAGGTTGGCGAAGGCATTGCCGAAACCGGGTGCGAGGTGGAGCAGCGTCGCCGCGACCTCGCCCGACATGCGGAAATAGCCGTCCGCCGCGCCGGAGACGCCCCCTTCGAACAGGCAGAGGATGCAGCGCATCTCGGGATAGCGGTCGAGCGCGGCGACGAAGTGCATCTCGGAGGTGCCGGGATTGGCGAAGCAGAGCCGCACGCCGCTGGCCAGAAGCGTCCGTACCAGTGTTTCCGCGCCGTTCATGCTGGCTCCATCAATTTCCTGCGGCAAGGAGGGCGGATTTCGCCGGCGAATTCAACGGGGGGTGAAGAAAAGGCCCCGCCGTGCGGACACGGCGGGGCAGTGGCGCTGCGGGGCGGGCCGCAGCGCTGGCAAACCTTGGATCTTCGGAACCCTGGCAGGGGTCAGGAGGCGTCGGCCTCCATCTCGGCGCGGATCTGCTGGCGCAGCACGTCGATGGAGACATCCATCCCGTCGCGGCGGAAATGCCAGTAGGTCCAGCCGTTGCAGGAGGGCGCGCGTTCGATATGCGCCCCGACCTGATGGATCGAGCCGGTGATCCCGTCGGCCGACAGCGTGCCATCGGCGCGGATGCGGGCCCTGTGCTTGCGCGGGCCGACAAGTTCCTCTCCCGGGCGCAAGAGGCCGCGTTCCACCACCTGGCCGAAGGGCACGCGCGGCTCGGCGCGTTTGGAGCCGGTGAAGGCCAGCGCCGAGGCGTCATAGGCGCGCACCTTCGCCAGCCGGGCCTCGGCCGCCTTGCGGTAGCCTTCCTCGCGCTCGATGCCGATCCACTGGCGGCCGAGCATCTTGGCCACCGCCCCGGTGGTGCCGGTGCCGAAGAACGGGTCGAGCACGACATCGCCGGGCGAGGTGGTGGCCATCAGCACCCGGTAGAGAAGCGCCTCGGGCTTTTGCGTCGGATGGGCCTTGGCGCCGTCCTCGTCCTTCAGCCGCTCGTGCCCGGTGCAGAGCGGCAGCACCCAGTCCGAGCGCAGCTGCACGCCGTCATTGGCGGCCTTAGCGGCCTCGTAGTTGAACGTGTAGCGCGAGTTTTCCTGCCGCGCCGCCCAGATCAGCGTTTCATGCGCATTGGTCAGCCGCTTGCCGCGAAAGTTGGGCATCGGATTGGTCTTGCGCCAGACGACATCGTTGAGGAGCCAGAAGCCCGCGTCCTGCATCGCCGCGCCGACACGGAAGATGTTGTGGTACGAGCCGATGACCCAGATCGCGCCATCCGGCTTCAGCACCCGGCGCGCGGCGGCCAGCCAGTCGCGGGTGAAGCGGTCGTAGGTCTCGAAACTGGCGAACTGGTCCCAGGCGTCATCCACCGCATCGACGCGGGAATTGTCGGGACGGTGCAGCTCGCCCTTGAGCTGCAGGTTATAGGGCGGATCGGCGAAGATCAGATCGACGCTGGCCTCCGGCAGGCTGCGCATGACCTCGGCGCAATCGCCGGCGAGGATCGTGTTCAGCGGCAGCCCTGAGGCCCCACCTGCGGCGGATTTCACCATCTCTGCCCTCTGCCCTGGTCCCGGATCTGTGCCGGTTGTTGTCAACGAAGATGGGGGAGAGGTGATTCGCCGTCAAATTCTTTATTGAATCAAGGGCTTAGAGAAAGTGCTTGCTACAACAACTTGTGGACGGGGGCGAAGGACCGCCTATGGAATGGGGTGGGGCCAAGGGATTGCAGCGCCGCAAGATGGGCCGGCGCCGGGTAGCCCATGTTCTTCTCCCAGCCGTAGCCAGGGAACTGTTGCGCCAAATCCACCATGATCCGGTCGCGTGTCACCTTGGCGACAACAGAGGCGGCGGCGATCGACAGGCAGCGCGCATCGCCCTTCACCAGCGCCTCGGCCGGGACCGGGAAGCCCCTGGGGATCATGTTGCCGTCGATCAGGGCGAGGCCAGGCGGGCGGGGCAGCGCCGCCAGCGCCCGGGTCATCGCAAGATGGCTGGCCCGCAGGATGTTGATCGCGTCGATCTCCTCCGCCGAGGCCAGGCCGATGCCGACTTCGGCCGTGGCGAGAAGCGCGTCGAAGAGCCGCGCACGGGCGCGGGCGGTGAGTTTCTTGGAATCGTCGAGCCCGGGCGGGATACGGGCCGGGTCGAGCACCACCGCCGCCGCCGCGACCGGGCCGGCAAGCGGGCCGCGACCGGCTTCGTCGATCCCCGCTGGGGTGAGGCCCCGGGCAAGGGCTTGGGTCTCGAAGGCGAAGTCGGGCGGCATGGGGGGAGACTGGGTCAGCCCTGCGGCCGCCGCAAGGGGCCGGGGGCGGGGCTGCTCGGCCCCCACCCCCGGCGTTTCGGTGCGCGTGTACAAACGCCTAAGCCGCGCACCGAATTCCGGGAAGGCCTACTCCGGCCGGTAGCCGGCGCGGATCAGGCAGATCTCGTCGAAAACCGGAACATCGCGGCCCCGGACCCGCAGTACGCTTCGGCAGTCTGCGGGCAGGTCGCGCAACCCGGCGCGGGTGAGGCAATTGCGCACATAGCCGCGCGTCCAGTGCCGCCCCAGCTTGCCGTCGATGGCGCAGGCTTCCGGCAGACGCGGGCGGCGGGGGTGGTGGCCGTGCTTGCGGCCGTTGTCATCGGCCAGCTTGGCGATCAGCGCGACGGCGGCGATGGCCGCGAGGGCGCGGGCGAGATCCTTGTCGTCGGCGCGGGCCGGAACGGCGGCGGCGGCGGTCATCAGCGCCAGCGCAGCGGCGGCGGCGGTGACGGCGGTGATCAGTTGGCGGAGTGCGGTGCGGGGCATCGGGCCCTCCCTTGGCTGGGTCGTCAGGCGACGGGAGGAGCGTCCGGCGATCCCGGCGGGACAGGCAATAGCGGCGGGCTGTTATCGCATAGCGGTGGCGCGATGCCCGGCGGGTTATTGAATAACCGCGCCCGCCGCCGCAGATTGGCACCGCATCCACCCGGAGGAGCGCCGATGCGCGCGTCGTCTGCCCCGTTCCGACTTGTCCTTGCCGCTGCGCTGGCGCTGGCCGCCCTGCCGGCCTCGGCGCAGTGTTTCGCCGACTACAAGGCCAAGAAGGACAACCCCTTGCGCCTGCAGTACGGCGTGATGAAGATCCCGGAATCCGCCTGCGACCCCGGCGCCGCCGAGGCCGTGGTGGCCGGCAGGCTGGCGGATGCGGGCTGGACGCTGCTGAATGTCCTCTCCGTATTCGGACCCGAAGGGCTGGAGGAGAGGAAAGACAATGCCGGAAAGTACTTCCTCCGTTACTGACGGGCTCAGGACCGGAAACCGGGTGGTGGTGGCGGGGATCGCCGCCATCGTGGCGATCCTGGCCTTCGCGGCGGTGTTCCTGTTTCTGGCCCTGCCCGACGCCAATGCCTTCAACGCGCGGGTGGAGCGGCTTTTCGTCGAGAACAACGACCTGCGCACCGGGGCGGAGGTGAAGCTGCTGGAGATCCTGGCGGAGTCCGGCACCTCGTTTCAGGAGGTGTTGTCGAGCTACCGGATGGTGATCTTCGTCCTGCTGGTCTTCTCCACCGCGCTGCTGGTGGCGGCGCTGTTCTTCCTTGTCATGCTGATTGCGCTCAATCGTCGCATCTCGGCCATCCAGCGCTCGGGCATCCAGGTATCCAGCCTGCTCATCAGCCGCGAGAGCCGGGCGGTGTATATCAACGACCTGGAATTCGCCCTGACCGAGGCGGCGCTGGAGACGCTCGCGGTGCTGGCCGAGGCGCGGATGGACGACGACGTGCTGACCGGCGCGCAGATCGAGGCGGTGATCTCGGGGCGCAACGAGGCCGATTGCGACGAGGCCGCCGGTGCGACGCGGGTGAAGCGGCTGCGGGATGCGCTGGGCAACCAGCTGGTCAGCGAGCTGCTCGTCAAGACCATCGCCCGGCGCGGCTATGTGCTCGCCGTGGCCAAGGATGCGATCCGCATGGTCTGAACGCACGATTTCGTGTGGGCGAAACATCTCCGGCGCAGCGGCCGAAAGGTCGGGGCCGGCGCCGGGGGATTGGCAAGTCCGCACCGCCGGCTCATCTTCGGACAGGAAGCGGAGGCAAGACATGGCCGAGACCGAGCGTGCAATTCTGGCGGGCGGATGTTTCTGGGGGATGCAGGACCTGATCCGGCGCCTGCCGGGCGTGATCTCGACTCGCGTGGGCTATACCGGCGGTGACGTCGCAAATGCGACCTACCGCAACCACGGCACCCATGCCGAGGGAATCGAGATCACCTTCGATCCCGGCATGGTCAGCTATCGCGAGATTCTGGAGTTCTTCTTCCAGATCCACGACCCGACGACACTGAACCGGCAAGGCAACGACATCGGCACCTCCTACCGGTCGGGGATCTACTTCCTCAGCCCCGAGCAGGAGCATGTGGCGCACCAGACCATCGCCGATGTCGAGGTCTCGGGGCTGTGGCCGCGCAAGGTGGTGACTGAAGTCAAGGCTGCCGGCGACTTCTGGGAAGCGGAGCCCGAGCACCAGGATTATCTGATGCGCCATCCCAACGGCTATACCTGCCACTGGGTGCGGCCGAACTGGCGGCTGCCGAGACGGGCTGCCTGAGAAAGGCGGGGGTGCGTGCGGGCACGCACCCTACCGCAACGCCGGGGGCATCAGATCTTGCCCTCGGCCTTCCACTGCTCGATCTTTTCCTTCGAGACTTCGAAATGCATCGAGTCCTCGCGAGAAAAGGCGGCGCCCCAGAACCAGCCCTCGGCCTGGAAGAAGTCGGCCAGGATGGTCAGGCCGAGCTGGGTCTTGCCGTCGCCCAGCGTGTCGAGCACCCCGTCGATGTTGAGATCCACCGCCGTTCCGAAGGAATGCGACGAGACGGAGTTCGAGGAGCCGCGGATCCGGCGGACGCAGAGCGCGCCGGCGGTGTTGATGCGCTTGTAGAGATCCTCGTCCGCCGCCTTGATCTTCTCGAAGACGACATGCAGCGATTCCACCGCCGGTTTCAGCATCGAGACCCGGATCGGTCCGACATCCTCGGTCACGAGCCGCGCCTTCAGCGTCTCGTTGGTGATCGGCTCGCAGTCGTCCGACAGCGAGTCGCGCGGCATGCCAAAGGTTGCCACCTGGAAATCAGGCGAAGGCACGGTCATGCCCTCGTTGTTGATCCGCCGGCCGGCGAGCAGGACCACCTGGGCATAGCTGTCGAGAAGGGTGTTCTCGCCGCTGATATTGCCGATCTCGCCCGAATTCAGCGCGGCGACATCGGTATCCGGCGCGGGGCGGCTGGCCAGGGCGGAGATCTGGTCTTCGGCCGCCTTCATCCGGTTCTGCAGATCCTCGACCTGCTGGCGCAGCATTTCCAGCTCGATCCTGGCATTGGAATCGACCGCGCCGGTGCCGGCGTCGATGGTTCCGCCCGAGGACAGGAGCGCGCGCACCCCGAGAAAGGCGACGGGCGCAAGCACGAGACCCACGGCAACGATGATCGCCGGCACGATCCAGTCCGGCGATTTCGGCGGCGGCGCGGCGGGGGGCAGGTTCTTCTGAAGATGGGCTGGAGGCGGCACGGCTGAGTTCCGGGACGTTGACCTGGGGTCACTATACACGCGACAAGACGAAAGAAAACGGGCGGCGGGCGGCTCTGCGGCCTCCGCATCAGGCTCGCCTGCGCCGGGAAGGCCGTTGTCGGGTGGGACCGGCTGTGCGATACCCGGGCCTGCCCGTGACTGTGGACGCCGGAGGGAGTTCCGATGCGGTTGCTGCCGACGACCTATCCTGTTCGGGCCTTCGCCGCCCGCCGCCGGACCTGACGGTCGCGCCATGGCGGAACGCTCCAGCAGCCGCGATACGTTCCGCGTCGGCGACCTGCTGAACAACACCTACCGGATCGAGGCGGTGCTGGGGCGCGGCGGCACCTCGGAGGTCTATCGCGCGCGGTCGGAGATCTCCGGCCGGGTGGTGGCGATCAAGGTGCTGAAGGCCGAACTCAGCCGCGACGAGGCCTATCTGCGGTTGATGACCCGGGAAGAGGCGATCCGCGACGTGCGCCACGACGCGGTGGTGCGCTATTCGGAGAATTACCGCACCCCGGAAGGCCATGTCTTCCTGGTGATGGACTATGTGGACGGCCCGACGCTGGACAAGCTGATGCGGATGGGGCCGGTCGGGGCTGACGATCTGCTGACGATCGGGGCGCGCGTCGCCGAGGGGCTGGTGGCGGCCCATGCCAAGCGCGTGGTCCACCGCGACCTGAGCCCCGACAACATCATCCTGCGCGACGGCAAGCCCGAAGAGGCGGTCATCATCGACTTCGGCATCGCCAAGGACGACCGGCCGGGCGCGGAAACCATCGTCGGCAACGAATTTGCCGGAAAATACAGCTATGCGGCACCCGAGCAGCTGAACGGCCGCACCGACGCGCGGTCCGACCTCTATGCCCTGGGCGCGACCCTGCTGGCCGCCTATCGCGGCCGCTCGCCCGATCTCGGCGCCAATCCGGTGGAGATGCTGGCGAAGAAGGAACGGCCGCTCGACACCTCCGGCGTGCCGGAGCCGTTGAAGAGCTTCATCGACAGCATGTCGGCGCCGGAGCCGGCGCACCGGACCCAGACTGCGGTGGATGCGCTGCGGATCATCGCCCCGGACTATCAGCCGACGGTGCCGGGCGTGCGGATCTTCACCACGCCGCCGCCGGACGTGACGCGGATTGCGGGAACCATGCCTCCCGCACGCACCGCACCTCCGGGGCGCACCGCACCTCCGGCCGCCGTGGCGGGTCTTTCCACCGCGCCGCCCGTGGCGGCGGTTCCGCCGCACCCCGTTGCAGCGCCGCGCGGGCGCGGGGTGCTGATCCTGGCGACGATCGCGGTGATCGGGCTGATCGGGCTGGGCGCCTGGACGACCGGACTGGTCGATGCCGTCCTCGGCGCCCGTCTGCCGCAGGTTTCACCCTTCACGCTCAAGGCCGGGCGCAGCGACGGCGGCAAGGTCACGGCGGTGGGCTACGCGCCGAACGAGGCGGCACGGGCGGCAATCGCGGCGCGGGCGGCCAAGGACGGCGGCAGCGCCGAACTGGCCCTGGCCAGGGGCGCGATTGCCGAGGCCTGGTCTTCGGAGGTGACGGCGCTGATCGACGCGGTGGCGCCGCTTCCCGAGTGGTCGGTCGAGGTCAGCGACAATGCGGCCAGCGTCAGCGGCCTGACGCTTGATCGGGCGGAACGCGATGCGGTGAAGGCCCGGGTCGAGGCTGGCGCGCCCTCGCTGGCGGTGAAGGCGGAGATCGTGCTCGGCCCCCGGCTTCTGGCCGAGAGCGCGGTGACGGCGCTCCTTTCGGCGCGGGCCGATTGCGGCGTGCTGACGGCGGATGCCGCTGCGGCGGGCGGCTGGCCGCTGGCGGCGGAAGTCACGGTGCGCGGCCATGTCGCCGCCGAGGCAACCCGCAACGACATTCGCGATGCGTTGACCGCGATGGCGGGGGACCGTCCGGTGCGGGTCGATGCGGATGTGCTTCCGGCGGCGCTTTGCGCCGTGCTTGCCGCCGGTTCCGGACTTCCGGCCAGCGGCATCGGCCTGTCCTTTGTCGATCCTTCGGGCGTGGGCGCCAATCCCTCCGGCCGCTACCGGGCCGGGGATACGCCGGTCATCGACCTCGACTTGCCGGCGGATGTGACGCGCGGCTATCTCTGGGTAACGCTGATCGAGCCGGGCGGGACGGTGTTTCACCTGCTGCCCAATCTCAACCGGCGGGACAATGCGGTGGTGGATTTGCGCGGTGTGCGGTCCGGCGCGGTTTCGGCCCGGGTCGCCTGGCCGGATGCCGAGTCGCGGGGGGCTGCCAAGGTGGGGGTGGTTCTGGACGACAGCGCGCGCGGCCAGGGGATGGTGGTGGTGCTGCAGGCGCAGGTGCCGATCTTCGACGGGCTGCGGCCGATGATCGAGCCGGCAGCCGGCTTCGCTGCCGCCCTGCGCGCGCTGGATGCGGCCGGCGGAACGGTGGCGATGAGCACCCGGACCTTTACCACGGAATGAGCCAGCGCAGTTTCCGCAGGCCGGGTCGCGGGGTGGGGCCGTGAGTGAGGACAGCGTCACGCCGATGATGGCGCAGTACCTGGAGATCAAGGCCGGCTATCCGACGGCGCTGCTCTTCTACCGGATGGGCGATTTCTACGAGATGTTCTTCGACGACGCGGCCGCCGCCGCCGAGGCGCTGGACATCGCCCTGACCCGGCGCGGGTTTCATCTTGGCAAGCCGATCCCGATGTGCGGCGTGCCGGTACATGCCGCCGAAGGCTATCTTCTGACCCTGATCCGCAAGGGATTCCGCGTCGCGGTCGCCGAGCAGGTCGAGGATCCGGCCGAAGCGCGCAAGCGCGGGGCGAAGTCGGTGGTGCGGCGCGAGGTCGTGCGGCTGGT